>JAEUOJ010000173.1 GCA_016789495.1 Accumulibacter sp. | reverse complement strand
CAGCAGATGTTCGCCGCTGCGGTGCACCGTGGACAGGTGTTCCGCCTGGTCCGGCGACAGTCGCTCCCGGCCGCCGGCCGCATCGCGCAGCAGCAACTCGGAGTAGCCCAGCACCGCGTTCAGCGGCGTGCGCAGCTCGTGGCTCATGTTGGCGAGAAACGCGCTCTTGGCGCGATTGGCCGCTTCGGCGGACTCCTTGGCTTCCGCTAGCGAATGGGTTCGCTCGGCGACCTGGAGCTCCAGTTCCCGGTTAAGGCGCTGGATGGCGCTGACGCGCCGGTAATAAGCGCCGGCCAGCAGCCCCACGGTCAGCAGGACCGCCAGGGCGCGGGCCCAGGGTGTTTTCCACCACGGTGGGGTGATGATGACCTCGACCGCCGTGCCTTCTTCGTTCCAGACCCCGTCGTTGTTGGATGCCTTGACCCGGAAAACGTATGTTCCCGGATCGAGATTGGTGTAGGTGGCATAGCGACGCTGGCTGTCCACCTGGTTCCAGTCCCGGTCAAAGCCTTCCAGTTTGTAGGCGTAGCGGTTCTTGACGGGAAAGCGGTAGTTTAGCGCGGCAAACTCAAAGGAAAAAACCGACTGGTCGTGCGGTAGCGTCAAGCGGTTTGTTTCGTTGATGGCCTGCTGCAGGGGTGAATCCGCGGCGCCGATGACGACCGGTTTGTTGAAGACCTGGAAGCCGGTCAGAACCACCGGGGGAATGAAGGTCGAATCCTTGATCTCCTGGGGATAAAAGGCGTTGACGCCGTTGATCCCGCCGAAATAGATCTCGCCATCCGCAGTCTTGCTGGTGGCTTCGTAGAAGTCGTTGCCTTGTAGTCCATCGTGTTTGTCGAAATTGCGAAACCGGCCCGTGCGCGGATCGAATCTCGACAAGCCTCCGCCCCGGGTGCTGATCCATAGATTGCCCTGATTGTCCTCGACAATGCCGACCACGTTGTTGCTGGCGAGCCCATCCTTTTCTCCGTAGCGGGTGAACGTTTCCGTAGCGCGATCGAATTTGCTGAGGCCCAGGCTGGTTCCGAGCCAAAGATTTCCTTTCGAGTCTTCGTTGATCGCCCAAACCTCGTTTTGACTCGAACTGCCCGGCTCCTCGGGAGGGCGCTTGTAGCGCTTGAAGGTCTTGCTCTTTGGATCGAACCGGTTCAATCCGCCACCCCAAAGGCCGAGCCAGAGCATCCCTTGGGCGTCCGCGCGCATGCAGGAGATAATTCCGTCGCCCAGGCTGTTGGGGTTGCCGGGGTCGTGCTGATAGCGTCTGAATTTTCCGCTGCGTCGATCCCACTCGTTTAAGCCGCCATAGGTGGTGGCCACCCACAGCGTGCCGTCGTCGGATTCGACGATGCCGCGCACGTCGTTGTGCCCCAAGCTACCGGGATCGTTGGGATCATGCTTGTAGGCAATGAAACGTCCGGTCTGTCGGTCGAAGTGGTTCAACCCCCCGTCGTGGGTCCCGACCCATAGTTCTCCCGCGCGGCTTTGGTAGAGGCTCATCACCTGGTTGTCGGACAGGCTGTAAGGCACGTTCGGGTCGGCTCGAAAGTGGGTATAGGTTTGGGTTTTCCTGTCAAAACGGCTCAAACCGTCACTCATCATGCCGAACCATATCATCCCCTCGTCATCTTGCAGGATGGCCCGCACATCGTTGCTGACCAGGCTGTTGGGTTCGTTATTCTTGTGCCGGTAAAGTCTGAATTTCGTGGCGTCGGGGTCATGCTTGTTCACTCCCGAGCCCCAGTTGCCGATCCAGATCACGCCAAGGCGATCGATATAAACTGTCAATAGCCACGAATTGCTGAGGCTGTTCGGGTCGTCGGGATCGGTCTGATAGTAAAAGAACTCCTTACGCTCCCGGTCGGAGCGGTAAAGTCCCACCGACGTCGCCACCCAGAGCATCCCGGCGGAATCTTCGGTGATGGCGAAGACAATGCCTTTTTTTATTCTTTGCCTGGGGTTGACCGAATCTGGACCATAGCGGACGAACTCGCCCGTTTTCCTGTCCAGGCGGTTCACTCCCTTTTCGAGCGTTCCGACCCATAGATCGCCCGAGCGGTCTTCATGGATGGACCAGATGGCATTCTGGCTCAAGCTGCGAGGGTTATCGGCGGCATGGCGATAATGGATGAATTTCCCGGTCTTACGGTCAAGCTGGTCCAGCCCGCCTTGTGTGCCTACCCATAGCTCGCCTTGCCGGTCGATAAACAAGGCGCGCCCCTCGTTGGCGCTGAGGCTGTCGGGATCATTCGGGTCATGCTGGAAGCGAGTGAATTGGCCGGTTTTCCGATCGAGACGGTTCAGGCCGCCGCCGGTGGTCATGACCCACAGGGCGTCGTCGCGCGGGTCTGCCAAGGCCCGCCACACGTCGTTGTGGCTCAGGCTGCGGGGGTTTTTCGGATCGTGCTGATACCGGGTGAAGCGCTCGGTTTTTCGATCGAACCGGTTCAGGCCATTATTGGTGCTGATCCAAAGCGTTCCTTGCGAATCTTCGTGAATGGCATGAATCAGATTGCCGCTCAAGGTGTGGGGGTCGCGCGGGTTCGGCTTGAACACCTTGAAGGAATAGCCATCGTAACGATTGAGGCCGTCCCAGGTTCCGATCCACAGAAACCCCTGACGGTCTTGAAGAAACGCTTCAACGGTGCCCTGAGACAGCCCGTCGTCTGGGCTCAGGTGCTCGAACTTGATCCGGGGGCTGTTGCGGATGGGGGGGGCGACGGTCTCTTGCGCGCAGACCGAGGCCAGCGCCAATACCGCGCTCAGTAAAGCCACGCCGATTCTTGCGATCATCTTCATCTATTTCACCCTTGTTTCGATTGGGCTTGGCGGCTCATGTCCGGCAACCGGAATGTCGGCCGCCGGTGAGTGATGCGCGTCACGGTGTGCATTTCAGGAGTCGTCCGCCGCCGGACCCCGGCTCTCTCGGAGCAGTTCAGCGATCCGGTCGTAATCGAAGTTGTCGGCCAGGGCCTGCAGCCTGGTC
The DNA here is from genome assembly GCA_016789495.1 of Accumulibacter sp. Lineage (GTDB taxonomy): Bacteria > Pseudomonadota > Gammaproteobacteria > Burkholderiales > Rhodocyclaceae > Accumulibacter. The sequence continues at coordinate 27,857 of JAEUOJ010000173.1, read as the reverse complement.
GCGGCGGCCTGACTGTGGCCGGCGATTTCCCCGATCAGTCGTTCGACCTGGTTCATTTCGGTGCGGATCGCCGCTTGTTCCAGGCGGGCCAGCAGCTCGTCGGGCAGGGATCGCAAGGCGTCGGCCAGCGCATGGTCGTCCACCGCCGGCGTCGTTGCCGCGGCCTGCTCGCCATAGAGGTAGCGTGTGCCCAGATGTTTCTCCATCAGCTCGAGCAAGGTCGTTGCCCGATACGGCTTACGCAGAAAATCGTCGCAGCCCGCCGCCAGAATCTCGGCGCGCTCTTCCTCGAAGCTGCTGGCCGTCAGGGCGATGATCCGGGTTTCGTCACCGCCGGGCGCGGCCTTGATCCGCCGGGTCGCCTGCCGCCCGTCGAGGTTCGGCATCCGCATGTCCATCCAGATGAGATGCGGGCGCCAGCGCTCCCAAAGCGCGATCGCTTCGAGTCCGTCGCCGGCCTGCTCGACCACGAAGCCCAGCGGCTCCAGGATCTGGGCCAACAGGCGCCGACTGTTGTCGTCGTCGTCGGCGACCAGGATGCGCCAGGCCGGTTGCCCCGGCGCCAGGCCCAGCACCGGCCGGCTTTCCGGTGCGGGCAGTCGCTCCGGGTTCGCCGCCTCGCGAGCGGCGATGGTGAAGGTGAAGGTGCTGCCCGCGCCGACGGTGCTGCGCGCCTCGATCGCGCCGCCCAGCAGCTCGGCGAACTGTCGGGTGATGGCCAGTCCCAGGCCGGTGCCTTCCTCCGCCTTCCGGCCACTGGCGGACTGGGCGAAGGGCTGGAACAGCCCGGCCAGTTCCTCGGCGGCGATGCCGGCGCCGGTGTCGGCCACTTCGAAGGTCAGCCGTAGCGCGCGACCCGTCGTCGTGTCCGGGTTGGCGTCCGGGAAGAACGTCACGCGGCTCCGGAGGGTCACCCCGCCTCGCGCGGTGAATTTGAAAGCGTTGTTCATCAAGTTGATCAGCATCTGCCGCAGTTTCAGCTCGTCGGTGCGAACGTGCCGGGGAACGTCCGGCTCGCGCTCGACCTGCAGCGTCAACCCCTTGCTTGCCGCCTTGAGGGCGAACATCTCCTTTAGCCCGGCCAGCAGTTCGTGCAGGTCGAAGTCGCTCGGGTTGATCGTGGTCCGCCCGGCCTCGATCCGGGACAGATCCAGGACGTTGTTGATCAGGGTCAGCAGATGTTCGCCGCTGCGGTGCACCGTGGACAGGTGTTCCGCCTGGTCCGGCGACAGTCGCTCCCGGCCGCCGGCCGCATCGCGCAGCAGCAACTCGGAGTAGCCCAGCACCGCGTTCAGCGGCGTGCGCAGCTCATGGCTCATGTTGGCGAGAAACGCGCTCTTGGCGCGATTGGCCGCTTCGGCGGACTCCTTGGCTTCCGCCAGCGAATGGGTCCGCTCGGCGACCTGAAGCTCCAGTTCCCGGTTAAGGCGCTGGATGGCGCTGACGCGCCGGTAATAAGCGCCGGCCAGCAACCCCACGGTCAGCAGGACCGCCAGGGCGCGGGCCCAGGGTGTTTTCCACCACGGTGGGGTGATGATGACCTCGACCGCCGTGCCTTCTTCGTTCCAGACCCCGTCGTTGTTGGATGCCTTGACTCGGAAAACGTATGTTCCCGGATCGAGATTGGTATAGGTGGCGACGCGGCGGGAGCTGTCGACATAGGTCCAATCCTGGTCGAAGCCCTCCATCCTGTAGGCATAGCGGTTTTTTTGCGGAAAACGGTAGTTCAGGGCGGCGAATTCGAAGGAAAAAACCGATTGCCAATACGACAGCACCACTCGTCGCGCCTCGGTGATGGCCTGCTGGAGAGGCGAGTCCTTGTCGGTGGCGGAAACGGATTTGTTGAAAATCTGCAAATCCGTCAGCACGACGGACGGCGCCTGGGTGTTCGTCGCGATGTGCGCCGGGTCGATGATGTTGAAGCCGTTTTCGCCGCCGAATAGCAGCGCTCCCGTGCGGGACTTATAAGCGGAGCTGTTGAGAAACTGATTGCTCTGCAAGCCATCGCTTGCGTCATAGGTTTGGGTGGCTCCGGTTCCAGGATCGAACCGGATGATCCCGCCATCCGCCGTTCCCAGCCAGAGTTTTCCACGGTCGTCTTCCAAAATGGTATTGATACGGTCACTGGACAGGCCGTCTTTCCGCCGGTAGGCGGTAAAGCGCTCGGTGCGGGGATCGAAGCGATTGAGGCCGCCGCTGGTGCCGACCCACGCTTCTCCCGTTGAGCCAAGGTGAATGAACCAGACTTCGTTGTTGCTCAGGCTGGCGGGATCGCGAGGATCGTTTTCATGGCGCCGAAAAGTTTCGGTTTTCGGGTCGAACCGGTTCAGCCCGCCACCCCACAACCCGAGCCACAGGCCACCGGCCGGATCGCACTTGAGGGTCGTGATGATCCCCTTGCCCAAGCTGTTGGATTTGTTGGGATCGTGGCGATAGGCCTTGAATTTCCCGGTGGTGGGGTCGAACCGGGCCAGTCCGCCATAACTGGTCGCCACCCAGAGGGTTCCCTGGCTGTCCTCGCAGGTGCCGCGCGTATCGTTGAACGGCAGACTGCCCGGGTCCTTGGGGTCGTGGACATAGCGGGTGACCGCGCCGGTGGCCCGGTCCATCTTGTTGATGCCGTCCCGCGTACCCACCCAGAGCGCCCCGCTTTTGTCCTCGTAGAGATTATATGCCGTGTTGCCGATCAGGCTCTGGGGATCGTTCGGGTCGTGCCGATAGTGGGTGAACTTGCCCGTGGTCGGGTCGAGGCGATTCAGCCCGGTGCCTTCCGTACCGACCCACACCATGCCGGCACTATCCTCGAAAATGTTCCAGACCGAGCCGTTGCTCAGGCTGGCGGGATCATCGGGCCGATGGCGGTACCACTGAAACTTGGCCGAGGAACGGTCCAGGCGGTTGACCCCCTTGCCCAGGGAGCCAATCCACAGCGCTCCTTGACGGTCCTCGTGCAGCGGGGCGATCAGAGTGTGCATGATACTGGTCGGATCGGCGGCGTTCGGCAGATAGCGGGTGAAATGGCGCCGTTCCGGGTCCAGGCTGTACAGGCCGCCACTCAGGGTGGCGATCCACAAGATGCCGTCGCGGGTTTCGGTCAGCGCAAAGACAAATCCGTCGGCCAAACTGGAGTCCGAGCGGTAGCGGGTAAACTTTCCGGTCTTGGGGTCGTAACTGTTCAGGCCATTTCCGTTCGTGCCGACCCAGAGGAGGCCTTGGCGATCCTCGTAAATCGACCACACGCCGTCGCCACTCAGGCTGTTGGGGTCGGAGGGATCGTGCCGATAATGGATGAAGCCGCCGCTGGCCGGATCGAAGCGGTTCAGCCCGCCACCCTGGATGCCTACCCAGAGGTTGCCGGCCCGATCCAGGTGCAGCGCCCGCCCCTCGTTGCCGCTCAAGCTTTTCGGATTGGCCGGGTCATGCCGGTAAGCGACGAAGCGGCCCGTTTGTCGATCGAATCGATTCAGGCCGCCGTCGGTGGTCAGTACCCAGAATCCGCCTTTGCCATCGTCCACAATCCGCCAGGCCTCGTGGCCGCTGATACTGTCGGGATTGGCGGGGTCGTGCGTGTAGCGCGTGAAGCGTTCGGTTGCGCGGTCGAATCGGTTCAAGCCCTGATTGGTGGCGATCCACAAGACGCCGCCGGCATCCTCCAGGATGTCGTGCACCGCGTTGCCGATCAGGCTGTGGGGATTGTCCGGGTCCGGTCGGTAGGTCTTGATCCGGTAGCCGTCGTAGCGGTCCAATCCGGCGCCGGTGCCGAACCAGGTGAAGCCCTGTCGGTCTTGAAAAATGGCTTCCACATTGCCATTCGACAGACCATGGCTCATGGTGACGTGTTCGAAGCGGGGGTCCCGTCCACCTGCGATGTCTGGTGCTGGATTCCCTAGTGCCGGCTGTTGCAGCAACAAGGCCAGTACCACCATCACGCTCCGCTCAATGCGCATAGCGCCCTCGCAACTTGCATTCACAATGCTCTTCCACATTTCACCGCCGGTGCCCCGGAGATACGATCGCGGGGCAGGATGGCGGTTGCTCCTCTCCCGCGACGAAAAGCGCTTGGCCTACTTCATCTTCCCGCTCGGTGGATCGCGCCGGGGATCGATCAAAACACCCCTCTCCTGGCCAGAGCGTCGGGCTTCAAATTGAGTTTGGGGAACGCTTGCCGCTTGGGCTGGAAGGACTGGCCGGCATCGCCGAAATGCTGGTCAAGGGCATACATTTTTTTCTCCAGGTCGTAACTCCAGTAGCAGCGCGGGATCTGCACCTGGACATCGTAGAGTGGCATCGCCGGCCGGAACAGGCCCCGTTTGAGTTTGCCGGTGGCGTCATACTCGTCGCTCATGCCGGCGCCGCTCCAGTCCTCGTCCAGGTACAACACCTTGCGCTGATGCTGATTCTTCATGCCCGGCTTGATCGTCGCCTCGACGACCCAGACCCGGTGCCACTCCCAACGGACGAAGTCCGGATTCAAATGGCCGGGAGTCAGAATCTGCTTGGCAGTGGTTTCAAAGAAGAGTGTGTGATTGTTGTAGGGAATCAGCATTTCCCGTTTGCCGATCAATTTGAAATCGAACTGTTCGAGAGAACCCGTGAACAGGTTGTCTTGGTCGAAGGTGGCCAAGCTGCCCAGTGAGCCCAAGCCCAAATCGGGCGGGAGGCCGGTGACCTCGCGGACGCGCCGGGTCGCGGGGTCATAATCCCAGATGCGGCGCGGCTCGGTGGTCGGATCGAGGGTTTGCGTATCCAGTACGGCGAAACCTGCCACGTTGGCCGGGATGCTCCAGCTATAGACGTGCTGGTAGTAATAGGAACCGTTCTTCTTGTGCTCCTCGGCGCTGGATTGAGGATTGTAATAATCGTTTTGGAAAGTGAAATGCCCAGCCCATTTCGTGGCGTTGCCCGATTCATCCACGGACCACAGGGTCGCATAGGCATCATAGGCGACGCCGGTATAGCCCAGGAGGTGATTCCACATTACCTCATTGCCGGTTTTGGGAATGGGGAAGGGAATCCCGCCATAGGCTCCCTCAAGGGCTAGGCCGTCCTTGACGAGTTTGGCGGCGGTGGCGTTCTTCCTGGTGTTCTCCAGCACCCAAGCCGGATACGCGACGCTGCGGTGGCTGGGATACACGTCCATGCGGTAATTCGGATAGCGCTTGAACAGTTCCTTGCCGGTCTCGCTCAATGCCTCCCGATACTGGTCCAGGTTCTGCGCGGTCACGGCAAACAGGGGTTTTTCGTCCGGATACGGGGTGGTCCAGCGCCCCGATCCCGGTTTGAAAGTGGCTGGCGCGGTGTTGCTTGGCAGCCCGCCGGTGTAGGCAGGGATGGTGCCGGCGCGATTGCCGGTACTTTCCGCGCCGAACAGAGTGAGCGACTTGCCGAGTTGCTCGGCTTCGGTGGCGTCCACACCGGCTTTGGCCCCAGCACCCTGCAACAGGGCTAGGACAGCGAACAACAAGGGCGTGCGCATGTTCATGATCGTTCCTTCAAAATGTCCTTAGAAAGTGGTTTGGTAGGTAAACGACAACCAGCCCTTGTCTCGTAGGGGCCCCCCGAGTAGGCGCGAGCCGAAGGTCGTTCCGGGCAGATCCTGGATTTTTTGATCGTATCCGGTATAGGTCAGGTCGAACTGATGGTTGGAGTAAACCTTGGCCGACAGGCCGACCTTGTAAACAGTAAAGCCTTCGACTCCTCCGCCGTTGGAGGGAGCGTTGCCAGCAATTCCTCTGGAATAAAACAAAGGCATGCTGATATCCACGCCCGGATAAACCTGGGTCCACGTTGGCGTGAAGGACAGCCCGAGGCTGAAAAACTGCTTGTCCGCGCAGCCCTTGATGGTGGCTTCTGAATCGCAGGCCGGGTTGTAGCCCTTGGCCCAGTACAGTTCGCGGTTTCGGGTCACCCGGTCGAGGCGATTCCAGGCCAGTTCCGCCGCCAGGAAGGCGGAATCGTAAACCGCGCTGGGACTGAAGCTGACGATGCCATTGAGCACGCCATGCCAGGTATTGCCTCGAGCGCCTTCGTAGCCGCCTGCCGGTCCCGCCGAACCGGCGCTGTTCAGTGGATCATCAAGCCGGTAAGACAGCTCGGCGCCCGCAAGAACGCTGCCAATCCTTTTCACCAGCGTGACGCCGAAGAGGCTGATGTCCCGCGCGTAAACCGCCCGGGTCTGACCGCCGCCCGCGTCTTGGGCCAGCCAGCCGTTTTTATCGTCGAAGCGTCGCGCGTAAAACCCCAGCGTGCCGTCGAGCCACTCCGGACTCCACTTCATACCCAGCCCCAGATCGCCAGCCTTGCCGTCAATCGAGGAGAGCCGGTTCAAGTTCGGTCCTTTGTTCACCGTATCGACGCCGAAATAGGTACCGGCCTCGGGTATGCGGGTAGGTTTCCACTCGAATCCGACTTGAGTCAAGAGGGATAGCTCGGGATTGATCTGCGCGATTAATGATGTTTGGGCGACCGGTAGGGCCGTTTCCTTGGCCGACGCACCGGGATTGGTCGCCCCCTTCATGCCGTCACTAGGCACCTGGGAGAAGGAAATCGCGTGCGTGTTGCCGAACAGGGACTCGCCCCAGACCAGGGCGTGCCGTCCGACTTTCACGTTCCATACCGTATCGCCGATGTCGAAAACGCCGTAGACGAAGGCGTCAAGCAGCTCGCCCGAAGGGCCGGCGTAATAGCGTTTGACGTAGGAGGTGAATTTGTCGTCCGTGTAGCTGTTCGGCACCACATTTGCGCCTTGGGCGTTCGGGTTGCTGCGGCCGTGGTTGCCGTAGGCGGCGTCGTACCAGGCCGCCGCCGTGATGCGCAAGCCATAGTTGCGCCGGTAACTCAAGTCGAATTCCGTCAGCCAGTCCAGGCGATTGGCAATGGTGTCGTACCGATCGAACAATGCGTCGCCCTGATCGAAAACGGCGTGATTGGCGATGCGCGGGTCGCGCCCCTGCATGCGCGTTGCCCAGTTGTAGCGCAAGGTGTTGTTCCAGACGATCTGGACATCATCCGAAGGGGTGGCGATCGCTGCGGCCCAGCCTGGCCGCGCCGACATCCAGGCGAGCGCGCACAACCCGATGGCGAGGGCGTGCCTGACTGTGAAATGTGGGTGGATCGGCGCGCGGGCCGCGGTGGCGGCTCGGGGCCTGTGAATATGGCTGATGTGGTTCATTATTGCTTTCCCGTTAATGCGGCGTCTTTCATCACCGGAGGACGCAACGGTCCATTTCTTCCGTGCCGCCGCGGACGACCAGTCTGTATCAGGCGCTGTGTTCATCGACGTGCTGAAATCCATGCCTTACTGAATCATAGTAGTCCCCGAGCCGTGCTCGTACCAGATGCGCATGATGTGGATGCATCAGTGAACAAAGAGGATGCTCGAGAGGGGAAATCTCTTGCAAGGCAGCGCTCCGCCGGAGTGCGTACGCTATTCCGTAGGGTCGGATCTGCCGGTTTGCAGATGGGTTTCTCCGATGTCTACAGTCCACCATCAGTCGATTGATGCGGACGCCGACCTGCAGGAATTATTCAGATCTGATAGTGGCGGTTTGGCTTTGGCGTGATGCAGCGTCAGGGTCGATGCCCGTCAGTGGTTGTCGTGGCGTCGCGCTGCAAGAAAACAACTTGGCGTTCAGGCGCCGAAGCTTCGTAACACGCTGGCGCCTTGCCTGGATCGGCGCTCCGCCGGTGGGTCGGTGCGCTGCGCGAGCTCGCTTCGCTCGATGCCGGCCTGGCGCTACGCTTTGCGTTCGGTGATCGTGCTGACCCCGGAGTTGTTGCGCCGCAACAACTCCGGGGTCATTTCGTTGAGCGACAATTCCAATGGCTCGGTTTGAGCCGTCTTGCCCATCCAAGCCCTTGCGCCCGTTGCGCTCAAACGGTCCGGGTACGGTTGAATTTCCCGATTCTTGCTTTTTACTATAACTTTGGGCTACGCTGGGTCAGAGTCGGTACATCGGCCACGACCGCTGACCGGGAATTTTCTTGGATAATTGAAAAATGGATACCTTGAATGAGAAAACCAGGATATTGATCGTCGAGGACGAAGCGATCATCGCCATGGATCTCAGTCAGCGGCTTGAAGTTTTCGGCTACGACGTAACGGGTATCGCGGCCAGCGGCGACCAGGCGCTTCGTCTGTGCTACGACACCCGCCCCGATCTGGTGATGATGGACATCGTCATTCGCGGCGACAAGGACGGCATCGAAACGGCCGCGCTAATTCGCGGCCGCTACGACATCCCGGTGGTTTATCTGACCGCGTACAGCGATCTGGCGACCTTGCAGCGCGCGCGAAACGCTGCCTTACGGCTACCTCGTCAAGCCGTTCCGTCCGGACGACGCCCGCGCCACCATCGAAGTGGCGTTGGTCAAGCATCGCATGGAACGGCAGTTGCGCCAGAGCGAACGCTGGTTCGCCAAGACCCTGCACTGCGTCAGCGACGGCGTTCTCGCCACCAATGAGGGCGGTCATGTGCGTTTGTTGAACTCGGTGGCCAGGCAACTGCTTGGCGTCGAGGACAATGCGGCGCAGGGCCAGCCGATTGGTAACGTACTTCACCTGGTCGACGAGCACACCCGTCGAGCGATTTATGAGCCAGCGCAGACGGTACTTGCCACACGTATGGCGCTACCCCAAAACAACGCCGCGGTCGTGATTGCCGCCGATGGCCGGGAAACGGTTGTCGAGTACAACGCGGCGCCGATACTGGACAACGATAATGCACTGCTCGGTGCAGTGATCGTCCTGCGCGACATCACTCATCGCCGACAAGTCGAACGGGCCTTGGCGGAAAGTGAGGAGCGCTTTCACTCGGCATTCGATTTTGCGGCGATCGGCATGGCATTGGTCGCCCTTGACGGCCGTTTTTTGCAACTGAACAACGCGGCTTGCGAGATTTTCGGGCTGCCCCCGGGCTCCGCCCGCGGCGTTACCTTGCAATCGGTCTGTCACGAGGATGATTGTGACCATCTCAATAACCAGCTTTACGATCTGGTCAATGGCGGCATGCCGTCGTTCCAGACCGAGATCCGCTTTGTACATCCGGACTCGCAGATCACCTGGGCGATGCAGTCGGTGTCGCTGGTGAGCGATGCCGGCTCGCCGCTTTATTTCATCGTCCAGGTCCAGGACATCACCGCTCGTCGTTCGGCCGAGGCGCAGTTGGTATACTTGTCGCAGTTCGATCACCTGACCGGATTGCACAATCGGACCCATCTGACGCGCATGCTCGAAAAATCGATGGCGCTGAGTCGGCAACAAGGTTCCATCGTTGCCGTGATGTTCGTCGATCTCGACAATTTCAAACTGGTCAATGACTCGCTTGGCCATGCCGCGGGTGATACTTTGCTCAAGGAGGCGGCAAAACGACTGCGTGCTTCGGTGCGCGAGTCGGACTTGGTCGGCCGGATTGGGGGTGATGAATTCGTCATCGTACTGACCCGGATCGATAAGGGGGAAACCGCGCAGCGTGTCGCCCGAAATCTTCTTCAGTCGATGGAACGGCCGGTGATGATCGGTGAGGAGGAGGTCTGGTTGACGATCAGCATCGGGATCAGTCTGTTTCCCAGCGATGCCACCACAGCCGAGCGGCTGCTGGCGGCCGCCGACAACGCCATGTATCGCGCCAAGGAATTGGGCAAGAACGGTTGTGCCTTTTTTTCCGCCGAATGGACCGAACAGGCAACCAGCCGGATCATGCTCGAAACCAACATCCGCCGGGCGCTCGCCGACCGGCAGTTCGAACTGCATTATCAACCCATCTATACGACCAGCAGCAAACTGCACGCCGTCGAAGCGTTGGTCCGCTGGCGGGATCCCAAACATGGTCTGGTTTATCCGAACGAATTCATCCCCACGGCTGAACGTTCTGGCCTGATCGTCCCGCTCGGTCAATGGGTGCTCGACGCGGCGTGCAAACAGTTGCGCACGTGGCATGACATCGGAGCACAGGGGCTTTACATGGCGGTCAATCTTTCCGCCCGCCAGTTTCGTGACCCGAAACTGCTCTACATTGTCGAGGCCATCATCGCGGAAAGCGGCGTCAACCCCGAGCGTCTGGAGCTGGAACTCACGGAATCGGCGATCATGCAGCAGCCTGAAAAGGCGAGTTCGACGCTGCGCGATTTGCGCAATATGGGATTGCGGATCTCGGTCGATGACTTTGGTACCGGCTATTCGAGCCTGAACTATCTCAAGCGCTTTCCGATTCACACCCTGAAAATTGACCGTTCCTTCATCTGCGAGTTGCCAGCCGACCGTGAGAGCGCTGCCATCGTGTCGGCGATTGTCACCATGAGCCATGCTCTGGGCCTGCAGGTGATCGCCGAGGGTGTCGAAACACAAGCGCAACTCGACTGGTTGCGTGACTTGGGCTGCGATCTCGTACAAGGTTATTTCTTCCATCGCCCAGAAAGCGCGCGCACGATCGCGTCACTACTGGCGTCAGACATTCCTTGATCAACCGCCTGGAAGCATGGTGTCCGACTATGTTTATTGGGATCCTGGAGTAAACATTGGTGTCGAGGAAATTGACCTCGAACATCGAACTTTCGTTGCCCTGATCAATCGTCTCGAAAGCGTCAAGACCGACTGCGCGTTGGCGCCGCGCGTGCTGCAAGAACTGATCAAGTACATCGCTTTCCATTTCCAGAGCGAAGAAAACATTTTTTTCGAGAGTGGATATCCTGAACTCGAGGCGCACCGCCTGCTGCATCTTGCCTTGCTCGAAAAGCTGAATGTCGCCTTGATGGAATTGCGCTCCGGGCAAATCGATTACGACGAATTGCTGGCCTTTTTCCGGAGTTGGTATCTGCACCACACGGTGAAGGAAGACCGCCGTTTTGCTGGCTTTCTGGCGCATGCCGCGGATGACGACGCGGCGCAAGAACAGCGGCTGGCGGACGGGGCCGGTCTGCCAGCCGCCGCCGCCAACCTGCCATCGCTGACGCGGGTGCCGACGGCCTGGCTGGAAAACATGCTGTCGGCCAGTATTCGCTTGCACGCCGACGAAGTACTCAGCCTGGCCGGGGCTCTCCGGACCACCCATTCGGCGGTCGCCGACTGGGTAGGCGCGCTGGCGGCTGACTTTGACTATCCGGAAATCGCCAAGACGATTCGTTCGGCACTCGATGAGCGGGCCGCGCGGCGCTCATGAATCCCGTTCTTGCCAACATTCTCGTGCTGGACGACCTGCGCGACAGCCTGCGGCAGTCGGTGCGACTCCTGGCCGCTCACGGTTATCGCCCACGGCCCGCGCTCACTGCCGACGCCGCGTTGAACAGCGCGGCGGCAGAGCCGCCCGATCTGGTTCTCTTGAAGCCGCAACTCTCGGCGGACATCGACGGCTATGAGGTTTGCGCTCGTCTCAAGGCGGAGCCGTCCACGGCGGATGTCCCGGTGATTTTCATCAGCGCATCGGACGCCGCTTTCGATAAGGTGCGGGCATTCGCCTGCGGCGGCGCCGACTTCGTCGGCAAGCCGTTCGAGCCCGAAGAACTGATGGCGCGCATTGCCCTGCATCTGCGCTTGCACCGCCTGCAGAGCGAAGTGGCTGCTCACAATTCGCATTTGCAAAGCGAAGTGGCGCGGCGCACGGCCGATCTGCTGAATGCCAACGCCGAATTGAAGCAGATGATTGCCGAAAACGCCCGCACCGAGCAAGCCCTCAAAGAAAGCGAACACCGTTTTCGCGTCGTGGTGCAGAATTCTCCAATTGTCATCTACGTCATCGACCGACACGGCGTCTTTCTCCTCGCAGAAGGGTTGGCGCTGCCGCAGTTGGGTTTGAAGCCTGGCGAAGTGGTCGGTCGCTCGGTTTTCGATCTGTTCAGCGGCTACCCGGAGATGGTTGCCGACCTGCATCGCGTCCTCACCGGACACCTGTGGCGGACTGAAAGCCAGATCGGCGACACAATTTTCGAAACGGTATTCTCTCCTTACATCGGCCCGCACGGCGAAATCAACGGTGTCATCGGCGTGGCCGTCGACACCACGGAGCGTACCCGTGCCCGGGCCAGACTGCAGGCTTCCGTGCGTGAGAAGGAAGTCCTCCTGAAAGAGATTTATCACCGGGTCAAGAACAATCTGCAAGTGGTTGTCAGCTTGCTCAGCATGCAGGGCCAGGGTGTTTCCGACGTTGCCGTGCGCGAGCGTTTCGCAGAAAGCGCCGACCGGGTCCGTGCCATGGTCCTGGTGCACGAGGAGCTGTACAGTTCGGCCGATCTGGCCAGCATCGCCTTCGACCGCTACCTTGAGCGACTGATCGAACAATTGGCCCATCAGTTTGCCCGACCGAGTGTGCGCATCGCCAAACATCTCGAAGCGGTCACTCTCGGGCTGGATACGGCGATTCCCTGTGGTTTGCTGATCAACGAGCTGATCAGCAATGCCTTCAAACACGCTTTTCCTGGTCGGGATGATGGTCAAATAGACGTGGAATTGCGGCGCGGCGACGAAGGGTTGATCCGCATTGTCGTTGCCGACGACGGTATCGGCCTGCCGCAGGATTTTTCGCCGCAACGTGGCAACAGTCTCGGTTGGCGTTTGGTCAGCGGATTGGTCAACCAGATTGGTGGCACCCTCTCGTTTGACCATCGTGGCGGTGGTTGCCGTATAGAGGTTCGTTTTGCCGAGGAAAACCGTGAAATAAGTCGGTATAGAGACGGTTTATAACTTCATCTGCCGTTGTCCGTACTATGATTGTTATAAGGTACGGCAGGGTGAACCAGGTGATGGCGGATTGGATGGGCGTTGATCCTGGGAAGCGGCAACTGGGCCGGCGGGTGACCGTGTTGTCGGACGAGGCCCCTGCAATCCAGACTCGATGCTGTCACAGTGAAACAGCCAGCATGTTAAATCGTGCAAGAGTTCGATTTTCGCGCTGGCGCAAGGAATTCCGGTCATGAACTCTGAACCGATTGACGAAATCCTGGTCGTTGACGACACTCCGGCCAACTTGAAGTTGCTCGCCATGCTCCTGGTGGAACAGGGCTATCGCGTACGACCGGCCTCGAACAGCACGGTCGCCTTGCGTTCGATTGCCGCCAAGGTTCCGGATCTCATCCTGCTCGACGTCCGCATGCCCGACATGGACGGCTACACACTCTGCCGGCAGATCAAAGCGGATCCCCTTCTGCGCGCCATACCCGTCATTTTCATCAGCGCTTTGAATGAAACCGCGGATAAAATCCAAGGTTTTGCCGCCGGTGGTGTCGACTATTTGACCAAACCCTTCGAGCCGGCCGAAGTTCTGGTCCGGGTCCGGACGCATCTGGACCTGTGGCGTTTGCAGCGTCGCCAGGAGCAGATCCAGAGCGAGTTGGAATGCCGGGTGGTTGAGCGGACGGCCGAGTTGGCCGAAGCCAATCGCGCCTTGCAGCAAAGCGAGGAGCGTCTCCGGCTGGTCATCGAAGCCACCAGCGATGGCGTGTGGGACTGGGATATCCAAAACCAGGCGCTGTTTCTGAGTGATCGCTGGTACACCATGTTGGGATACGCCCCTGGCGAGTTCGTCGCCGATCATGAAAGCTGGCTCGATCGAGTACATCCCGACGATTTGCCGGAAGTTAATGCAACCTTGCAGCGTCATTTCGATCGCCTGCTCCCCGAATATAGCGTCGATTACCGCATGCGTGGCCAGTCTGGGGATTGGCATTGGGTCCAAGCGCGCGGCAAAGTGATCGGTCGCAGTGCTGATGGACTACCACTGCGCATGGTTGGAACGCACGCCGACATCGCCGAGCGTAAACGCGCCGAGGCACGCATCCAAGCATCGCTGCGTGAAAAGGAAGTCTTGCTGCGCGAGATTTATCACCGTGTAAAGAACAACCTGCAGGTTATCGGCAGCCTGCTCAACATGCAGGGCCATGAAATTGAGGATCCGGCAATCCGCTCCCTTTTCGAGGAGAGCGCCGACCGCATCCGCGCCATGGTGCTGGTCCACGAACAGCTTTACCGCTCGGAAGACTTGTCCAGTATTGCCTTCGACGCCTTCCTCGACAAGCTGCTCAAACAACTGTCGCAGCAGTTCTTCGCGACCGGTATCGTCATTGAACGCCGCTTGTCTGCCATAGTCCTCGGACTGGAAACGGCGATTCCCTGCGGGCTGATCGTCAACGAACTGGTCACCAATGCCTTCAAGCACGCCTTCCCGGATGGCCGGAAAGGAAAAGTGGTCGTTGAATTGTCGGAAAACGACGACAAGAGAATCTGCCTTACTATTTCGGACAATGGTGTCGGGTTGCCGGCCGGCTTTTCGCCGCAGCGTGGCAAGACCCTGGGTTGGCAACTAATGGCCGGGTTGGTCAATCAGATCGAAGGCGATCTCCAGGTCTTGCCTGGACCGGGCACGCGGATCGAACTGACCTTTCAGGCCCAGCATGCCGAAGCCAAGCGCTATCAGGAAAGTCTTCACTGATCCGAGCCTCCGGCGTTTGGGGCTCGTGTGGCGGCCGGATCCCGTTTGAGCAAGTGCGCTGGCCGTGCTCAACCTTGGCCTGGTCTTCCTGCCGTGCAAGAGGGCGGTCTGGTTGCCGACGCCCGGCGGCGGCCTGGAATTAGGCTGCGTGTTCCTTGATATCTTCGCCGCTTGCCTGCCCGGGTCGGGCCGCTGGATCGAGGTGACTCAGGGGCGTATTCACTGACCGTTGCTGTCGGTGGTGTAGACCTCGGTCCATCGTGGGCTAGCCGTACGAGTGAGGGTGGTGAGGTCGCCTGCGTTGCGCTCCAAGGTCCGCTGCGGATCGGCGGCAAGGCGTCCCGGTTTCGCTGGCAATCGCCGAAAATTCACTGTCAATCGCTGTGTTCGCCGTGTCGGGCGAGTTGCGCTACCGTCTTGGGCAAATGCCCCAGTCAATGGGCGCAAAGCCCCAGTTTTAGCCACCCGCCTGGCTGTATTCGCATGGGATGGATCGTAACCCATCAGTTTATAAGGATTTGAAAATTTGGCATCGATCTTGCTAGACATTGGTTGACCCCTTCGCAGGCAGTGCTTGCCGGGCGGTCGACATTGACAACCGTCTTGGAGGAGATTCCCATGTTCCAGAAAACCATCGCACGTGTTCTGTTCGCTTCGCTGACCGTGGGCTTGCTTTCGCTTGTGACTGTCGCTCCGGCGACGGCCAAGAACAGTGTCAGCCTAGGTGGCGGTGTCAAGTGCACCTGGGTTCTGGTCTCGTCGGTCAACGGGACGAACACCTATAAACAAGTCTGTCGGAAAGGCGTTTGAGATTCGCCGTCGCCGGTACGCCGATACGCTGGCTCACGGTCTGTGGGCTGCTGCTCTCCGCCAGTTCGCAGGCGGCGCCTCCTTCAGCCGCCAACTTGTTGGCGGAAGTGGGGTGGGGGTATGAATCCCAGACCTCGCCGTTGGTGCAGCTCTCGCCGCAAGGTACGCTCATTTTTCTCGAGGGGCGGCGGCGGCTCGCCGGCAGCCACTGGCGAGCGAACATCAGCGGGATGCGTGACTGGGAATTGTTCGGTGAGGTGCGTTTGGCGTTGGCTGGCGACTTGCATGTCAAACGCTCGCCGCGCACGCCCGACTTCGACTTCCTCAACGCATCGTTCAGCCCCGCGTTGCGTACGTCGATGGACGAGTGGGGCAACATCGGCGTCGGTAGTCACTGGCAGCACATCGATGTGGCCGGGGCACATTTCCGCAACGTGCAATCACTGCAGATTGACTGGACCTACGCGGACCGCGAGGGTGGCCACTGGGTGATCATGGCGGATGTCGGAAAGAATCGCCATCGTGGCGAATTGACCGATCTCGATTCCACAAGCGCCACGCTGCTGCTGCAACGCCATGCGCAGACACCGCTGCCTGGGATCGACGCCGCCGATCTGGAACTGTACTTGGTGCGCGAGCACAACGATCGCGGCTTTCCTGAACTCTCCAGTCGAAGCCATCTTCTGCATGTCTCGCTGGAACGTGAATGGCTGGGTGTGACCTGGTCGGCTGGTCTGGCATGGCAGCAGGCTAGATTCGATCAGACGGTCTTGCCGACGATGCCGGTTCGGCGTGACGAGGCGTGGACGATCGAACTGGCGGCTGCGCTTGCTCTTGCGCCGGGTCGGACATTGCGCGTCGACTATGTCGATGTCCGCAACGAATCGAACGTTGCCTTGTACCAGAACCGCTATCGTCAGCTCAGCGTTGCCCTGCAACTTACTTGGTAATCGGCGACTGGAGCTGGCGATGTGGTTCATTGTCAAGGTATTCTCGCTACTTTGATTTTCGTCTGGAGGAACCGTGAGTGCTGTAGACCAGCCAGCTCCATTCAATCTCCTACGCTGGTTCGCCTGGCTCAGCCCGCTGGTCATCGCCTTGATCGCCTTGGCCAATGCCTGGCTGATTTCCCGTTTCCTTAACGATCATCTTTTTCAGCGTGAGGCCTCGATTTCGCGTGATTTCGTGCAGAACATCCTGCTCTCCGACGAATCGTTGGCCTATCTGGCACGGACGGACGATGTGGCCTTACGCCAGCGTTTTCATGAGGCGATCGTGAATATGTCGAACATGCCCGACGTGCTGCGCGCCAATGTGTTTGCTGCCGACCGAACCATTCTTTGGTCGAGCAATCCGGAATTGATCGGCAAGCGTTTTGCGGACAATGACGAGTTGGAGGAAGCGATGCGCGGCGAACTCGTCGTTCATGCCGGACGGATTGCGCGCGACGCAAGACAAAAACGTGAACATGAGGGTCTGGACCCGTCGGTGCAGTTCTTTGTCGAGACCTACATTCCGCTGGTGTCGCCGGCCGGACGAGAGGTACTCGGTGTCGTCGAACTCTACAAGGCCCCTCTGGCGCTCAGCGAAGCGATTCGTGAAGGGCAGAAACAAGTCGGCCTTGCTGCGCTGGCCAGCGCATTGGCTTTGTACCTCAGCTTGTTCTGGCTGATCCAGCGGGCCGACCGGACAATCAAGCAGCAGCATGCTCGATTGCTCGACGCGGAGACACTGGCCGTGATTGGCGAATTGACTGCGGCTGTGGCGCACAATATTCGCAACCCGCTGGCTTCCATCCGCTCGTCGGCGGAATTGAGCCTCGAGATGCCTGCGGACGATTGCTCGGAACAGGCGCGCGATATCATTCGCGAGGTGGACCGCATTTCCGGACGAATCACCGAACTATTGCGCCTGTCCAGTCAGGAAGTCCTGGGCCGAGAACGCATTGATCTAGCCGGGGTGCTGCAGCGCTGTGTCATCGAGAACCAGAGTGCCTTCAAGGAGCGGGGAACGCCGCTGCTTTTCGAATGTCGTTCCTCCCAGTCGTGGATAGCGGCCGATCCGGCACTGCTGCAGCAGGCCTTCCTGAGTCTGCTGAGCAATGCGGCGGAAGCCATGCGCCAGGGCGGTACCTGCCGCATCATTCTCGAAGACGCCGCGCCGAAGCAGATCAGCGTAGTCGTCGCCGATTCCGGCTGCGGCATCAAAGCGGAGTCGATGGGACAGGTTTTGCGTCCCTTCTATACGACCAAACCTCAAGGTCTGGGTCTCGGTCTGCCGTTTGCCAAGCGCATCGTCGAGCGTTTCGGCGGCAGCCTGACACTGGATAGTGTGCCGGGTGACGGGACTCGGGTCCGCCTACTTTTTCCGAGGGCATGAGCAATGCCAGCGATTCTCATCATCGATGACGAGGAAACCTTCGTCAAGAATGTTGCTCGCTTTCTGGCCAGGAGCGGGCACGAGGTGTTGACCGCGCTGACGGCGAGCGCCGGGCTTGAATTGTTTGGGTCGGCCGCACCGGATGCGGTGATCCTCGATTATCGCCTGCCGGACATGGACGGTGTCTCGTTGATCCAGCGGCTGCGCACGCAGGACCCCGCCGTACCGATTGTGATGATTACCGGCCACGGTAGCATCGAGTTGGCTGTCGACGCGATGAAGGCCGGCGCCAATGACCTGCTGACCAAACCGGTGGCGCTGAGTGATCTTCGTCAGCGTCTCGAAAACTTGACACGGCAGCAACTCGACTCGAGTCGGCTGCGCTATTTCGAAGCGCGCGAGCAAGACGCTCGACAACAAATCCTCGGTGACAGCCCGGCGATGGTTGCATTGCGGACGCGGATCGCCCGGATCGCCGACGTCCAGGGTGCGCATTCACTGCCGCCGGTTCTGATTATCGGGGAGACGGGCACCGGCAAGGAACTGGTGGCCCGCGCCTTCCATTATGAGGGTCCGCGTTGCAGTCGTCCGTTTATCGAACTGAATTGCGCGGCGATTCCGGCGACCTTGCTCGAGTCCGAGCTTTTCGGTCACGAGAGGGGCGCGTTCACCGACGCTAAAGAGCGGCGCATTGGGCTGCTCGAAGCGGCCGACGGCGGCACCTTGTTTCTCGATGAAGTGGCGGAAATGGATCTGGCCCTGCAGGCCAAGCTGCTGAAAGTCATCGAGGATGGCCGCTTTCGCCGGATTGGTTCGGTTCACGAACGGCAGACCGATCTGCGCATCGTTGCGGCAACCCATCAAGACCTCGAAGAGCGAATCCGCCAGGGGGCCTTCCGCGCCGACCTTTACTTTCGTTTACGGGTCTTGCAAGTGAATGTCCCACCCCTGCGCGAACGAGAGGGTGACGCTCTGTTGCTGGCCGGCCGCTTTCTGGACGAATTCGCCCGTCGTTATCGACGGGGAACCCTGAGCTTCAACCCGCAGGCTGCACGCGCGATTGCCGAGCATCATTGGCCAGGCAACGTCCGTGAACTGCGCAACGTTGTCGAGCAAGCCGTGCTGCTCGCCGTCGATAGCGAAATCGCGCTGCAGGACCTGTGTCTTCCGGTTCGGCGGGTGAAGAGCGAAGCTGCTGCCGATGGGACAGCGGTGTTTGTCGCGGAAAAACCGGATGGTTCGACGCTCGATCGTATGGAACGTGATCTGTTGATTCAGGCGCTGACAGACGCCGGGCATAACGTCTCCCGGGCGGCGCGTAAGCTTGGCATCAGTCGCGACACGCTACGCTATCGGATGGAAAAGCACCGCTTGCGGCACCGATCCGCGGAGTAGCCGGCTCGGCACGCGAGGTAATCCACGGTGGCCGGCGCGCCGAACTCGCACCTCGCTGAATGAGGAGAGACGGCCTAGCACGATCGCCTGAACCAACTCACCAGCGTCGCCGTCTATTTCGCCGATCCCACGACTCTTGGCTGTGCGACATCAACGAGCAAACCAACGGCGTGCTTCGGTCGTGCTGCTCCCGGTAAGGGGGCTCGCCACATTCTCCCCGGTCGACCTCGACGACGACGTCTGTTGGATCGTCGTTTGCTCGTGATCACGATCGACGCTTGGTCTCGTTTGCCGGCATTTGTCGCTTCTTGGCGTGATCGCCGCACGCTCGGCAAAGCGGTTACGGACCCACGCAGAGATTGGCAACCGTGAGGCGGGTAAAGAGGTGCGGTGAGGCTACGGCTGAAGAAGGATAGTGACTCAGTGCGGCCACGAACTCCGGGTGGGTGAACGCCGCGCGGAAGTGCGCGACTGACTCCCACAGAGCGTAGTTCAGGAACACGTTGCTTCCGGAGATTCCCTGATGCAATTGTGTTGAAATGTAGCCCGGTTGCTTCTTCATCCAATTCGCGTCGGCTTCCCATGCCTTCAATAGCGCGGGAATGTCTGACTCAGCCACATGAAAGACATTGATCAGGATGACCGGTGAAACTTCGCTATTGATCTGCTGGAAGATCGGTACGTTCTCGTCGAGTGGCTTGAGCTGGAGCACGGTGGTTTTCCTTTGCGGTTGAGTTCACATGGACAATGGGTGAACCTCGGCTTGTGCAACGAACAGCGCTCATCCGCCGCGGATTCGCCTGCGGCTGGACTGGCTGCCGCCAGGGTGGCGTATAGGACGTGGCCATTATCACCTGTTTTGTACTGCTGTTGGCCGAACGATCCGCAGGTCCGAGTTAACCGCGCCGGCTTAATAGACGGGCCGACGGCGGATTTTCTCCCGGTTTTCAGTACGGATGGTCGACACAATTGGTATGAAACCGTCGAAGCTGGCGTTCGTCTTCCACTGTTTTGTGTCGACCCATCAAGTTCGACAGGCGGTCAGCCCCCGCCAAACCAGCCGACTTTCGCCGACGCTGCGGCGCTTGGCGTAGAATGGCTGCATCATGATGCGGACGCAGTCCTTTCCCGATTACAGCGGCGGCGGCATTCTGGGCCTGATGCAGAGCATTGCCACGGCCTGCGGTAGCCCGAATGACGCCTATCCGCCATTGACCATGCTGCCGGCCAGCCAGTTGGCCCGGGCACGCCATATCGTGTTGATGGTCGTCGATGGTCTGGGGGAACGCACGCTGCGACGGCATGCCGGTAGCCCGCATCTGCAACAACACCTGCTCGGCAGTCTCAGTTCGGTTTTCCCGTCAACCACCGCCAGTGCCATTCCGACGTTCATGACCGGGTTGGCACCGGCGCAACATGGCTTGACCGGCTGGCACATGCATTTGTCCGAGATCGAACAGACCTTGGCCATTCTGCCGCTGCTGCCTCGCGTCGGACCGCCGACCCTGGCGCCCGCGAGCTTGCCTGATCGGCTGTTCAATCATCCCACGCTGTTCGAGTCTCTAGATCGCGAGTGCTGGGTGGTGACGCCACAAAGCATTGCCCACAGTCCGTTCAACACCTGGCATGCACGCGGCGCGCAGATTGCCGCCTACTCGTCGCTGCCCGACATGTTCGGTCAACTGGCCGAACTCCTGACTTCTCCGCGCCCGCGCTATATTTACGCGTATTTTCCCGACTTCGACAGCTTGTCGCATCACTTCGGCACCGGCAGTCGCCAGGCATTGCAGGTTCTCGGTCAGTTCGATGCCCTGTTCGGTCGCCTGATCGACTCGCTGCGCGGCAGCCGGAGTTGGTTGCTGGTCACCGCCGATCACGGTTTCATCGATTCACCCAGCCGCCGGCTCGTCAGCCTCGACGACCATCCAGCGCTGGCCGCGCTGCTGCAACGTCCGCTGTGCGGCGAACGGCGCGTCAGCTATTGTTATGTCGCCCCGGAGAATCGGCCGTCGTTCGAAAGTTATGTTCGCCGCTGGCTGAGTCGGTCGGTGCATCTCTACGATAGCCGCCAGTTGATCGCCGCCGGCTGGTTCGGACCACCGCCCTACCATCAGCGGCTTGCCGAACGGATCGGCGACTATACCCTGGTCAGTAAAGGCAACTGGACGATCAGGGATCGCTTGCCTGGTGAACGTCACTACCCGATGCTCGGGGTGCACGGCGGAATCAGCGACTATGAAATGCGGGTGCCGCTGAGCGCGGTGCTGATTTGACAGGCAGACTGATTTAGATTTAACTGCGCTGGCAGGAGATTCTCGCCAATGCCCAACGACGATAAACGCGAACGAACCGATCGGCTGATCGCCGAGGCAATCCACAACCGCCAGTCTCGCGAGGCGGGCTATCGCGAGCAGGCCTTGAAAATTTATCCGTGGATTTGTGGACGTTGTGCCCGCGAGTTCTCCGGCCGCAATTTGCGTGAGTTGACCGTGCATCACCGCGACCACAATCATGACCATAACCCGGCTGACGGCAGCAATTGGGAATTGTTGTGCCTATACTGTCATGACAATGAACATTCCCGCCAGCGTGACGCCGAAGCGGCGCGCCAGTCGGGGCTAGAATCGATGATCAACCGTCCCAGGCCGTCGGCAACCACCCAGCCGTTCGCCAATCTCAAAGAACTGCTGAAACGCGGCTGATCAATCGAACCGAGCGACCCGATACTGGCCGTTCAGGCAGGGATTGACGCCGCGTCCGGTTCGCCGGTTCGGCATTTTCGCTAACGTTTTCGGATCCGGCTCAACGGGCCGGTCAACAGGATGAGTGAGCAAACCAGCCAGCAAACCAGTTTCCAGCTTCTGCAAGACATTGCTCGCGATCTGTCTGGGGAGGTGGTCTCTTTTCCGACTTTCCTCGACATCACTTTTCAGGTGCGCACGGCGCTGAAAAAGCCGGATCTGTCGATTGATCAGCTGGGCACGCTGATCAGCGCCGAACCGCTGATGAGTACCAAGATCATTCGTCTGGCCAATTCGGCGGCAATGAACAATTCGGGCCGAGCGATTGTCGACCTCAGCTCCGCCATTTCCCGTGTCGGCATCGAAGCGGTGCGCAGCATTTCCTTCGCCGTGGCGATGGAGCAATTGCTCAACTCCAAGAAAATGGCGCCGTTTGAAGCGCTGTCGCGCCGTCTCTGGGAACATACCATGGAGGTGGCCGCGATGGCGCGCGTCATCGCCCGTCGGCTGACACGGATCAATCCCGACGAAGCGATGTTCGCCGGATTGGTGCACGACATCGGGGTTTTCTATCTCCTTTCCCGCGCCGTCAACTTTCCGGTGCTGGTCAACGATCACCTCGAGTTGCAGCAATTGCTGGTGCAATGGCACGATCATATCGGTCATGCCTTGTTGACGGCGATGGGTTTGCCGGAAGCGTTGCTGGTCGCCGTCCAGGAACATGAACAGGATCGCCCGGGAGGCGCGTTCAAAAATGTCGGTGATGTGCTTTACGTCGCCAACCAGTTGGCCAATCTTCGCCTGGGTTGGCGGGACGAGGCATTTGTCGTTGCCCCGGATGCGAATCTCTTCCCTCGTTGGTTCGAATCGGGTTCGCTATCGACTCTGTTGGCCGAATCGGCACAGGACATCGCCTCACTGAAAAGTGCGCTGGGTGCGTGACGCTGGCGGAGCTCGTCGCGGTTACAGACGTCGAATCTTTTCGAGCAGACGTGTCGTCGAGGTTTGATGAACGAAGGGCAGCGAGTAAACCTGTCCACCCCAGTCGCAGACTTGTCGGTGACCGACGATTTGTTCAACCGGCCAGTCGCCTCCTTTGACGAGCACCTCGGGGCGGCAATCGATAATCCGCGCCAAGGGGGTATCCTCGTCGAACCAGGTTACCAGGTCCACCGAGGCCAAGGCCGCGATCACCGCCAAACGATCGGCCAAGCCATTCACTGGCCGGTCGGCACCTTTGCCGAGACGTTTCACTGAGGCATCGCTATTCAGTGCCACCACCAACGACGCGCCCAGCGCCCGCGCTTGTGCCAGTAAGGTCACATGTCCACGATGCAAGACGTCGAAACAGCCGTTGGTGAATACCAGCGGTCGCCGTAAGTCGAGGCTGCGTCCAAGGAAGTCGTGCGGCGAGACGATCTTTTTTTCGAAAGCCGGCATTGAATCGGCCGAGGCTGGCGAGTTTGTCGACAAGATAAAATCCAAGTAATTAACGGTAGATCGGTCTGATTTCGACGATAATTTTTTATGTGATCCTACAGTCCGACGTGGCGATTGTCCGTGCCCAGTAACCCCTCGCCACGTGGCGAAAACCGAATATCACGCGATTGATCGTATGTATTTTACTTCAGCCCGGGGTGATCTCGTTTGCTGGCCTTTTGCCGGCGTTGGCGAGGGTTTACGCTGGGGCTGCCCGACTCTGACCCTTGTTTCCGGAATCGCCGCATGAGCACACTGCCCGACCCGGGGTTTGTCGATTTTGTCCGGCTGATCGATACCGCGCGGCGTCGGATGTTGCAAACCGCCAATACTTCGCTGATCGAACTGTATTGGCAAATTGGCGCCAGCATCAGCCGACGGCTCGAGGATGGAGATTGGACCGACGAGAGCGTGGTCAGCCAGCTCGCCGATCATTTGGCTCGTGCCCGACCCGACTGGCGGGGATTTAGTCGACGCAAGCTGCAACGCATGCGGCAATTTTACGAGTGCTATTGCGATCGAGGGATTGCGCTGTCGACGCTCGCCGAACTGCCCTGGAACCATCACCGGATCATTCTCAGTCAGACGCGCCGCCCCGAGGAACGTGAGTTTTATCTGCGGATGGCGATACGCGAAAAATGGTCCAGCCGGGAGCTCGAGCGGCAGTTGTTGGGCAACTTGTTTGCGCGCTGCAAGCGACTGCCGGAAGGCGAGTCGGCGCTGACCCATGCTAAGTCCGCCGGCTTTCTCGACCTCTCCGACGATGCGTATCTGGTCGAATTTCTCGACCTGCCGACCGAATTTCTGGTGAACGAAATCAGGTGGCGTTTGTTGCACCAGTTGCGGAATTTTTTCATCGCCCAGGGAGCCAATTTTTGCTTTGTCGGCGCCGAGTTTCCGCTGCCGCTGGGCGAGCGGGACGCAACCATCGATTTGCTGTTCATGCATCGCGGCCTGAACTGCCTGCTGGCGATCGACTTGCGGCTTGATGGCCCGCAAGCGGACATTCTGCAGGGACACAACGAGTATTTGACCATCCTCGATCGAGAAGTGAAAAAGCCGCACGAGAATCCGACGATCGGCCTGCTGCTATACGCCGACAAGGTGGAAGAAATCGTCGAGTACAGCCTCGAACGTAGCCTGACTCCAGCGCAGATCGCCAGTTACCATAAATACCTGCCGACCAAAAAAAACTTGCAGGAAAAGCTGCACGAGCTTTATCTGCGTTATATCGCGGTTACCGAAGTTATCGACTGAACGGGGCCACCGTTTCGTTCGATGCAACGCGTCAAACGAAAGCGTGTCTGGTCGAACGAAGCGACACGCACCGCAAGCAGGCCGGCTACTGAATCCCGCCGATTACGCCGCCGGGAGGTCTGCCGGCAGGGGTGCCAGGAGAGTCTCGAATTCCTCGGGGGGCATCGGACGGGCAAACAAGTACCCTTGCGCATAGTCACACCCGGCGGCAAGAAGCAGATCTCGTTGCTCGGTCGTTTCCACACCTTCGGCGATCACTCGCAAACCCAGCTTATGCGACATGGCGATGATCGCTTCGGACAGGGCCATGTCGCGCGATCCCGGCGACAGATTACGGGTAAATGATTGATCGATCTTGATATAGTCGATCTGAAATTTTTTCAGGTACGCGAGGGAGGAATAGCCGGTACCGAAGTCGTCGAGCGCCACCTGAATGCCGCCCTGTCGGTAAGCGGCCAAGGAATCGACGATCGATGTCTTTTGTGTCAGCAACAAGCCTTCGGTGATCTCGATGACAATTCCCTGACCTGACAAGCCGATCTGAAACATGTGCTCCAGCCAATTGGCATGATTCGACTCCTTGTCGAACTGGGCGGGTGATTTATTGACGCTGATCTGAAAATTGGTGTGGCAAGTTGTCCGCCAGTGCTTGGCCCAGCGCGCCGATTCACGAAAAACCCAGTTGCCGATGTCGACGATCAAACCGGTTTCTTCCGCCAACGGAATGAATTCTCCCGGACTGACCAGACCCCGTTGCGGATGTTGCCAACGGACCAAGGCTTCCGCTTTATGGATTGACCCGGTTGCCAATTCGACGATCGGCTGAAAATACACGCGAAGCTGTTCACCGGTGACGGCGCCCCGCAGATCGCTGATCAGCCGCAAACGTTTCAGCGCGGCTTCCTGCAATGCCGCCGTAAAATAGCTGTAGCGGTTGCGGCCCAAATTTTTCGCCTGATACATCGCTTGGTCGGCGTTTTTCAACAAGTCGTCGAGAGTACTGGCGTCGCTCGGATAGAATGCGACGCCGATGCTGGCCGACAGGTGTACCATCTCACCGGCCAGATCGAAGGGCTGGGACAGATGATCGAGAATGCTGGTTGCCACACGTTCGACCCCATCGACGTCATGCAGATTGCTGAGCAACACGTTGAACTCGTCGCCACCGAAACGGGCGACGGTATCGGTGTCGCGAACGCTGTTGTTGATCCGCGCAGCGGCTTCGACCAGTAAGCGGTCTCCCATGTTGTGGCCGAGCGCTTCATTGACTTCTTTGAAATTGTCGAGGTCGATCAGCAGCAGCGCCAACTGGTGGGTGCTTCGATCCGCTTTCCTGATTTCCTGATCGAGACGGTCATGAAACATGTTTCGGTTTGGCAAACCGGTCAACATGTCGAAGTTGAACTGTTTCCAGATCAGATCGTCGGCTTCCTTGCTCTTGCTGATATCGGTGAACAAAGCAATCCGTCGATAGACCGATCCGTCCGGATGGTAAATGGTATTGATGCTCAAATATTCCGGATAGACTTCGCCGTTTTTGCGTACATTCCAGATTTCACCTTGCCAGCGACCACTCCGCTCCAACTCATGCCACATCGCTCGATAAAACGCTCGGTCCTGACGATCGGAGCCGAGAAAACGAGGGTTTTTACCGATGATTTCCTTGGCCTCGTACCCAGTAATCCGCTCGAATGCCGGGTTGACCGAAATAATCAGGTTGGTGGCGTCGGTGACCATCATCGCTTCATGACTGGTTTGATAGACCATTGAAGCGATATGTAAAGCTTCGTCGGCGCGATTGCGCTCGGTCACGTCATAAAGCAGGGTCAGCACGCATTTCTGTTCGGCATAATCGATCAGACTGGAATTGAGCAACAACTCGCGCAACTCGCCGTGGCGATTGAAAAGTTGGGCGGGGAAATCGTAGGTTGCTCTTGAACGTTGCAGACTATCGAGCCACTGCTGTCTTTGCGCCGCATCCAGCCACATGCCGGTGGCCAGGGAATTGCTGGCCAGCAGTTCGCCGACGCTCCAGCCGAACGTTTGCGTGAATGCATCGTTGACCAGCATGAATCGGCTGTCGTCTATGGCCAGAATCGCCGCGGGAATGGGACTCAACTGGAATACGTTACGAAACATGGCCTCGCGTTCGCGTAGTTCGTTTTCGGTGCGCTTGCGCTCGCCAATATTGCGGATCGTTCCGAGCAGCAGAGTCTGATCGTCGTAGCGTAGCGCGCTCAGCACCACTTCGGTAACCAACGGTTGTCGATTATCCAGTCGTTGGTGCAGCCATTCGAAAGTATGGTTTTTTCCGGATAAAGCGTCTTCGACGCAGCGTTTCACGTCTTCTTTCGACAGCTGACCATTGGCTTGTGTCGGCGGCGACAAGTCGGCAATGGTCAGCGACAGCAACTGTTCTCGGCTGGTCGCGCCAAAAATATCCAGGGCCGCCTGATTGCAGTCGACGATTCTGCCATTATTGAGCAATACCACCGCATAAGCCGTTGACTCGAAGAAAATCCGTTGTCGCAATTCGGATTTTTGCAATTCGCTGACGTGGTCGGCATCATGTTGCACCAGGGTGGCATTCGATTCCGCCAATGCCTGTTCGGCTTTCTGCCACCGCCGGCTGTATCGCCAAGCAATGACCAAGGCCAGGATGCACGGCAGGAGCAACGAAGCGGCTGCCGTCAGCGCGATCACACTGACCGTCGGGGCGATTTCGTCGTGCAGGCTCTGCAGTCGCCGAAAGAGAAATAGGTGCCAGCCGGAGGCCAATTCGGTATCGAAACCGATCCATTCGGTCCCGTTTGGCTCAGCGAAACGCAACACTTCCACACTCCGTTCCGCGTGGGTGGACTGTTTATCGGCCAGCAGCAGACGTTTGTAATGCGGGTGTGAGGCCAACGGCTCTTCAACCTCTCTGAGCAGGCGTTGGGGCTGGCTGGCGGCAAGCGGCCTTCCTCGCCGATCGACCACCATTCCCACTTCGAACGGGGCAATTTGCGAAGCAGTCAGCAGCGGCGAAATCCGCGACAAATGCAGGACTCCACCCAGGTGTAGGAGAATCTCACCATTATTGTCGATTACCGGCAGGTCGATGGCGATCGCCGGGATGCCGTCGGCACCGATGAAACTGTCCGAAATGGTCAGTTCCTGGGTTTTTGTGGCTTGCTGAAAATACGGGCGATCGGCGAGATTGAATTTTCGTAGTGAGCGCTGGACTGAAAATGGGTGGGAAATATAGTGGTCGCCGCTGGGCGTGAGCACGAACGTGACGGAAAAACGTCCATGGACGCGCAGGTTTTCCAGAATCTCCCGTTTCCCTGGATCTGCGTTTTCGGGGATGCCGTTTACTGCACGATCAATCGGCGCCGGC
>JAEUOJ010000015.1 GCA_016789495.1 Accumulibacter sp. | reverse complement strand
CAACACGATGCGTGCCCGCTGGGCCAGCCGCACGCTGGTTGTCTTGGACCGCGCCAGCTTCTTCAGCTCGCTTTCCTGCTCCTCCGTCAACTCAACCGTCCGGGCAACTCGCACCTGTTCGCTCCAATTCAAACCAAAGTAAAGCATCGGAGTCGGAAGATGCGGTTAAGTTCCCACAAGAGTCGAACACTACACTAGCATGAAGCGCCGGAATGTATTTCGAACTAGAGATCTCGTTGCAGAAAATTCCTGCAGGAATCTACCGAGCGACTACGGACAACGGCTTGTCGTGGTCAGGATAGGTGCGCATTTTAAGTTTTAATTTATTAATTTAACGACAAACAATCCGTTTTCTGTCGTCTAGAAAACGTGCGCAAACCGAATCAATTGGCATGCAACTCACTGTCGGGCGCCCAGTGCCCTGGCGCGTAAAGCACTCGATTGAAGTAGCGATGCTTCGGGCACGGTTTGCGTGGGCCAACCCTGCAGATGGGTGGCGACGAAATGAGTCAGCGCGTGCAGCCAATCCTCGCGCTCATTCAGGCAAGGCAAATAGTGAAACGCCTGCCCTCCGGCCTTGAGGAACACGGCCCGACCTTCGATGGCGATTTCCTCGAGAGTTTCCAGACAGTCGGCGGTAAATCCTGGACAAATCACATCGACCCGCTGGACTCCATTGCGCGCCAGCGTTTCCAGTGTGGCCGCCGTATAAGGCTGCAGCCATTCGGCGCGCCCGAAGCGTGACTGAAAACAAAGTTGATAGGCGTCGTCTGGCAGTTGCAACGCTTCCGCCAGCAGGCGGGCCGTTTTATGGCATTCGCAATGATAGGGATCGCCTTTGTCCAGGGAATACCGAGGCAGACCATGAAAACTGATCACCAGACGGTACGCGTTTTGCGGTCGACCATGGCGTTGCCAATGTTCGCGGACACTGTTTGCCAGGGCGGCAATATAGCCCGGGTGGTCGCCGAAGGCGCGGATATGGCGGATTTCCGGCGCGTTGCGGGTACTTTGCAGCCAACGGCCAACGGCATCGAATACGGTCGCGGTCGTGCTGGCGGCATACTGTGGATACAGGGGCACGATCAGAATCCGGAGGCAGCCTTGCGCCTTGAGTCGATGCAAAGTCTCGGCGACCGACGGTTTCCCGTAACGCATGGCGTAATCGACCAGCAACCGGTGTCCGGCCTCACCCAGGAAGCCGCGCAGCAGCTTGGTCTGACGCTCGACATGAATTTTGAGCGGTGATCCCTGCTCGGTCCAGATAGCGGCATACTTTTCAGCCGATCGTCGCGGCCGGACGTTGAGAATGATGCCGTTGAGGATCGGCCACCACAGCACGCGCGGCAGTTCGACGACACGTCGGTCAGAGAGGAATTCGCGCAGATAGGGTCGAACAGCGGCGGCGGTTGGCGCCTCGGGCGTTCCCAGGTTGACCAGCATTACCGCGGTCTGGCTAGGTGAACCGTGTCGATACTCCGGTTCTGGAAGATAACGCGGCATCAGCAATTGGCCTGAAACGTCAAGGCGGACGAAAGCAGCTTGGCGGTGATATCGACGATCGGAATCACCCGCTCGTAAGCCATCCTCGTTGGGCCGATGACGCCGACTGAACCGACGATCTGGCCATCGACTTCATACGGCGCGGTGACGACGCTGCATTCGTCGAGCGGGGCGAGGCCGGATTCGCCGCCAATGAAAATCTGCACACCATCGGCCCGCTGTGAGAGGTCGAGAAGCTGCATCAGCGAGGTGCGTTGCTCGAACAGGTCGAACAATTCACGGAGTCGTTTCATGTTCGAGGAAAATTCCTCGACTTCAAGCAGGTTTTGTTCACCAGAAATGATGTAGCGCTCATTGGAACTGTGCATCGCTTCGTCGCTGGCGACCAGGGCAGCGGTCATCAACGCTTGCAGATCGCCCCTTAATTTCTGCAATTCCGTCTGCAAATGACGGTGGATGTGTTCGAAATCATGGCCGATGAAATGTTGGTTCAAATAATTGGAGGCGGTGACCAGCTCGGAGGGGCTGTAAGAGCGTCCAGGAAAGAGCAGCCGGTTTTGCACGTCGCCATCGGAAGTGACCAGGATCAGCAAGATACGTCTTTCCGACAGGCTGATGAATTCAATCTGCCGAATACGCGGCGCGATTCGCCGCGGAGTAAGAACGATGCCGGCGAATCGTGTCAAACCGGAAAGGAGATGCGAGGCGTTGCTGATCAATTGTTTGGGTTGAGAGGGCAGCAATTGTCCTTCGATGACGTCGACTTTTTCCTTTTCGAGCGGATGAATGGTCAGCAGGCTGTCGACAAAGAAGCGATAGCCGCGTGGGGTAGGCACTCGGCCGGCTGAGGTGTGCGGACTGGCGATCAGGCCGATGTCTTCGAGATCGGCCATGACGTTGCGTACCGTCGCCGCCGAGAGGTCCAGCCCGGAATGCTTGGACAAGGCGCGCGAACCGACGGGTTGTCCCTCGATGATATAGAGTTCGATCAGGGTCTTGAGCAGGGATCTGGCACGGTCGTCGAGCATGACCTGATTCTACAAAAATTAAGGACGCTGTGCTCAGGGCGACGAACAAGCAAATTGTGGTTTAATTGGCCCATGAACAATGAGAGCCCTGACGTGCTGGATAGCTCAGCCGCCCCGCCACCGCAAACAATCGCTTTGGTTGGAAAGTACCACAATCCCGACATTGCCGAGTCAATTCGTTTGCTGGCCAGTAATCTCCATCAACGCGGGATGACGGTTTTGATTGAAGAAGAAACCGCGCGCAATATGGCTACCGGCCTCGATCTGCGTAATTGGGCAACCGGAAATTTTCCCTGGCTCGGGGCGCATGCCGATCTGGCGATCGTCGTCGGCGGTGACGGCACCATGCTCAATGCCGCCCGTGAATTGGCGCGCTACCGCGTGCCGCTGGTCGGCGTCAACCGTGGTCGGCTGGGTTTTCTGACCGATGTTTCGCGTGACGAAATGCTTACCTGCTTGGACGATTTGCTCGACGGAAAATTCATTCACGAAAACAGGATGTTGCTCGATGCCGAAATCATTCGCGATGCGCGGGTCGTTGCCGACAACCTGGCGCTCAACGATGTGGTGGTCGATAAAGGGGCCATCGGACGAATGATTGAGTTCGAATTGTCGATCGATGGTGAGTTCATTTACCGCTTGCGTGCCGATGGTCTGATCGCCGCCACATCCACCGGTTCGACGGCCTATGCATTGTCGGCGAATGGTCCGATTCTGCATCCTCAGGTGGCGGCCATCGCTTTGGTGCCACTGTGTCCGCATGCATTGACCAATCGACCGATTCTCGTCGGCGATCGCAACGAGATCGAGATTCGCATCGTCCATGCCACCGATTCCCGCGCGCATTTCGACGGACAGGTGACCATCGATCTGAGAAACGGCGACAGCGTGCGTATCCGGCGTTCGGAATACTCGATTTGCCTGCTCCATCCGCCGAGCTACAGTTATTTCTCGATGTTGCGGCAGAAGCTCCATTGGAGCGAGAGACCCAAGGAACATTAATTGCTGACCGCAAAAACGATGCCATGCTCTGCCGTTTGACGATTCGTGACTTTGTGCTGGTGGACCAGTTGGAACTTGAGTTTCGACCGGGATTCGGTACCTTGACCGGCGAAACCGGCGCGGGCAAATCGATTCTCGTCGATGCGTTGGCCTTTGTTCTCGGGGAGCGTGCTGAAACCAGCCTGATACGCGCCGGTACCGAGCGCGCCGAAGTCAGTGCCGAGTTCATCCTGGCGGATTCGCCGGCGGCGGTCGACTGGCTGGCCACTCACGACCTCGACACCGATGGCAGTCTGTTGCTGCGGCGTATCGTCGATAGCAATGGCCGGTCTCGCGCCTGGTTCAACGGTTCCCCGGTTACCGTTCAACAATTACGCGAGCTTGCCGAAATGTTGGTCGACATTCACGGTCAGCACGCGCACCAATCCCTGTTACGAAATGATGCGCAGCGTAAGCTGCTGGATGAACATGCGAAACTGACGCCGCTGGTTGCCGATGTCTCCGCGGCCTGGCGCCGCTGGCGCGAAACGAAATCACAACTCGAGGAGGCCAGTAACGGCGTCGAGGCATTGCTTGCTGAACGCGAGCAATTGGCCTGGCAAGTCCAGGAACTCACGTCTCTTGCTTTTGCCGCCGACGAATGGCAACAATTGAACGAGGAGCATCAACGTCTGGCGCATGCGGCCACCTTGCTCGAAGGCGGCGAGTTTGCCTTGCAGGTATTGGGCGAAGGCGATACCGCCTGCCAGACACAAGTCGCGACGGTCATCAACCGGCTGAACAATCTCGCCGAATACGACCCGGCGCTCAACGAATGGGTGGTCACCCTGCAAGCCGCGCAGGCCGACATCGGCGAAGTGATTTCGTCGCTTCGCCGTTACACTGGCCGATTCGATCTCGATCCACGACGTCTGCAAGTGGTCGAAAGCCGCCTCGAGGCCGTGCTTGCTTGCGCGCGCAAATTCCGTTGCACCCCCCTTGAGCTGCCCGAACTGCTGACTGGTTGGCAAACCCGGCTGCTTACTCTCGGACAAGCCGCCGATATCGATCAACTGCGCGAACGTGTTGCCAGCGCGCGTCGAGAGTACGACGACTTGGCACGACGCTTATCGCTGGGCCGGGCTGAGGCGGCCGTCACCCTCGCCGCTGCGGTCAGTGAAGTGATGCAGCAATTGGCTTTGGGCAATGGACGCTTCGAAATCTGCTGTTTGCCGATCGACGGCGGCAGCGCCGCGGGCCTGGAACAGATCGATTTTCGTTTGGCGGGCTTGGCCGGCAATGACTCACGGTCGCTGGCCAAAGTCGCGTCCGGCGGCGAATTGTCGCGAATCAGTCTGGCCATCCAGGTGGTTACCAGTCAAGCGGCGAGTGTGCCGACCCTGATCTTTGACGAAGTGGATGTTGGAATCGGTGGCGGGGTCGCCGAAGTGGTCGGCCGGCTGCTCCGTCAATTGGGAAGCGAACGACAAGTGTTGTGCGTGACCCATTTGCCCCAGGTTGCCGCCCGCGCCAACTGGCAATGGCAAGTCAGCAAACAGACCCAGGGCAATCAGACCCGCAGTCGGGTGACCGTGCTCGAAGGAGAAGACCGCGTCGAAGAAGTGGCGCGAATGCTGGGCGGCATTGCCATCACGCCGATTACCCGTCAGCACGCCCGCGAAATGCTTGCAAGCTGACCGATTGCTTGTCCCGTGCGGTTCTTTCGCTGGATTCGATTTGATAGCGTCGCGAGACTGACCCCTCGCGTAGTCTCGACTCCGCTGACCAGCGGTATCAGAATGACTTTGCAATTGCGGAGAGGCAAGAGCGCCGTGCTCCCGCCGGACACTTCCCGGGTCATGACAAGGACAATGCCAGGACATTTCTGAGCTGCAGGAAGCCATTACCAAGTACGGTACGCCGGAAATCTTCAATACTGACCAAGGCTGTCTATTCACCCGCGCGGCGTTCACCCGCGCCCTCTAAGCGAACAGCATCCGGATCAGCAGGGATGGCCGCGGGCGCTGCCCTACAACATCTTCGTCAAGCAGCGGCGGTGGACGGTGAAGCACAAGGGGGGCATCTGCGCCAGGCCGTCAATGGGATTAAACAAAAGCGCAGTCTGAACGAGTGCTTCGACTGCTACAATCGTCGACGATCGCATCAGTCCCTGGGCTGACAGACGCCGGACAAGCTTACCTCGGTCGGTTCGCCGGCGTGATGAAGGCAGCCTGAGCCATGCACTGTGAACTTGTGGGCAGTCGGCTGTGCCGATTCTCGTCCTTTGCGGTACACGCAATCCTGCGGACGGCCTCTGGAAAACACGCTGCGTTTCCCACCACTTTCCGGTTTTCCTCTGTTCATCAGGGCGCACCGTGGTCGTTGAACGTCAACCATGATGCATCGCTTGTAATCTTTGGATTGGCCAAGCCGAACCGGATAGGCAGCTTTCCTGTGTTCTCGGCCGAGTCTTGTGACACTCTTTCCGAGTGGAGCAGGTTATTGGCGATGTGGAAAGGGGGCTTCACCCTCTCCGGAGGCACGCTTTCACTGATTCGACCGTGCGCAATAGCTGACAAATACACTGTCGTCCGGCACGGATTTCAGCTTGTCCCGCCTGCTCGCGACTTGCCAGTCCAATCCCCAGCGCCTTCAGTTGAACAGCCTGTTAAATCTCCTCGTCGATTTTGCTGCCAGTTCACCCCTAGTCGAATAGGTAGGGCCGTAGGGCCGCACAAGCACAGCAGTGTTCGAAAGATCCCGAAAGCAACAACGTTGCCGGGCGACTTTCAGGATTTGCCGGCGGCCAGCTTTTTTGCCGCCCGTGCTAGCGCTTTGCGAGCTTTTTCCGCTTTGATGTGCGCCAACGCCTGGGCTCGATTGCAGTCTTTACAGTAAGAATGCAGACCATCCGAGCTGCGTGAATTCTTGTGGAATTCCAGGAGAGGCTTTTCTTGTTTGCACTTGACGCAGGTCTTCATCTTCATCGGTACGACTTCTTCAACTGGAACACGGGCTTGTGGGAGAGAGTCGCCCGGACTGATCGAATTTTCTCCTGAGGCTGGAGAGGTCGAATAAGCAGCCTGATCAACGTGGTTGGAAACAGCGTGTTCGGGGATCGGATTCACGCCCGACTTCACACTTTTTCCATGCGGAATCTGCGGAGCGGGGTTTGACAACTGAGGAAGAGCGGAATAGTCGTTGGGGGTAACAAGCTGGAGGCTCATTGACGGCTCCTTTATGATAAGAGGGAAAAAAATTTTTTATAATTTAAATGCGCATCGACGATTCTTCCTGCCCGTCAGGTACGGCTGGTCGAGACGAATGAAAAACATGTTTGCCATGGAACATTGGCTGTCATTCTTCGATTCAATTGCCCACTTGATGCTTGGCAGGTTTTGTCGAGTTGTTTCGTGCACAGATTGCACTGACGATGAATCTTTTTTAGTTGAATAAAGAGCACTTTCTTTATTAATGGTGTTGAGCGAATACCGCAATTTTGCGCTTCTTGGGTTTCAGGGAAAGGAATTATTTGGCATAACAGCTCCAAGGAAATCGCCACGCTTAGAAAATCAGACCGTGCCTGCTGGCCAACACAGAACACTTTTCGCGATATTGACAGGCTGCATCCGCCTATTTTTCCTACAAGCAAAGACCATGCCGAACAATAAATGAATTTTATTCTATCAGTCGTTTAAACCAGTCATCGATCCAGGAGGTCAACCCTCATCGATTGATGGATGTAAAAAAAACTGACACTTGGCATGATTTCTCGGGCAGTGTGTGTCGACGTCAACAGTTAATGGCCTCCTTCTCCATGCGCTCTCTGTGCGCATCGCGGGTGGGTGAACACGTTTAGATTGAATTTGATGATTTTTCGTAGCGATCAAAAATTGGCCAGAAGAGGAGAAGGCGGATTTGATCTGGCAAAATGTGTGTGTTTGGATAACCGTTTCGATTGCAGCCAATTCCCCTGGCTTTCTTTGACCTTGGTTCGGCTCAAAAATCTTGTCGACCCGTTGCGGAAGGAGCTCAAAAGTGGGGCGCGACCGACCGTGGCATCGGCGCAGAAATGTCCGGGTCGGGTATTTCCTGGGAACCTTGCTGGCTGGCAAAGCGGGTGACGCACTACCGTCAGACGGTTTGTTGACAAGCCTGGCAGGACAGCGGAGCGGATCCTTCGGCCCTTGGTTTTAGGCCAACCGAGAAAACGGGTAAGGTGTTCAATCATCTTGGGTCAATGAATCCAAATAGCAGTAAGAATCGTAACTGTAACGTTTGATTGATGTCAATAATCTGGGTAACAGTTAAAAAAGCTCGGTTTTTGCAGTTATACTTTGCTTTAATTGAATATATTTATGTAGGTCATGGATAGAACTGTCACGGAGGTTAATACTTACACGGCGATCGAACTTGCGGAGTTACGGTTGCCTGGATTTCCAGCATCCAGAAAAAACTGGTATGAATTAGTCGCCCGCGAACAGTGGAGAGTGATCGAGAAGCCGGGGAAGGGGCCCGGCGGTGTGCGCCGTGAATATTTCCCGCCGCCAGAAGTACAGGCGATGATCGATGCGGTACTTCGCGGGGAGACGCCGCCAGTGCGCGAACGTCGAAGACAAAACGCTATTCGGCCTGAGCGCGCACCTACCCCGGTCGGTGACCGCCGTCTTGCGGCTCGCTCACTGGAGGTGAAAAAGTCTCCGAACTTGTCACAGGCCGGGCGTGTTCAGGGAGCCATTGATTATCTGCTGCTCAATCGTTGCTTTGCAGCGTGTTCAACGGTTTATGGCGCCAATTATCAGAAGCTGCCAATGACCCGCCAACTGCAATTTGCCGTTGATTTTTACAATGCGCTGATCGGCATGGCCGTGAATATGAAAGGCGGGGTCGCTGCCTTTCAACAACTAGAGACGCACGCCCTGGTCGAGCAATTGCGATTGCTGTTGCAGATGGGTGTCGTCAAGCCGTGGAGCGATGCCTGTGAATCATCCGACGACTGGGTGATTTGACTTGACTTTCATGCATGGGGCAGTTGTCGATAGAGACGGTGCTCTGCCGTACGATCATCGATCTTCAGCGCTACCGAGACGATCAATCAGCCCAATCAGCCGGGCCAGTAACACTACGAAGCGTGTCTGTGGCGGTTTTCAGTGCTTGCGCTCCGCCATCGTTTCCCCCATACGAACCGCTTTGCCCGGTTGCCACGCCGCGTCGAAGCATACAGTGGCCTTGGGGAACAACATCACCACCGTCGAACCCAGCAGAAAGCGACCCATTTCCTGGCCTTTGCCCAGGATGATCTGTTGGCTGTCGTAGCGCCACTCGCTTAACTGACCACTGTGCGAAGGATTGACCACACCATGCCAGACGGTGGCCATGCTGCCGACGATGGTGGCGCCGATCAGCGCCATGACGAATAGGCCCTCGTCAGCCTGGAAAACGCAAATGACCCGTTCATTGCGGGCGAACAGTCCGGGAACGCCGCAAGCGGTCGCCGGGTTGACCGAGAAGAGTTCACCCGGGACGTGGATCATCCGTTGCAGGTGACCGTCGGCCGGCATGTGAATGCGATGGTAATCGCGAGGGCTGAGGTAGAGCGTGGCGAATTCACCGTCGTCGAAGTGGCTGGCGAGTTGCCGGTCGCCGCCGAGGAGCGCCTGGGTACTGTAACGGTGACCCTTGGCTTGAAAAATCTGATCGCGATCGATGTGTCCGCATTGGCTGATGGCGCCGTCTACCGGGCACAGGAAATCGCTGTTGGCCAGCGGACGGGCGTCAGGACGCAACGAGCGGGTGAAAAAATCGTTGAAGGTGGCGTAAGCGGCGGGATCGGGTTGAGCGGCCTCGCCCATGTCGACAGCATAGCGCCTGATGAACCAGCGGATGACACGGGTGGTCAGTGTACCGCGAGGCTGGGCGGCGAATCGGCCAGCAAGAACGGTAAGGGATTTTTTGGGCAGTAGATACTGCGCCTGAACGGCAAGACGGTCGAACACGATAGCAGCCGGAGAGAAGAGGGCAGGAAGGCCGGTCAGGATTATACGGTCAGCCTGGCCGTCCGATGTCGTTGCCGATACGGGTGGCGGATGCGCTCGGCGGTGTGGTGGCCGCCGGGCGGAAACGGACTCAACGCAGCGCGGCGTTGATCTTTTCGAGTACGGCGCGTCCTGGGGAAAGTTCGGCGGCGCCGAGCGAATTCAAGGGCGAGTCGACCGACCCCAATTGCTGGTGGAGATCCTGCGCCTCAGGGTCCACATAGAGCAGGCCGGTGACCAGTTCGCCTTGGGCGGCATGGTCCTGGATGTAAGCCATCGCTCGGCGACGGTCGCTCGGGTCGTAGCCGGCGTGCAGCTTGCGCAAGCGCAGGATCGAGCCGTCGTGCTGACGGACATCGATCACTTCGCCTTCCCCGTAGTCGGCGGTGATTTCTTCGCGCGGGGTGATGAAATCGAGCCGAGTGACCGCTTCGTTGTGTTCACGAACGTAGTCGTAGCTCTTGGTGCTACCGGTGTGATTGTTGAAAGTGATGCACGGCGACAGCACATCGATGATTGCCGCGCCCTGATGAGCGAGGGCGGCGCGGATCAGTGGCGTCAATTGCGTCTTGTCGCCGGAGAAACTGCGCGCGACGAAAGTGGCGCCCATCACTAGGGCCAAGGTGACCAGGTCGATCGGCGCGTCGTTGTTGACTTGACCACGCTTGGATTTTGAGCCTTTGTCGGCGGTCGCCGAGAACTGGCCTTTGGTCAGACCATAAACACCGTTGTTTTCGACGATGTAGGTCATATTGACGCCGCGTCGCATCAAGTGCGCGAACTGACCGAGACCGATCGACGCAGAATCGCCGTCGCCGGAGACACCGAGATAGATCAGGCTGCGGTTGGCGAGGTAGGCGCCGGTGAGCACTGACGGCATGCGGCCATGGACGGTGTTGAAGCCATGTGAATTGCCGAGGAAATAATCCGGCGTTTTCGACGAGCAGCCGATCCCGGAAAGCTTGGCGACGCGGTGCGGCTGAATGTCGAGTTCCCAGCATGCCTGAATGATTGCCGCCGAGATCGAGTCGTGGCCACAACCGGCGCAGAGCGTCGAGATCTTTCCTTCATAGTCGCGGCGTGTGTAGCCGACACTGTTTTTGGCCAGCGAGGGATGGTGAAGTTTTGGTTTGGCGAGGTAGGTCATGTCAGGCCACCCTGTTTTCTCTGAAGGGACGGACGTTCAAATGCGAGACCCGGTCGGCGATCTGCTGGGTGATGAAACGGGCGGTGATCGGCGTGCCATCGAAGTGCAGAATCGGAATCAGGCTGGCCGGATTGACCCCGGCTTCGTTGATCAGCAGGGTCTTGAGTTGGCCGTCGAAGTTTTGCTCGAGAACGAATACCTTGGTGTGCGAGGCGATGAAGTCGGCAATCTCGTTTTGGAACGGAAAGGCGCGGATACGCAAGGCGTTGATGTAAATGCCTTGCTCAGCTAGCGCGTCGAGCGCTTCCTGCATCGCCGGCCCTGTCGAGCCGTAGAAGATGGCGCCGAAGCGTGCCGGATAGCGGGAGGCGCTGAGCACGGGCAAGGGTACCAACGATTTGGCGGTTTCGAATTTTCGTTGCAGGCGCTGCATGTTGTAGGTGTAGTCGGCGCCGGTTTCCGAATAAATGGCATAAGCGTTCTTGGTCGTGCCGCGAGTGAAATAGCTGCCCTTAGTCGGGTGTGTGCCCGGATAGGTGCGATAGGGAATGCCGTCGCCATCGACATCGAGATAGCGTCCGAAATTGCTGCCGGCATCGAGCGCTTCACGGGTCATCACCTTGCCCCGGTCGTATTCACGGCTGTCGTCCCAGGCGAAGGGCCGGCATAGTCGTTGATTCATGCCGATGTCGAGGTCGGTCATCACGAAAACCGGCGTTTGCAGCCGTTCGGCGAGGTCCAGGGCCTGCGCCGACATTTCGAAACATTCGTAAGGATCTTCCGGAAAGAGCAGCACGTGCCGGGTGTCGCCGTGCGAGGCGTAGGCGCAGGCGAGAACGTCCGATTGTTGCGTCCGTGTCGGCATGCCGGTCGACGGGCCACCGCGCTGGACGTTGATCAGCACCGCCGGAATCTCGGCAAAATAGGCCAATCCGATGAATTCGGACATCAGCGAAATACCCGGGCCGGAGGTGGCGGTGAAGGCGCGGGCGCCGTTCCAGCCGGCGCCGATGACGATGCCGATCGATGCCAGCTCGTCTTCGGCCTGGACGATGGCGTAGCGGTGGCCGCCGGTGGCCGGATCGATGCGCAGTTTCTCGGCGTAACGTTGAAAGGCTTCCGGAACCGATGACGATGGGGTGATCGGGTACCAGGCGCAGACGGAGGCGCCGCCGTAGACACAGCCCAGTGCCGCCGCGGTGTTGCCGTCGACGAAAATCCGGTCACCGACCCGGTCGCGACGCTCGACCGACAAGGCGATCGGCTTGAGGTTTTCCCTGGCGTACTCCCGGCCGAGATGAAGCGCCTGGACGTTGAGTTCGAGCAGCTTTTCCTTGCCTTTGTATTGTTCGGCGAACAGTTTTTCGATTTCCAGCGGGTCGATGCCGAGTAGCGTCGATAAGGCGCCAACATAAATGATGTTCTTGAACAACTGACGCTGCCGGGAATCCTGATAGGCGTCGTTGGTGATTTCGGTCAAAGGCATGCCGATGAAATGGATGTCATCGCGCAGCTTGCCGCGCGGCAAGGGCTTGGAGCTGTCGTAGAATAGGTAGCCGCCCGGATCGACTTCACGCACGTCCTGTTCCCAGGTCTGCGGATTCATGGTCACCATCATGTCGACACCGCCGCGGCGGCCGAGATAGCCCTTCTCGGTGATCCGGACTTCGAACCAGGTTGGCAGACCCTGGATGTTCGACGGAAAAATATTGCGCGGCGAGACCGGCACGCCCATCCGCAGAATGGCCCGGGCGAGCAATTCGTTGGCCGAAGCCGAACCGGAACCGTTGATGTTGGCGAATTTGATGACGAAATCGTTGACCGCTTCGATCTTCTGCATGGAGGTTCCTCAGGCGGCGGTGAGTTGCGGCTGATCGGTGGCTGGAGCCGGCCGATCGACGGCGACATTGCGGCAGCGCGGACCGGCGTGAGTAATGTCGAGACGGAATTTCTGCATGTCCCAGGCGCCGGTGGGGCAACGCTCGGCGCACAGGCTGCAGTGCAGACAGACGTCTTCGTCCTTGACCATCACCCGGCCGGTTTTCAGTGGCGCCGAAACATAGAGATCCTGTTCTCGGTTCAGCGCTGGCGCACGCAATCGCGGACGCAAGTCGTCTTCGTCGCCGTTGGCCACGAAGCTGATGCAGTCCATCGGGCAGATGTCCATGCAGGCGTCGCATTCGATGCACAGCGGCGTGGTGAACACGGTCTGGACATCGCAGTTCAGGCAGCGCTGCGCTTCCCGGGCCGCCAGTTGCGGATCGAAGCCCAGCTCGACTTCGATCTTGATGCTTTTCAGCGCCGCATTGATGTCGCGCAGCGGCACGCGCAGTCGGCGCTCGATCGAGACATCGTTGTCGTAACGCCAGGCGTGCAGACCCATTTTCTGCGAGATCAGCCGGGTTGCCGGCGCCGGGCGCTCGGCGATATCCTCGCCGTTCAACAGGCGGTCGATCGACACCGCCGCCTGGTGACCGTGCGCCACCGCCCAGATGATGTTCTTCGGACCGAAGGCCGCGTCGCCGCCAAAAAAGACGTGCGGCAGCGTCGATTGCAGCGTCGTTTCGTTGAGCACCGGCAGACCCCACTTGCCGAATTCGAGACCCAGATCGCGTTCGATCCACGGGAAAGCGTTGTCTTGACCGACGGCGATCAACACTTCGTCGCACTCGAAATGCGGATCGGGTTCGCCGGTCGGCACCAGCGTCCGCCGGCCCCGCTCGTCATAAACCGAACGCACCTTCTGAAAAGTGACGCCGGTCAGCCGGCTGCCATTATGAGTGAAGGTCTTCGGCACCAGATTGTTGAGAATCGGGATGCCTTCGTGGATCGCATCCTCTTTTTCCCAGGGGCTGGCTTTCATCTGTTCGAAGCCGGAACGGACGATCACCTTGACGTCCTCGCCACCGAGTCGCCGGGAAGAGCGGCAGCAGTCCATCGCCGTGTTGCCGCCGCCGAGGACGATCACCCGCTTGCCGATTGTCGTGGTGTGGCCAAAAGCGACGTTGGCCAGCCAGTCGATGCCCAGATGGATGTATTTCGCTGCTTCCTTGCGGCCGGGAATGTCGAGATCCTGGCCGCGCGGCGCGCCGGAACCGACGAAGATCGCGTCGTATCCTTCGGCGAGCAGCTCTTTCATCGAGGCGATGTATTGGCCGCCGCGGAATTCGACTCCCAGATCGAGGACGTAGCCGGTCTCCTCGTCGATGATCTCCTCCGGCAGGCGGAATTTCGGGATCTGACTGCGCATCATCCCGCCGGGCTTGGCGTCGCCGTCGTAGACCACCACCTGGTAGCCGAGGGGCGCCAGGTCGCGAGCGACGGTCAATGACGCGGGACCGGCACCGACGCAAGCGACACGCCGGCCGTTCTTTTGGCTGGCCGGGGCAGGCAGCAGGTGACGGATATCCTGCTTGTAATCGGCCGCCACGCGCTTGAGACGACAGATGGCCACGGGTTCCTTGCGCTCCTGACCATCCGGCGACTCATCCTCGACACGGCTGCGCCGGCACGCCGGTTCGCAGGGTCGGTCGCAAGTGCGACCGAGAATGCCGGGAAAGACGTTGGCCGTCCAGTTGATCAGGTACGCTTCGTTGTAGCGGCCGGCGGCGATCAGCCGGATATACTCGGGAACCGGGGTGTGGGCAGGGCAAGCCCACTGACAATCAACAACTTTGTGAAAATAGTCGGGATCGCCGATATCGGTAGGCTTCAAGGCGGAAAGTCCTTTCTTTTTCGATTCTCGTTGAGAGTGGCGCCAGCCGGGGCCAGGAAAAAAGAAGCGTCATACTAGCGCGGTGCAACCGCGCTGAAAAGCAATATCTGTCGTGGCGAGTGTCATGTTTTTTCACCAGCATAGGCGGTGGCCGGGGTCTTGGAACGGCACGATTTGTCCCCCGCCGGCCGTCGCGGTATAAGATGGCGACCGAGCCCTGTATCAGGAGTCGATGATGTTTGCCAAATGC
The DNA here is from genome assembly GCA_016789495.1 of Accumulibacter sp. Lineage (GTDB taxonomy): Bacteria > Pseudomonadota > Gammaproteobacteria > Burkholderiales > Rhodocyclaceae > Accumulibacter. The sequence goes on along the minus strand of JAEUOJ010000015.1, from coordinate 14,306 downwards.
GCCATTTTCTGTGGTTTGATGCTCCTCGTCTCACCGCTGCGAGCCGCGGTGATCGACATCGACAACGCCGAACTGGCCCGGCTGACCGCCACCGGTGTCCCCTTGATCGATATCCGCACCGCCGAGGAATGGCGGGAGACCGGACTGGTCGCCGGCAGCCGGCCGATCACCTTCGCCGATCCGCGCGGACGGGTTGACACGCCGGCATGGCTGGCCAAAATCCAAGCGGTGGCCCCGCCCGGACAACCGGTGATCCTGATTTGCCGCTCGGGCAACCGTACCCTCGCCGCCAGCCGCCTGCTTTCCGAACAAGCCGGTTATCGGCTGGTCTATAACGTCAGCAAAGGTCTGCTCGGCTGGCTGGCTGAAGGGCGTCCGGTCGCCTCCTGGCCCTGATCGGCAAGGTTGGAGTCAGAAAGCGAGGACTCAATGGCCGGGCGGGCGATTCTCTGCAATGATTGATTCGTGTGAAAACAGTGAGAGAAAACCTTGTCTCTTCTTGCGGAGACACCAGAGAAGAAGCGCTCAAGCTGATCATAGAGGCGCATCATGCCTGGATAGAGTCACAGATGGCGTACACAGGCTCAAGAAGCTCGGCGACCTGAATAAACCAAGTAGACAAACTGGACCATGCCGTCCCTGGATCAAGTGTAGTGGGCGGCAATGGGCATCTGACGGCCGCTACCAAAGGCTCGTCCGCGCACGCGCAAAATAGGCGGGGCTTGCCGGCGTTTATATTCGTTGCGGGCGATCATGCGGCGAATACGCGCTACCAGCATTTGTCCTTCGGCTTCGGTCGTGAGGCGACGGTAGGCCTCTTCCACCTCGGAACGTTCATCTGTGCCGAGACGTTCGCCTTCAATGAGCATCTGGAGGATGGTGTCGAGCAGTGGATAGGGTGGCAGGCTGTCGGTATCACGCTGCCCTGGAGCCAATTCGGCCGACGGCTCCTTGTCGATGATCGTCTGCGGGATGAGCTCGCGGCCGGCGCAGATGTTCAGATGGCGGCACAGCGCGAACACTTCGCTCTTGTAGAGATCGCCGATCAGGCCCAGGCCCCCGTTGGTGTCGCCGTAGAGCGTGCAATAACCAACCGAAATCTCGCTCTTGTTGCCGGTGGTGAGCAGCAGGTGGCCGTAGCTGTTGGAATATTCCATTAGCAAGGTGCCGCGTACCCGGGCCTGGAGGTTTTCCAGGGCAATGCCTTGCAAGGGTTGGCCGAAGGCGGTGTGAAACCCGGATTCGTATTGACCGACGATATTGTGGATCGGGTGTTCGAAGAGGCGGATGCCCAGGTTGCGGCACAACACGGCGGAGTCGCTGACGCTACCCTCGCTGGAAAACCGCGACGGCATGGTGATGCCGACGACGTTTTCCGCCCCCAGGACCTCGACGGCCAGTGCCAGCGTCAACGCGCTATCGATGCCGCCCGAGCAGCCGACCACCGCTTGCCTGAACTGGCAACGGCGCGCATAGTCGCGCAGGCCCAATTCGATCTGGCGGCGATAGAACTCCATGACGGGCAAGCCTTCGACGGCGACCGGCGGCAAGCTTTCTCCGCTGCCCGCCAGAAAACGCTGACCATCCCATTGCAGCGTGGTCACCGATTCCACAAAGCGCGGGGCTTCGTAAACCACTCCGACTTGGGGCGACACGACGAAGGAGGCGCCATCGAAGATCAGTTGATCATGCCCACCCACCTGATTGACGTACACCAAGGGCAGTTTGTGGCGACGACTCGCGGCGGCGAACAAACGGTGACGATGTTCGCGTTGGCCGATATGTGAAGGGCTGGCGTTGATCGATACGACCAGATCGGGCGCCGCGTCCGCTAGACGGGAGAACGGATTGACCGGGTAAGCGGTACCTTCGTCGTTCCAGCCGTCCTCACAGATCAGAAAGCCGATCTGGGTCTGTCCGACGCGCAATACCTTGGCGACATCCGACCCCGGTTCGAAATGGCGGCGTTCGTCGAAGATGTTGTAGGTCGGCAGCAACTGTTTGGCGTAGCGCAAAACGATCTGGCCATCGCGCAGTACGAGCAGGCAGTTTTCCAGCGCCTTGCCGGGGCCGATGCAAGGCATGGGCGCCCCGATAACCCAGCACAACCCTGGCATTTCCCGCGTTGCCGCAAGCAGGGTGTCTACCCCTTGGACGGCGCGTTCAACAAAATCCAGTTCATCAAGCAGGTCGCCCGGCGAATAACCGGTGAGGGACAGCTCGGGGAACACCACCATCTGGGCCTGTTCCTGCACCGCCTGCTCGGCCGCCTGGCGCATCAAGGCAATATTGCCCGCAATGTCACCAATGGTGGGGTTGAGCTGCGCGAGGGTGATACGGAATTGGCTCATGCCGCCTCCGCCGGGTGATTGAACACTTGGCGCAGATAAGCCAGGTAGGTTTGATTTTCGCACAAGGTTTTGCCGGGCGAATCCGACAGCTTGGCCACCGGCTGGCCGTTGCAGGAAATGATTTTCATGACCACATTGAGCGCCTGGTGCGGGGTATCGTTGGACAGGTCGGTACCGATGCCATAAGCCGTCAACACGCGCCCACGGAAGCGCTGGTAGAGCGCGATGGCACGCGGCAGATCCAGTCCGTCCGAAAACACTAGGCGCTTGCTCAGCGGGTCGATGTGCAATCGTTGATAGTGCGCCAGCGCCTTCTCGGCCCATGCAACCGGATCACCGGAGTCATGACGCAGGCCGTCGAACAGCTTGGTGAAGTAGAGGTCGAAGTCGGCAAGAAAGGCGTCCATGCCCACCACATCGGTCAAAGCCACGCCCAGGTCCCCACGATATTCCTGCACCCAGCCCTCCAGGGCGGCCTTCTGGAAATCGCGTAGGCGGAAACCAAAGGCTTGGTAAGCCTGCAGGTATTCATGCGCCATCGTGCCGATGGGCGTCAATCCGAAGTTTTTGGCAAACAGTACATTCGATGTGCCTCGGAAGTGTTCCGGTAATTCCTTCGCCAAAGTACGCACGACTTCCTCGTGCCATACGCCGGAGTAGCGACGGCGCAAACCGAAATCGAAGAAGATGAACGGTTCAGTCGCCGAACTCAGGGCCGCCGACCTGGATTTTACCCAGGCCACCTTGGCAGCCAGACGATCCCTCGCGCTGGCCATCACCGACGGATCGCTGGGCAGGCGGCGGAAATACAGCTCGTTGACGATGTAGAGCACAAAAATTTCAAAGGCCATCACATGCACGAGCGGCCCTCGCGCCACAACACACAGTTTGTCGCCTGCCAGCCGCGTTTCAATGAAGCGTCGTTGAAAGCGGAATATCGATAGAAAATCAACAAAGTCGCTCTTGATGAAGCGCAAGCTGCGCAAGTAATCCAGCTCGTCCTGCTTGAATGTCAGACTGCACAAACGCTCCAGTTCGGCGTCGACATCGGCTTGCAATTCCGCCAGTGGATAGAGCGGACGATTTCGGCAGAAAAAGGCGTATTCCGCCTGCGCGTCAGGGTGGCTGTGCAACAAGGCCTGCCACATGGTGAATTTATAGAGATCGTTTTCCAGCAGACTGCGGACAACGGGTTCCTGAATACGGCGACTCATTCTTGTTCTCCTGACTACGCCATCAACTCAAGGTCGGTATGCTTCACTCCCGCGAGTTCTTCGCGGATGGCCGGCAGGAAAGACAAGCCGTCCGACGACTCGGTGCTTTGCGCCCCACGATGGCGCGGCACGACCAGTCCCTTGATACTGCGCTGCTCACCCGGTGACCGGGTTCATGCCGCCGGTCGGCAACAGCCGCTGGTAGACGCCGCCAGTACCGTGGTTCTTGATCATGTGCCCGGTCATCGCCTGAAAGCCGGGACTGCCGTCTCCGCCAGGGATAGTCAGCAAAGCTGCCGCGATAGTGAGGGTTCAATCCGTCGCCGCCTTCGCGAAGCAGGCGGGCAACACATTGCACATCGAGATCGGCCCCGACCACCGGCAAGGCGGGCGTCTGCCGCACTCCTCCCCTGGCCGGACGCTCACTCGCGGGAAGCGCGCAGCAGTCATTCCGTGGATCGGTGATCGCGAGATGAATGCTCCGGATTGCCATGTTGTTCTCTCGTTCGAGGCCGCTCAAAGTTCAGCGCCTGGGCAAACTATAGGCAACTTAGTTGAATAATGCAACTAATAGTTTGATTGGTCGTTTCATCGACATATTTTTCATAATGTAGCTATTTATTTCGTTAGATTTGTTATGATTCAAAGTTCCTGAATTTTTTCCAGTTCTGCAAGCCATGTCATCCATCATTTGTACTATTGACGTCGTATTAATGACATTGAAAAACAGCGTGCTGCACGTGGCGCTGCTCAAGCGTGACCATGCGCCGTTTGTCGGTGTATTGGCATTACCAGGGGGCTACATACATGCCGAAGACGATGTCGACACCCGGGATGCCGCCGAGCGGACGCTGCGTGAAAAAGCGGGAATCGTCAGTCCATACCTCGAACAATTGGCCACTTTTTCCGGTCGCGCTCGTGACCCGCGTGGGTGGTCGCTCTCCGTGGTTTACTACGCGCTGGTACCCAATGACGTGATTGCCGCCGCCAGCCACCTTGAAGTCGTACTGATGCCGATCGACAAGGTGCGCGGGCTTCCTTTCGATCACCAGAAAATCATTGAAACCGCCGTTCGGCGGGTACGCGACAAAAGCGCCTATTCCTCGCTACCGGTGTATCTCTGCGGAGAGTTATTCACCTTGCCGCAACTTCAAGGCGTCTATGAAGCCATTCTCGGCGAACCGATCAACAAGGTGAGTTTCCGCCGCAAAATTGAGGAGCTCGATATGCTGGAAGCGGTGGAGGGTGCCATGGAAACCGGCAAAGCCCATCGACCGGCGCAGCTGTATCGACTCAAGCCACGCTACAGCCAACATCTGTCGCTGACGGATCGGGCTTTGAACGCAAAATCACTGACGAGTCATTGATTCGTTTTGCGCCTTCTCTAACCATCAAAACGTTCTCGCCTGGATCGGTCCGGCTGCGCGAAAAGATCAATGACCGTAAAGAACAGCCGCTTTTCCTTCGTCACCGACGGTGGCATCGCCGACATGGACGTGGAAACACGTCAAGTTCCTGAGCCAGCCGGTGAGCTGGCTGGCTGGATAAACCACTTATGGCGGGAACTCATGATCCGGGATTGACCGGCGGTCGTGCTCACGATCCGACGGTTGCATCCCCATTTTTTCCGTCCCGTCTTTCTATCGACTCACGGAATCATCTGCGGCAACAAATAGGCCTGAATGGTGGTGATTACACCGACGATGAAGCAGAGCATCAAGCTGTGTTTCACGGTGAAGCGGAACAGGTCCGATTCGCGTCCGACTAGACCCACGGCGGCGCAGGCGACAGCGATCGATTGTGGCGAAATCATCTTGCCGGTGACGCCGCCGGTGGTGTTGGCGGCGACCATCAAGGTGTCGGAAACACCGATCTGCTGGGCGGTGGTGGCTTGCAGGTTGCAGAACAGCGCGTTCGACGAAGTGTCGGAACCGGTCAGGAAAACGCCCAGCCAGCCGAGTAGCGGCGAGAAGAACGGGAAGGCGACGCCGGTGCCGGCGAGCAACAGCGCCAACGTGGCCGACAGACCCGAGTAATTGGCAATGAAGGCGAAGGCCAGCACCATGCCAATCGAGTAAATCGGCTTGATCAGTTCGCCCAGTGTTTCAGTGAAGGCCTTGACCGCGTCCATCGGGCGCATGCGCAGCATGATCACCGTGACGATGGCGGAAAAAAGAATCGCCGTGCCGGTGGCCGACAGCCAGTTGAACGAATACGACGCCGCGTAGGGACTGGCCGCCTTGACGATCGGTGGCATCTTGATCACCAGTTTGTCGAGCATCGGCACCGAGGTGTTGATTACCGTCCAAGCCAGATCGCCGCCCTTGGCGAACAGCGCCTTGAACGGCTTCAGCGACCAAATGGTGACGAAGACGGTCAGAATGGCGAATGGTGACCAGGCCTTGAGCACCGCGCCGAGCGAGTGGCTTTCGGTGCGTAACGTTGCCTGCTGATCGGCGAAGCGGAAAATGCGCTTCGGTTTCCAGAACTTGAGAAAAACCGACAGCGAGATCAGGCTGACCAGCGCCGAGGTGATGTCCGGCAGCTCGGGACCGATGAAATTGGCGGTGAGGAATTGGGTGACCGCGAAGCTGACGCCGGTGACCAGAATCGCCGGCCAGGTTTCGCGAATGCCGCGTACGCCGTCCATGATGGCGATCACCCAGAACGGGACCAGTACCGACAGGAATGGCAGTTGCCGGCCAGCCATCTGACCGATCTTGAAGGCGTCAATGCCGGTTACCTGGCCGGCGACGATGATCGGGATGCCCATCGCGCCGAAAGCGACCGGCGCGGTATTGGTGATCAGGCACAGGCCGGCAGCGTAGAGCGGGTTGAAACCCAGGCCGACGAGCAATGCCGCGGTGATCGCCACCGGCGCACCGAAGCCGGCGGCACCTTCCAGGAAGGCGCCGAAGGCGAAGCCGACCAGCAACATCTGCAGCCGCTGGTCTTCGGTGAGCGAGACCACCGAGGCGCGGATGATGTCGAACTGGCCGGTTTTGACGGTGATCTTGTAGAGGAAGACCGCGGTGACGATGATCCAGGCGATTGGCCACAATCCGTAGAGAAAGCCGTATCCCGCCGAGGCCAGTGCCATGTCCAGTGGCATGCCGTAGAACAGGATCGCCACGCCGAGCGCCAGCAAGACGGTGATTGTTCCGGCGATGTGGCCCTTCAGGCGCATTACCGCCAGGGCGACGAAGAAGAAGATGATCGGTATCGCCGCGATTAGCGACGACAGCCACAGATTTCCTGCTGGGTTGTATAGGTGCTGCCAAGCTTGCATGGTGAAGCTCCTTTGGTGTGAATGAAGCGGGTTAACAGCAAAACCGTCGTCCGCCCGGCTCAACAGGCACCGATGTTTTCAGGACGACTGCATTCTTCGAGGAGGTAGGCCACCGAGCGGTAACTGCGGCCGCTTTCCGTGGTCAGGCCGATTTCACAGGTGCGATTGGTCGATACGCCGTGACGGCAGTCCGCCGGCAAGGCGTCGCGCAGGGTGCGCAAGGCATGCTGGTTCAGCTCGGGGACGACAAAACCGCGGTCGCCAGCAAAACCGCAGCAGCCGACGCTGGCCGGGGCGATCACCTGTTCGACGCAGGCGCTGACCACTTTCTGCAGTTTGCCGTCCGATCCGCTCTTGCGGACACTGCAGTTGACGTGCAGGGCGATCGGACCAGGTTGCCGGATCAGCTTGAGCCGCGGCAGCAGGGCATCGTGAGCGAATTCATGGAAGTCGAACAGCGGCAGCCGTCCGGCCAGATACTCCCGCATGCGCGCGTTGCAGGTGCTGGCGTCCATGATTATCGGATATCGGCCGTTCTCGCTGGCTTCGCGGAGCGCGGCTTCGAGACGCGCCGCGCTGGCGTCGGCTTGCTCGGCCAGTCCTTTGCTGGCCATCATCTGGCCGCAGCACAGGCCGTCCACGCCGTGCGGCAGTCGCGGCGCGTAACCGGCGCGGATCAAGAGACGCTGGATGACTTCACCCAATTGCGCTTCTCCGGCGGCATTCGGACCAAAAATTCGCCCGCCGCAAGCCGGAAAGTACACCACCGGGTCGCCGTCCGCCGGTTGCGCCGGCACAGCCTGTCCTGCTTGTGGCATCGGTGATTTCCAGGCGCCGCCCGACAGCCAGCGTACCGTTCGCTGACCGACCACTGAGCCGGTGAGATGACCTATTCGCAGGCCGAGACGGGCGGTCGAAGCCACCGTCGCGAAATTCCTGTCGGTCCAGTTGCCGACGTGACGTGCCAGGGTGCTCTGCCGACGACCGCGCAAGCGACGGGTCAAGTCGCCGGTATTGATGCCGACCGGGCAGGCGGTGGAACACAGGCCGCATCCGGCGCAAGTGTCGAGTCCGAAATAGGGGTAGGCATCGCCGGCATCACCGGAGGCTTCGCCGGCGGCGCTGCGCCGCGACAATTCGCGCCAGCCGACGATGCGCTGGCGTGGCGACAGGGTCAGTTGGTGCGAGGGACACAGCGGTTCACAGAAACCGCATTCGATACAGCGGTCGACCAGGTCTTCGGCCGGCGGCATCGGTTTGAGATTCTTGAGGTGCGCGGCCGGGTCGTCGTTGAGGATCACCCCGGGGTTGAGCAACTGTTCGGGGTCGAACAGCGCCTTGATCCGGCGCATCAAATCGGTGGCTTGCGCTCCCCATTCCAGTTCGACGAAAGGTGCCATGTTCCGGCCGGTGCCATGTTCGGCCTTCAGCGAGCCGTCGTATTTGTCAACCACCAGGTGGCAGACCTCGTCCATGAACGCCGCGTAGCGACTGATTTCCGCCGGATCGCCAAAATCCTGGGTGAAGACGAAGTGCAGATTGCCTTCCAGAGCGTGTCCGAAAATGATCGCTTCGTGGTACCCGTGCCGCCTGAGCAGCGCCTGCAGATCGAGCGTCGCCGGCGCCAGCGAGGCGATCGGGAAAGCGACGTCCTCGATGATCACCGTCGTGCCGGTGCGCCGTACCGCGCCGACCGACGGAAAGGTTCCCTTGCGTACTTTCCAGAACATCTCACAGGTCTGCGGATCAGTGGAAAACGCCGGCGGTTCGACGGTGGCGATGCCGGCGAGGACGGCCAATGCGCCATCGATCCGCGTTTGCAGTTCGAGCGGTTCCGGTGAACGCACTTCGACCAGCAAGGCGGCGACCGATTCGCCGAGCGTGCGGATCACCGACGGCAAGCCGGGCTGCTTCTCCACCGAACGTAGCGCGGCACGGTCGAGCAATTCGACGGCCGACACCGGCTGAGTTTTCAGCCGTACCACCGCCTGGCAGGCGGTTTCGATATCGGGAAAGAAAATCAAGGCGCTGGCTTTGCAGGGGTCTTCCGGAACCGTGCGATAGCTGATGCGGGAAATGAACGCCAGCGTCCCTTCCGAGCCGATCATCAGATGGAGCAGGATATCGACCGGATCGCTGTAATCGACCAGCGCGTTCAGGCTGTAACCGGTGGTGTTCTTGATCTTGAATTTATCGCGGATGCGTTGCGCCAACGAGGCATCGGCACGTGTTTGTTGTCCGAGTCGTTCGAGTTCGTCGAGCAGCGGCGAGTGGCTGGCGCGAAAAGCGGTTCGGCTGGCGGCGTCCTCGGTATCGAGAATGCTGCCGTCGGCGAGTATCACCCGCATTCCCAGAACGGTCTGGTAACTGTTCTGGGCCGTGCCGCAGCACATCCCGGAGGCGTTGTTGGCGGCGATACCGCCAATCTTGCAGGTGGCGATCGACGCCGGGTCGGGGCCGATCTTGCAGCCGAACGGCGCCAGGCGTCGATTGACCTCGCCACCGATGATTCCCGGCCCGAGTCGCACGCTGCGTGCATCGGCGGCCAGTTCGAAACCGGCGAAGTGTTCACCAATCAGCGCCAGGATGCCGTCAGTCACCGCCTGCCCGGAAAGGCTGGTGCCGGCGGCGCGGAAAGTCAGAGGTACCCGCTGCTGACGGGCGATACGCAGCAGTTGCACGACGTCGTTCTCGTTTTCGACGACGACGACGACTTGCGGGATCAAACGGTAAAAACTGGCGTCGGTGCCCCAGGCCAGTCGGCGAAGTTCATCGGTGATCACCCGCTGTGCGGGAAAGTGCTGTTGAAGGACGGTAACAAGCGGATTCATGCCGGTTTTCTCCTCTCAAGTTCCGCGCGGCGAGCACGGGCGTCTTCAATCGGACCCTTTCGGGATTCACCTTATGGTAATGGCTTGCACATTGTGAGACATCGATGGCGCAAAGACTAATCGGAGATCAAAATGGGCGAAAATTGGTAGGACCAATTTATTCGCGCCATCGACACGGTAGAGGAGCCGATTCACAGCAGACGACAGGGAGCAGGGGTATGGTTATGCAGAGCGTGACAGAACGGGCCCAGAAGGCCATCGAGGTTCACCTGGTCGACGGCTCTTGGCCGGTCGGCATGCGCTTACCGCCGGAGCGGGTGATGGCCGATGAACTGGGCGTTTCGCGCAATTCGGTTCGCGAAGCGATTTCCCGCTTGAAAGAACGGGGGCTGCTGTTCAGCAAGCCGGGCTGCGGAGTTTTCGTCAGCAACCGGCTGCAGGGCGCCATTTCCTCTCCCTGGCGGCAACTGGTCGCCGCGCAGCCTGATTTGCGCTGGGATACGCTCGAGTTTCGCCGCGAGCTCGAGGGCGCCACCGCCTATTTCGCCGCGCTGCGCGCCGACGCCGCCGATCTGAAAAAGATCGAGGAAGCCGTCATACGGTTGCTTGCCGCGTGTCGCAGTGGGCAGAAGGAAGAGGAATACCGGGCCGACGCCGATTTTCACGAGCTCATTGCCGAAGCGTCGCACAACAGTATGTTTCTGTATCTTCATTCCGGCATCGTGCGCATGCTGCGCGAGCATATCAGTCTGAACATCATCGGCCTGGAGGATCCCTCGGGCGAGATGACCGAGCGTCTGTGCCGGCAACACCTGGAGATCTGGGAGGCGATTCGTACCCATCGGCCGGAAGACGCTCGGCGGGCGATGCTGGCACACATCAATTTCACCTGGGCAGAACTTGCTCGCCGGTCGGACGACGATTCGGTTCGTCTGCCGTGAATTGCCTAATCGCTGGCGTTTTTTCGACGGCGAGCCCTGCCGCCTTGGCGAAGTTCGACGGCCAGGGTTGGGCGCTGTCTCTCCGGAATGCCGTCTTCCAGGGTGAAGCAAGCTGACTCGATGCCTTTCGGCTTGACCCGCTTGGTGGCAACACGTTGGGCGACAGGGGATACTTTTCCGGCTATCTGGACGAAGGGACCCGCTATCCGTTGAAATCCCTGGCAAATGGCGTTCTACTTCCACGTCTCTTGTGTCGCCTCATTCCGTCGGGCTCCGAGGGTTTCAACGACCAGAACCGGGGACATGCGACCCACCACGACCATTCCTGGAACATTGGATCGGCCAGCAGACTCAGGAAAACTGTTAGCATGAACCCCACCCTTTGCAAGACGGAAGCAGAGGGCGGATCATGTTTTCATCCGACTGATTCAAGGAGCGATTACGGGGTGCAATGATGGTGATACTCAATCAATTCGAAGAACTGGTGGTTTCCGCGCGTGCCGGGGAACGTCCAACGATTCATCCGGCGCGTGAGGGGCGAGTGCAATGCCTGGGTCCGCACGGCTTGCATCGCATGGCATACACCGAATGGGGTGATCCGGCGAATCCGCGCGTCCTGATTTGCGTGCATGGCCTGACGCGCAATGGCCGTGATTTCGACGTGCTGGCCAATTCGCTGGCCGGCGACTACCGGGTGGTATGCCCGGATATCGTCGGTCGCGGCAATAGTGACCGCCTGCCGTTCGCCGACGATTACGCGATTCCGGTTTACGCCAACGACGTGATCACCTTGATCGCTCGTCTGGGCGTCGAGACGGTGCATTGGCTGGGAACCTCGATGGGCGGCCTGATCGGTATGTTCCTTGCCAGTCTGCCGGCTTCGCCGATCAGCCGGCTGGTACTCAATGACGTCGGACCGACGGTTGCCATCGACGCCTTGAGGCGGATCGGCGAGTATCTCGGCCTGGCGCCGGATTTTGCCGACCTGGCCGAGGCCGAAAGCTATGTGCGCACGGTTTGCGCGCCGTTCGGGGAAATGAGCGACGCGCAATGGCGGTACATGACCGTCGCCGGTACGCGTGTCAAACCCGGCGGCGGCGTGGAAATGAATTACGACCGGGGGATCGCCCAGCCTTATCAAAAGGTTTATCTCGACACCAAGGACATCGACCTCTGGCCGATGTACGACGCCATCCGCTGTCCGACGCTAGTCGTACGCGGCGCGCAGTCGGACATTCTGCTGGCCGAGACGGCGAGTGAAATGACGATTCGCGGTCCGAAAGCCACCCTGGTCGAAGTGCCCAAGGTTGGCCATGCGCCGATGTTCCTCGAAGAAGGGCAGGTGCGCATCGCGCAGGATTTCCTGCGCGGCTAGTCGCTGGCCGGGGGCAAGGTGGTTTTCTCGATGGACGCTTGGTTCTTCTCTACCTTGCCCGTGGCAGTGATATCGTGGCCCGGCGGTTTGAACCCTTTGTCGTCGGTTCAACAACCCTTCGCCCTCGTCGACAGCCGGCCCGCGGGCTTGCCGGCGCCTGTCGCTACGCTCCTCGGGGTGGCTGCCAATCCGGCTGCATGAGTCGTCTCGGCGTGTACTCGCGTCGTTCCAGATTGCATGGCCTTGCGCCAAGGCTGGCCGGTGCTGCCTATCCGAACCGTATCATGCGACCCGGTTTTCACTCCGCGATGCCGGTTGCCGGGCCAGGAGAGTTGCCCGCTGTGGCTGTCGAGCCCTGCAGCGATACCGGCTGACCAGGAGCAGCGACATCCCGCCGATCGCGAGCAGGGCCAGCATTCCGGGTTCTGGGACATCGTTGCGCGTCAGACTCAGGGCGCGAGGGGCGTTGCCGCCGGCAGAAGCGGCGCCTTGCCAGAACCATTGCACATCGAGGCTGTCGTTGATCAGGTCGATTTGCAGATCGGAGCCGCCGGCGAAAAGATAGGGGGTCGCCAAGGCCAGTTCATAGCGGTAGAGATCGATTCCGTCGACTTGGCCCGCGGCAAAACTGGTCACGCTGCCCGCCAGGTTGAGACCGTCGAATTGCGCGACGAACAGATCATCTGCCGGACCGCCGCCGAGGTAGTAACCCCACCAGGTCAAACGATTGATTGATGTGGCCGCCAGACTCACCGACTCGGTATATGGAGCGCCGGAACTGTTGTCGGCCTGAATGCCGGTGGCCGTTGTCGTCGGCAGGCGTTCGACGATCACAGTCGCCGAAACGTTGGCGGCGAGCAGCGCGCCGCACACCAACAGCCCGGTTTGAAATTTGCGGAGAATGGATGAGGATTTCATGACAAGGTTCCTAGGAGTTGGCTGATCGCGGGTGCCTGAATGGTGGAATCGCAACAGAGCTTGTTTGGTTAACTGACTTCGTGGTGGAAATCGATGCTGACGGCGAACTGTGGCGTGGCCCACTTGTTGACTCTGCGCATGATCACGCGATGGATGGGGCTCGTAGCCATTGGTCGGATCCTCTCGGGCGACTCGACTCGTGGGTGACGGCTCTTTTCTTCCATTCAGCCGATGAAAACGTCGAGCGGCACGCCGGCTACCGGCACCTGAAAGTCGATCTTGTCGATCAGGAAATCGCTGCCGTGTTTGCCGCCGAAGGCGTCGATGGTTACCCCGCTGGCGAAGCGGCCGTCAGCCTGGGCATATCCGCCGTGAATGAAGTTGCCGGATGCGTTGTAGACGCCGGCATTGATTTCGACCGCACTGAAGGAAATGTCCGAATGCAAGGTCAGCGATTGGCTTCCGGCCAGGTTGCCGGCATGGAAACTGCTTTCCTTGATGAGGGTGCCGACAGCATCGAGCAGGCGAATGCGGCCGCTTTCGAAGAAAGTGCCGCCATCGTCCTGGGCGAACAGACGCGACAGATAAACCGTCAGACCGGTGGCGGCTTCGGCCAAGTTGATGCGTAGTCCTTCCTTGCCATCGATTTCCTGACGAACGTTGCTGCTGGCCACCGATTGACCGCTGACTCCCAAGTCACCGCTGTAAATGTCACCGCCGGCCAGCGTCTGAGGACTCAAGCCGCTCAGTTGGACGGCGCTCCAACTTTCGGAGGTGTTGGTGACGTCCGCCTTGTGTGTGATCGAACTGACGATCGCGGTGTTGGTCCATGCCGCCGCCCATTGGCCGCCCACGCCAGACTGTCGTTCAGGTGCGTCACCGATGCGCTCGGTTACGGTGGGCAGCGGGGCGACATCGATGTTCACTGTCGCGGTATCGAAGCCGCCGAAGCCGTCGGTGATGGTATAGGTGAAGTGGGTCGTGCCGACGAAACCGGCACTGGGAGTGAAATCGAAATGGCCGTCGATGAAAGGGCTGATCGATCCCTGCAGGCCGGTGATGTCGAGCGAGGTGACCGACAGCGGGTCGCCGTCCGGATCGCTGTCGTTGGCCAGCAGGCCGGGAGCGGCGACATGCAGGCGTTGCCCGGTGTAAATGGCATAGCTGTCGTCGTTGGCGTTCGCCGCGGAGTTGCCGACACGAATGGTTACCGTCCCAGTGTCGAAGCCGCCGAAACCATCGGAGATGTTGTAGTTGAAACTGGTGGTGCCGGTGAAGCCGGCGCGTGGGGTGAAATTGAAGTGCCCGTCGGTGAAGGCGCTGATCGTCCCCTGCAGGCCGGTGATGTCGATCGAAGTGACCGACAGCGGATCACCGTCCGGATCGC
>JAEUOJ010000153.1 GCA_016789495.1 Accumulibacter sp. | reverse complement strand
CGCCGTACAGCCAGACCAGGGTGTCGGCGCCGGCGCCGCCGCTGAGGACGTTGTGGCCGGTGCCGGCGAAGAGGAGGTTGTCGAGGGTGTTGCCGGTGAGGTTGGCGGCGCCGGTGGCGAGGATGCGGCCGTTTTCGACGTTGGCGCTGAGGGTGAAGGCCGTGGCTACGCTGTGGACGGTGTCGATGCCGCCGCTGATCGGATCGGCGTTGCTTTCGCTGACGACATCCGCGGGGTTGTCGACGATGTAGTAGTCGCTGCCGTCGCCGCCGATCAGAGTGTCGGCGCCGGCGCCGCCGTTCAGGGTGTCGTTGCCACCGGCGCCGCCGTCGAGGGTATTGACCGCGGCATTGCCGGTCAGCGTGTCGCTGAAACCGCTGCCGATGAGGTGTTCGATGGCGAGAAGAGTGTCGAGACCGGCGCCGCCGGTGTTCTGCGGGACCCCCAGCGTTGCCAGCGTCACGCTGACGCCGACGCTGGCTCCGGCGTAGCTGGCGGTGTCGCCGCCCGCGCCACCGTCAAGGGCGTCGTTGCCGGGGCCTCCGTCGAGGGTGTCGCTACCATCTTGGCCCGTCAGGACATCATCGCCAGCGAAACCGCTGAACGAGTCGTTCTCGTCTGTTCCGGTCAGATGGTCATTGCCATCCAGGAAGGCGGCAGAAAGAAAGTACGACCAGCTGTTCCCCTGGAGGCCGTTAAGGAACGGAGCGGTGAGTTTGTTCGAATTGCTAACCACAATCGATTCACCGTCTGGCGAGATGAGGGTTAGCTGGCCGATGGTGCCGCTTGCCTGATAGCCGTTGTAGGTGACCGCTGCATTCTCGAACCGTGTCGTCAGGCCGGACACTTTGTAGGTCAGTTCTTGCCAGGATCCGCTGCCAGACCCGAAAGTATTGAGGTACGTGGTGCCGATCCCTGACAGCTCGAGATTGAACAATTTGAAATTGGTCGATGACAGGCTGCCGCTGAAAGCATCCGTATCGAAGTTGACCATCAAGTCCGCCGAGATGTTAACTGAAACGTTGTTTGCCGGCTCGGCGTAGGTCATGGAGGAGACATGCCAAAGGTTGGTCTCCAATCCATACCCACTAACGTTGACCGCGCCTCCGTTGGTGAATGTTCCTTGGTAGGTGGTTGAGGTTCCTCCTTCCGAAAGCAGTTCGAGCCCGTTAATGTAATTCAACGACTGTCTCAGAGCGTCCACCAAATCGGCAGCGATTCTGTTGGGCGTGGGAATCGACGCCAAGTCCCAGTGCGTCGTGGTAAAAGTCACATCAGCCATTCTCACTCTCCTATGTTTAATTGCATAGACGATAAAGACATGAACAAAGTTAGTTCACAGACAAAGCCCACACTCTGGATATCTAAGGAAACGCTGAAGAAATCGCACTTTGCATTCGATAAGCGGTGGAGTTAGCGTGGGGGCGTATTTTTTTGTTCGATTTTTCGATTCAATGGGCCAACTCTTGGCTGATTTCCTGTTTCAAGACGCACCTTGGGCGTTGATCGCCGACAAGCATCGTCGTGCCAGAAGCAGATTGGCGAAGCCGAACAGGGTCATCAACTGGGCAGTGTTCTTCGCCAAGCCCTTGTAGCGCGTCTTCTTGTGCTTGAAGAGGTTCTTGACCACATGGAAGGGGTGTTCGACCTTTGCTCGGATACGGGCCTTCTTCTGTTCCAGCCGCGCCGCCAGTTTGCCTTCCGTATCCTGGGCCAGCGCCCGGCGTTTGCCAGGACGCCGGGCCACGTGCCAGGTGACGGGGACGCCTTGGCTCTCTGCGCGCTTTTCAACGCCGGTGTACCCCGCATCGCCAAAGACAACCGTTTCGTCCCCCTGCAAAAGGGCGTTGGCCTGACGGATGTCGCTGACGTTTCCCGCCGTGCCGATCACCGTGTGCGTCAGGCCGCGATGGGCATCCACACCCATAGGAGCCTTCATGCCAAAGTGCCATTGATTGTCCTTCTTGCTCTGGTGCATTTCCTGGTCCCGCTCTCCCGTGCGATTCTGGGTCGAGGGCGGTGCCGCAATCAGGGGGGCATCAATGACCGTGCCTTGACGCAGAAAGAGACCCCGCTCGGCCCGATGGGCATTGATGGCATTGAAGATCGTCTCCGTCAACGGGCGCGCTTCCAGCCAGTGCCGGAAGCGCAATAGACGGGTCGCATCCGGTGCGTCCTCCCGGCCCAGGTCAATACCCACGAATCGACGAATCGCTTGGCTATCGTAAAGGGCGTCTTCGATCCCTTCATCGGACAGCCCAAAGCAGTTCTGGACGATGTACATGCGCAATAGCCGCCCCAAACCCATGGGCGACCGTCCTCGTCCTTCCCCTTTGGGGTAGTACGGCTCAATCGCCGCCATCAGCGACGGCCAAGGCGTCAACGCGTCTAGTTCAGCGAGAAACCGATCCCGCCGGGTGACTCGCTTCTTGTTCGCGCACTCCAGTTCCGAAAAACTGATTTGCATGGCCAAGCGTCCTGTTCGTCAATCACAAAATTCTGTCAAATCACCGCTCGCTTGGCTTGGGATTTTTTCAGTGTTTCCTTAGCATCCAGCTACCGTCAGAGTTGCTCAATCCGCCGTTGGCAACCATTTGATCAATGATTCTGGCCGTCTCCAGGACCGCGTATCCCTCGGTCAGGTGGCAGGCCGCCTCGTAATCATTCGCGCCCTGTCTGCGCGCTTCCGCGTCGCTCGCGCCGAGAACAGCCGCGACCGCGACATTTCGGGCGTTGGCGATGACTGACTGCTCCAGGGTTTTCCACCACGTAGTGGCCCAGCTCGTGCGACAGGACTTCGATCAACCTGGGCAGGGTGTTGATGGTGTTGGGGCCGAAAGAGAGGACGCCGCGTTCCGTTTCGCCGTTGTGAACGACTGGTACGTTGTACCAGGCCGCATCCGGTTTTGCTGCATTGACAACCACATCGTTTGTTCGCGTATCCGCCTGATACGTGCGAACCAGTTCCTTCAAGCGCTCCGAGCGATTGATATACGCAAGCGCGGTCGATGTGACATAGGGTTGAATGGCGGCGAATTTGTCACCAAAGTCGGCGTTGGTCAGATCGGCGGTGCTCACGGGGTATTCTCCTCGGACGGCAAGACGTGGGTCAAAGAAAAGCGTGTTGCGCAGGTCTGGTACTCGAAACGGAAGCTGATTACAGCGCTCCTGGAAAACGGATGCTGTATCAGAGAGAAAGCCAGGTCCCCCGTTGAATGCAGCGGCTTGGGCCGGGGAACGGGATGAATGTCAAGAATGCGACGGCTCTCCACTTTCGAGGCCAGCGGCGTAAACAGCTCTCGCACCGCGTCGATGGACACACACGTTTCGGTGAGGGAAAAGCGTCCACCGAGCCAAGCCCACACCTGAGGCGGCAGCACCAGCATCCGCGAGCGAACCTCGATGGAATCAAACCCGGTCCCCAAAAGTTCCTGCGGTATCGCGCTTTCCCCACCCTTTCCTTTGGGAGCCACGCTGGTATATTTGGGAAAAACGATCGTGCGCAGATCACTGAAGCCAAAAACCTCGAGCACGGCAGCGGCATCAGTCAGCGGCACGTGGCCGGCGACGTAAACGATCTTGTCGAGCAGTTCGCGCCCGCGCTCGAGCTGGGCGGCGGTGGGCGGCGGCAGAGGCGGCAGCGAAGGCGACGGGGGATTGTCCTCCCCGGAGGAAGGCGTTTCCTGCTGCGCGCTGGCAACGCCGACGGCCAACAACAGCGCAGCCGTCCACGCCCACTGAAGGCCCAGCCGACGATGATTCGCTTCCGCTTTCGCGTATCGATCGCATGCGCCATCCTCGGGCGACCGACCTGCCTTTGCGGCGTTTCGAATGGCGGAGGCGCAATGTAGGGTCGCCTCGCGGCTTACGGAATAAACGTGGTTGGCTAGGCGAGTAAATTCACCATAGGTAACGGCCATGATGTTTTTCTCCTGATTTTCGCCCCAACGGCGCGGGTATTCTTCGCGCCCGCCTCGAGCGTGCCCCTTGGTTTATTTGTGTTTCTTGAAGACCAGAGTCTTCCTCTCCCCTCTACAGGCAAACATCTCTCCCGACGGCGAAAAGCGACACACGCCCGGACCGGTCGGCCCCTCCGAACTCCAGACGTACTGGCCGGTGACAACGTCGAGGACATGGATATTGGGAGCCTGCGGGTCATTTTGTCGCATCAGCAGCCAGCGGCCGTCGGGGCTGAAATCCAGCGACTTGATGAGGGCGGACGACGGCAGCGGTTCGGCCGGGCGCCGCCGGGTATCATCGACCAGATATTCGTGCAGCAAGCGGTTTTCCGCCACATCCCATAGTTGCAGATAGGCGAAAACAAAGGCCCACGACGGCTTCTCGGGCGTGCCGGGCGCGGCCGGCACGCCGCCACCGTCCGGACGGTCCAAACCCCGCTGCCCGGCGATGGCGAGATATCGACCATCCGCGCTCAGGGCGAACGCGGTCGGAAGCGGTCTGCCGCCGGGCGGGCGCCGCGGGTCGAAGCGCCACAGTTCCTGGCCCCCCGCCAGTTCCCGTACCGAGAACCAGTTGCGAAACGGCCGCTCCTCGTAGGGAGACATTTCCGGCGTCACGCTCCAGCGGCGGCCGACGGTCTGCACGATTTGCAGCGGAATCTGGAAAAGCTTGCTCCGGGTCTTCGCCACATAGCGGCCGTCCGACAGATTGAATTCGCCCCAGTAGAGCACGGTGTTTTTGCCCTCATGGCCTTCGGCAACGGACAGCAAGCGCCCATCCCCGCTGAAAACGAGGGCGCGATGCCCTCGGGGTACATCTGGCCGTCCATCGATCCCATGCTCCGTCACCCAGACACGGCGGTTTTCCTGCAGATCGAAGAGTTCGACGGTGGTGTTGCCCACGGCGATGTAACGATCATCCGGGCTGAACGCCACGACGTCGTCGCCCTTGGCGCGCGCGTTGAGTTTGAACTGGTGCGTCTGGTGAAGCTGTCCGCCCTTGATCTCCAGTACGGCGACAAAGGCATCGTAGCCCTTCTGCCCCCACCAGCTCCGCCGTTCCGGCCAACTGCCGACCACCAGCTTGTCACCCCAGGCGTTCCAGGCCAGGTCGTCGGCGCTATCCGGCAGGCGGTGGCTGTCCAGCAACTGGAACACCGGTTTTCTTTCCTCGGCGAACCGTGCGCTGTCCGCTTCGCCCCGGCACGGGGCGCTGGCGAAGACGAGCAAGCCAACGAGGAGGCGGACGATCCAACCCATGCCTCGTCGCGTGACGAGCGACGGAGGACGGATCATTCGCCGAACGCGGCCCATCCTCGGCCGCCGACTCGGGCCGTCCCCGAGACTCATGGGAATTCCCACCCCGCGGGTATCACTGTCGGCCGGATCTGAACGCATCTCGCTCCCCTCCCATCACTCACCATCGTTGCCATTTTCTCTGCCCGGCATTGGATATTGCGGAAGATCCTGGAGATTGTCGATATTTCAACGTGCTGATGGCGGGCCCGAAGCATTCCCCCGCCGCACCGCCCGCTCATGCCGTCCCCAACGACCTCGGCGGGCACCGGCCGATGGTTGCCGATGCCCGCCGCAAGCCGCTACGAGACCTCAAGTCACCCAAAAATCCAGCGCCGTGAGCGCCAAACCCGGCGCCAGCAGCGCGATCTGCAGCGGTGCGGCGCCTGCGCTGCCGGCCGCGTCGTAGTACAGC
>JAEUOJ010000152.1 GCA_016789495.1 Accumulibacter sp. | reverse complement strand
GCTGTACTACGACGCGGCCGGCAGCGCAGGCGCCGCACCGCTGCAGATCGCGCTGCTGGCGCCGGGTTTGGCGCTCACGGCGCTGGATTTTTGGGTGACTTGAGGTCTCGTAGCGGCTTGCGGCGGGCATCGGCAACCATCTGCCGCTGCCCCCGAGGTCGTTGGGGACGGCATGACCGGGCGGCGCGGCGGGGGGATGCTTCGGGCCCGGCCGAACGGTCGTCTGGATCAGGGTTATGGATCGGGAGCCGCGCCGCCGATGAACGCCATCGATTCCTCTCGCCGCCGCGCATTTGCTGCTGATTCCATCGGCACCGGTCGATCGCTACTCGACGACGTGGCGGTGGCAGGTTGGCGGCCGGCCGTCGACACATGTGGCGGACTGCCGTTCCGGCAGATGCACTGTCAAGAGCGTCGTGCCGATCAACGTCACCCGGCCGACGCGGCGGTTGTCGCCGGTATCGCTGAATTCGAAGTCGTAACTCCGTCGCAGACGTAGACGACCGTCGTCGTCGCGGATCAGGCGTAACTGGGCCAGCGCGACCGTTTCGTCGAGCAGCAGGAGATCCTCCGCGCGGCAGATGGCCTGCGCGGCGGCCAGTCCGGCGGCGCGCGACTGAAAACTGTCGAACCAGAACCAGGCGATCAGCAGTAGAACCAACAGGCCGGCTATTTCCAGCCACGGGATCATCGGATGATTTCCTGTCGAAAGATTTGCCAAACGCATGGCGACATGCGGGGAAGACTGTGTCGAAGCGGCTCGGCGGCTTCTCGTCGCCATTTCCGGCGGCCAGGTGACGAGACGCTTTTGGCTATACTAGCGAAAAAATGACCACTACATCCTTTCGCTTCCTGGCGCGGCCCGCGCGCGTCGTTCTGCCGCCGGGCCTTTGCCTGTTGGCTCTGGCGCTTCCAACTTCGGTGGCCGCCGTCGTTTCCGGCGATCCGTTCGCCACCCATGCGCGACTGCCGTCGCCACCGACGTTCGTGACCACCGGCGACGAGCCGGTTTATGCGCCTTGCCCGCCGCCGCCCATCGGGATGGTTTACGGGGTCGCCGAGGTCGTCGATCTCGCCTTGTGTCGCCATCCGCAAACCCGCGAGGCCTGGTCGTCGGCTCGGGTGCAAGCCGCGCAACTGGGCGTGGCGCAGGCGGGGTGGCTGCCGTCGGTGGACGGGCGATTCGCCGTGGGTCGCAATCGACGCGACGGCGAGACGACCACGCCGCGAAGCACGGCCCTGAACTGGTCGTGGCTGCTGTTCGATTTCGGCGCTCGCGCGGCCAACGTCGACAGCGCCCGCCACTTGCTGCGCGCCGCCAGCGCGACGCTGGACGCCACGGTGCATGGCGTTTTTCTCGATGCGTTGCAAGGCTACTATCAGGCGCAGGCGGCTCGCGCGGCGGTGGCGGCGACTCTCGACGCCGAGCGTGCCGGCCGCGAGAGCCTGGCGGCCGCCGAATTGCGCTATCAGGTCGGCGTGGCGACTCCGGCCGATCGACTGCAGGCGCAGACGGCGTTGTCGCAGGCGACGCTGAGTCGCCAGCGCGCCGAGGGCGCATTGCGCATCGCCTTGGGTCGGTTGACGCAGACGGTGGGTCTGGATGCCGATCAGCCACTGCGGCTGGACGACATTCCGACCACGATTCCCGAGGCGACGTTTGACCGGGATGTCGCGGCGCTGATTGCCGAAGCCCGCCGGCTCCGTCCCGAGTTGCAGGCCGCCGAGGCCAGTTTGCAAGCGGCGCAATCGGCGGTGGTCGCCACCCGGGCGGCCCATTGGCCATCGCTGTCGGTCGGCGGCGGCCCGAGCTGGCAACGCAGCGGCGACTTTTCCAGCCATGGCAATACCATCGGGCTGACACTCGACATCCCGGTATTCACTGGTTTCAGACAAACTTACAACGTCCGCGCCGCGCAAGCCCGCCGCGAGGTACAAGCGGCGCGGCGCGACAGCATCCATCTGCAAGTGGCTTTCGAGGTCTGGGAAGCCTATCAGAACCTGACCACCGCCAGCCAGACCCTGCGCAGCAGCGCGGACCTGCTGCGTAGCGCCGAACAGTCCGAACGCGTCGCCCTGGGCCGATACAAGGCCGGTGTGGGCACCATTCTCGACGTCCTGAACAGCCAGAGCGCGCTGGCCAACGCCCGCTTGCAACGGATCCAGGCGATGCTCGACTGGCAGGTGTCGCGGGCGACCCTGGCCAAGGCCGTCGGCACTCTCGACCATCGCCTGCTTGATGGCGACCGGACTACCCGCACACCATGAAATCTGTTCACAAAAAATGGCTGTTCGCCGTTCTTGCCGCGGCCTTGCTCGGTGGGGCGCTTTATGGGTATCAGCAACGCGAGGCACAATCCCCCGAGCAGCGCTACAAAACCCAGGTCATCGATACCGGCGCGGTGACGCAGAGCGTTTCCGCCAACGGCACGCTCAACCCGGTGGTGCTGGTCAATGTCGGCACGCAAGTCTCGGGCACGGTGACCAAACTGTATGTCGATTTCAACGACAAGGTGCGGAAAGGACAGCCGCTGCTCGAGCTCGACGATGCGTTGCTCGCCGCGCAGGCGCGCCAGTCGGCGGCCAACGTCAAGAATGTGGCGGCGGCTCTCGATCTGGCGCGGGCCGGTGAAAGGCGCATGCAAGCGCTGTACGCGCAGGAATATGTTTCGCGCCAGGAATTCGATCAGGCCGTCCAGGCTCGGCGTTCGAGCGAAGCACAACTGGCGCAGGCGACGGCGGCGGCCGAAAAGGATCGGGTCAATCTGGGCTACACCGTCATCCGTTCGCCGGTTTCGGGAGTGGTCATCGACCGGGTGGTCGATCTCGGGCAAACCGTCGCCGCTAGCCTGCAGACGCCGACGCTGATCAAGATCGCCCAGGATCTGTCGGAAATGCGCATCGACTCGAGCTTTGCCGAAGCCGATGTCGCCAAGATTCGCGAAGGTCAGAAGGTCCGCTTCACCGTCGACGCGTTCCCGAATCGTCTTTTCGAAGGTCAGGTGCAGCAGATTCGTCTCAACCCGACCAACCAGCAGAACGTCGTCACCTACAACGTGCGCATTTCGCTGGCCAATCCCGAACAAATCCTGCTGCCGGGGATGACCGCTTACGTCACCATCGGCGTCGCCCGCCGCGATGAGGTGCTGCGGGTGCCCAACGCCGCGCTGCGCTTCAAACCGGACGGGCCGCCCGCCGGCGGCGACAAGAAGGCGGACGGACCCGGCAATGGCAGTGGACCACCGGCCGCCGGCAGCGGCGAAGGCCGCGGCAAGGGACGCAAGCGCGATGGCAGCGCCGGCACGGTCTATCTGATCGAGCAAGGGGCACTGAAAGCGGTCGCCGTGCAACTGGGCATCACCGACAATCGATATACGGAGGTGGTCGGCGGGGAACTGAAGGCCGGCGACAAAGTGGTCGTCGGCGATAACATCACCCCGACCACCGGCAAACCGAGCAGCGTGGGAATGAGATTGTTCTGATGAGCGAAGCGGTCATCCGCGTCGTCGGCCTCGGCAAGTCCTACACCACCGCCGCCGGTTTGTTTCCGGCGTTGAAGGCCGTCGATCTGCGGGTCGACGCCGGTGAATTCGTGGCGATCATGGGTCCGTCGGGTTCCGGCAAATCGACGTTTATGAATTTGCTCGGCTGTCTCGACACCCCGACGCATGGTGATTATTTCCTGGTCGGCCGCAACGTTGCCCAATTGGACAAGGATCAACTGGCCGTGCTGCGCAATCGCACCATCGGCTTCGTTTTTCAGGGTTTCAACCTGCTGCCGCGGATGACGCTGGAAGATAACGTCGCCCTGCCGCTGGTGTATGCCGGCGTCGACCGCGACTCGCGTCGCGCCAGGGCCCGCCAGGAGCTCGGGCGAGTCGGGCTGGCCGACTACGCCAGCTCGCTGCCGAGCCGGATTTCCGGCGGTCAGCAGCAGCGTGTCGCCATCGCCCGCGCGCTGATCAATTCGCCGCCGCTGATCCTCGCCGATGAACCGACCGGCAACCTCGACAGCCAGACCAGCGAAGAAATCATGACCTTGTTTGCCGGACTCAATCGGCAAGGAATCACCATCGTGCTGGTGACCCACGAGAACGATATCGCCGCCCATGCGCAACGCCAGGTCCGTTTTCGCGACGGCCGGATCGTCAGCGATCAGCCGACGCCAGCCAGAGAAAGCGCGTGATGCGGAAGGCGATGCTCGGCGAAGCGTGGCGGGCGATGGGCGCCAACCGCTTGCGCACGGTGCTGACCATGCTCGGCATGGTCATCGGCGTCGGCTCGGTGGTGCTGATGCTGGCCATCGGCCAGGGCGCACAATACGCGGTGGCGCAGACGATCAGCACCATGGGCAGCAATCTGTACATCTTGATTTCGGGATCGACCAGTGCCAGCGGCCTGCGCAGTGGCGGTGGCGGCGGACCGACGCTGACCGTCGCCGACGGGGAGGCGATCAGCGAACTCGACGGCGTGGCCAACGTCGCGCCGGTCCACCAAGGCACCCAGCAACTGGTCTACGGCGCCAACAACTGGAACACGACGGTGGTCGGTACGACGCCGAATTATCTCGAAGCGCGTGCCTGGACCCTGGTCAGCGGTTATCCATTCGGTGATTCGGACGTGCGCTCGGCGACACGGGTGGCGCTGATCGGGCAAACCGCCGTCGACAACCTGTTCGGCAGCGATGACCCGCTCGGCAAGACCCTGCGCATCCGGCAGAGTCCGTTCGTCGTCGTCGGCGTGCTCGGCCGGAAGGGGCAGAACCTCGACGGCCGCGACCAGGACGACACGGTGATCATTCCGCTGACCACCGCCCAGCGCAAGGTCTTCGGCACGCCATTCGTCGGCTCGGTACGCTTGATGATGGTCCAGGCCACCTCGGCCGAAGCGATGCCGTTGGTCGAAAAGAGTCTGACCGCCCTGCTGCGTCAGCGGCATCGCATCCGCGAGGATCAGGAAAACGATTTCTATCTGCGCAATCTCGCCGCCGCCGCCGACTCGGCCGCCGAAACGACGCGGGTCATGTCGATGCTGCTCGGCGCCATTGCCTCGGTGTCGCTGCTGGTCGGCGGCATCGGGATCATGAACATCATGCTGGTCTCGGTCACCGAACGGACCCGGGAAATCGGCATCCGGATGGCCATCGGCGCCCGGCAACGCGACATCCTGACGCAATTCCTGCTCGAAGCGCTGATGATTTCGGTCGCCGGCTGTCTGATCGGTCTGTTGATCGGCATCGGCGGCGCGTTGCTGACCAACGCGCTGACCGACATGGTGATCGTCATCTCCGGCACCGCGGTGCTGGTCGCCTTCGGCGTCGCCGCCGCGGTCGGCGTCTTCTTCGGCTACTATCCGGCGCACCGCGCGGCCGGTCTCGACCCGATCGAAGCCTTGCGCCACCAGTAGCCGGACGGGATACAATCGACGGCCCGTCACCCACTCCACGAAAGCCCTGCCATGTCCATTTTCGCTCTAGGCGACCGCCGCCCGCAAATCGATCCGCAAAGCTGGATTGCCACCAACGCCACGGTGATCGGCGACGTTCGTCTGGCGAAAAACGCCTCGATCTGGTGGAACGCCACGGTGCGTGGCGACAATGATCCGATCACCATTGGCGAAAACAGCAATATTCAGGACAACAGCGTGCTGCATACCGACGAAGGTGTGCCGCTGACCATCGGTCGCGACGTCACCATCGGCCATCTGGTGATGCTGCACGGCTGCACCATCGGCGACGGATCGCTGATCGGCATTGGCTCGGTGGTGCTCAATCGGGCGGTGATCGGCCGGGGCTGTCTGGTCGGCGCCAACACCCTGGTTCCCGAAGGCAAGGTTTATCCCGATCGTTCGCTGATCGTCGGTTCACCTGGCCGGGTCATCCGTCAGCTCGACGACGCCGACCTCGCCCGGCTGCTCAACAGCGCCGAGCATTATGTTGCCAACTGGCAACGTTATTTGCGCGATCTGCGGACGCTCTGATACGCTCGCGCCTAGGGTCGGATACCGGCCCGTGCCGCCCGGCGCCCCTGTCGGCAGGGCGGGCGATTTATATACATCAGCGGTCTTTTCCCGTAGAATCCTGGCCTTGTCAGCCGGTTTGACCTCCTTCCGAGGCGATTCCGGAGCGAGTCGGACGGCGAGTCCGGCGACGCAGTTGCTATTCGGCGGCGCAAGCCGCCGTTTCAGTTTGGAAGCCCGTGCAATGGACGCGCCATGTCGCATCTGATGACTACCTACAGCCGCCTGCCAGTGGCTTTCAGCCATGGCCAGGACAGTTGGCTGACCGATACCGACGGCAAACGCTATCTTGATGCTTTAGCGGGGATTGCCGTGTCCACGCTCGGACACAACCATCCAACGCTGGTCGCCGCGCTGAGCGCGCAGGCGCAGCGGGTGCTGCATGTCTCCAACCTCTATCGCATTCCGGAGCAGGAACAACTGGCCGACAAACTTGCCGGGCTGGCCGGCATGGACGAGGTCTTCTTCTGCAACTCCGGCTGTGAAGCCAATGAAGCAGCGATCAAGCTGGCGCGGTACTATGGCCATCGCCAGGAAATCAACAGTCCGGCGATCGTGGTGATGGAGAAGGCTTTTCACGGCCGGACCATGGCCACGCTCTCGGCAACCGGCAATCGCAAGGCGCAAGCCGGTTTCGAGCCGCTGCTGCCGGGTTTCGTCCGCGTTCCGTACAACGACATCGGCGCCATCGCCGCCATCGCCAAGCATCACAAGAACATCGTTGGCGTCATGCTGGAAATCATCCAGGGTGAAGGCGGCATCAACGTCGCCGATCTGACGTTCCAGCGTGATTTGCGCGATTTGTGCGACGAGCGCGGCTGGTTGCTGATTTGCGACGAAGTGCAGTGTGGCATGGGTCGCACCGGCCGCTGGTTCGCCTTCCAGCAGGCCGGCATCCGGCCAGATATCGTCACCCTGGCCAAAGGGCTTGGCAGCGGTGTGCCGATCGGCGCCTGTCTGGTCGCCGGCCGCGCCAGCGGTCTCTTTTCACCGGGCAATCATGGCTCGACCTTCGGCGGCAACCCGCTGGCCAGTGTCGCCGCGCTGACCACGCTGGCGGTGATCGAAAGGGACGGGCTGTTGGCCAATGCGTTGACCGTCGGCGAACTGATCCGCCGGGAACTGGCGGCGGCGCTTGCCGGTTGTGCCGGCGTGGTCGACATTCGCGGCCAGGGTTTGATGATCGGCATCGAACTCGACCGGCCGTGCACCGATCTGGTTACCCGCGCTCTGGCCGCTGGTTTGTTGATCAATGTCACCGCCGACAAGGTCGTCCGCTTGCTGCCGCCGCTGACATTCAATACCGAGGATGCGCGCGAACTGGTCGTGCGACTGTCGGCGGTAATACGCGATTTTTTTGCCGCTAACTAGGCGGGGTATTGAGGGTGCCCACGATGAGCCGCGTCAAACATTATTTGCAGTTCAGTGATTTCGGTCGTGACGAGTACGACCATCTGTTCGCGCGAGCGGCGTGGATCAAGGAGCAATTCAAATCCTATCGCCAGTACTGGCCGCTGATCGACCGGACGCTGGTGATGATTTTCGAAAAAGCCAGCACCCGGACCCGTCTGTCGTTCGAGGCCGGCATGCAGCAACTCGGTGGCTCAGCGATATACCTCAACAAGCGTGATTCCCAATTGGGACGCGGCGAATCGGTCGAAGACGCGGCGCAGGTGATTTCGCGGATGAGCGATGTGGTGGTGATCCGCACCTTCGAGCAGGAGATCGTCGAACGATTTGCCGCCAATTCGCGGGTGCCGGTGATCAATGGCCTGACCGACGATCATCACCCCTGTCAGATCATCGCCGACATCTTCACCTTCCTCGAGCATCGGGGGCCGATTCAGGGCAAGACCGTCGCCTGGATCGGTGACGCGAACAATGTCTGCAACACTTGGCTACAGGCAGCGGAAGTGCTCGATTTCAAGTTGAACGTGTCGACGCCACCCGGTTACGGAATCGACCCGATCAAGGCCAACCTGCATGATTCCAGCCATTACCAGTTTTTTGCCGATCCCTTCGCGGCGGCGCGTGACTGCGATCTGCTGACCACCGACGTCTGGACCTCGATGGGCTTCGAAGCTGAAAACGAAGTCCGGCGCCGCGATTTCGCCAACTGGCAGGTCAGCCCGGAGATGATGCGCGTGGCCCGGCCCGAGGCCCTGTTCATGCACTGTCTGCCGGTTCATAGAGGCGAGGAAGTCGCCGCGGCGGTGATCGACGGACCGCAGAGCGTGGTGTGGGACGAAGCTGAAAACCGGATGCATACCCAGAAAGCTTTGCTCGAATATCTCCTGCTCGGTCGGGTAGACGCTTCGACAACCCCTTTATGATTTATTGCAGGTAAAACCAAGATGAGCAACATCAGCAAAGCCGTTCTCGCCTATTCCGGCGGTCTCGATACCTCGGTGATCCTGAAATGGTTGCAGGACACCTACCATTGCGAGGTGGTGACCTTCACCGCCGACCTCGGTCAGGGCGACGAACTGGCCGCGGTGCGCCCGAAAGCGCTGCAGTTCGGCATCGCGCCGGAAAACATCTACATCGATGACCTGCGCGAGGAATTCGTCCGCGACTTCGTTTTTCCGATGTTTCGCGCCAACACCGTCTATGAGGGCGAATACCTGCTCGGCACCTCGATTGCCCGGCCGCTGATCGCCAAGCGGATGATTGAAATCGTCAATTTGACCGCTGCCGACGCCGTCGTCCATGGCGCTACCGGCAAGGGCAACGACCAGGTCCGTTTCGAACTCGGCGCCTACGCGCTCAAGCCCGGAATCAAGATCATCGCTCCCTGGCGCGAATGGGATTTGCTGTCGCGTGAAAAGCTGCTGGCCTACGCCGAGCGGCATGGCATTCCGGTTGAAATGAAGCATAAACAAGGCGGTTCGCCGTACTCGATGGACGCTAATCTGCTGCACATCAGTTATGAAGGCCGGCACCTCGAAGATCCATCGGCGGAGGCCGAGGAGTCGATGTGGCGGTGGACGGTGTCACCGGAAGCGGCACCCGACGCCGCCGAGTACGTCGACCTTGAATTTGCCAGGGGCGACCTGGTGGCCATCGATGGCCAGCGGCTGCCGGCGCATGAACTGCTGGCGCGGCTGAACCAGTTGGGCGGCAAGCACGGCATCGGTCGGATCGACCTGGTCGAGAACCGTTATGTCGGCATGAAGTCGCGTGGCTGTTACGAGACTCCCGGCGGAACGATCCTGCTGCCGGCGCACCGGGCGATCGAATCGATCACCCTTGACCGCGAAGTCGCGCATCTCAAGGACGACCTGATGCCTCGTTACGCCAGCCTGATCTATAACGGATACTGGTGGAGTCCGGAGCGTCTCGCCCTGCAGACGCTGATCGACCACACGCAGCAAAAGGTCAATGGCTGGGTGCGCGTCAAGCTGTACAAAGGCAATGTCATCGTCGTCGGTCGCGACTCGAAAACCGATTCGCTGTTCGATTCGACGATCGCCACTTTCGAGGACGACGCCGGTGCCTATGATCAGACCGACGCCGGAGGATTCATCAAGCTCAACGCCTTGCGCCTGCGAATCGCGGCGAATCTGGCCAAGCGAACAAACTGAGCGGGAATGCGCCGGCCATGTTCGGGCTGACCGAAGAACAGATTTCGGACTTCGGCACCACCTTCGGGATTGGCGCTTTCATCCTGTTCATGCTGTTCATCATCGGCGAAATCGCCTGGAAGTCGAAAGCGGGGAAAGCCGGCACGATCATCCTGTTCTTCGTGCTTTCTTTCGGCATGGTCGGTTTCATTGCCAAAACGGTGATGCAGAAATTCATGGGGTTCTGAAAAATGTCGCAATTCGATAATGTCAGCGTCGTCAAACAGGCCAACGTCTATTTCGACGGCAAGTGCGTCAGCCACACCGTCCGCTTCGCTGACGGCCGCATGAAGAGCGTCGGCGTGATCCTGCCGTCGACGCTGGTCTTCAATACCGGCGCTCCGGAAACGATGGAAGGCGTAGCCGGCTCTTGCCGGGTCCGGCTGGCCGGCGACAGCGAGTGGCGGCACTACGCCGCTGGCGAGTCGTTCGCCATTGCTGGTAATTCGTCGTTCGAAATCGCCTGCGATGAACCTTATCATTACGTTTGTCACTTTGGCTGACCACCGTCTAACCGTTCTTTGCCGATATCCCTGTTCCCATTCCGCCACTGGACGCCCGCAAGATGCCTTCATTCGATTTTTCCTCCGAAGCCGACATGGCCGCGCTGACCAACGCCATCGACGTCACCCGGCGTGCGATCGACAACCGTTACGATTTCAAGGGCACCAGCGCCAAGGTCGAGCTCAATGAAAAGGACAAAATGATCGTCATCCATGGCGATTCCGATTTCCAACTCGATCAGATCAAGGATCTGTTGTTCCCGGCGATGGAAAAAAAGGAAAAGGAGAGCACCAAGCGCCTCGATCATCAACCGGTGCAACGCGTTTCCGGCAACAAGGTCAAACAGGAGTTGAAGATCAAGATCGGCATCGAGTCGGAACTGGCCAAGAAAATCGTCAAATTGGTCAAGGACAGCAAAATGAAAGTCCAGGCGTCGATCCAGGGCGACGCGGTGCGCGTCAGTGGCGCCAAACGCGACGATCTGCAAGCCTGTATCGCCTTGGTCACCAAAGCGATCACCGATTTCCCGATCAAATACGGCAATTTCCGCGACTGATCGCCTCGAAAGTCCGCTGTCTGTCGGGTTGGCGAAACGTTGTTTTGAGGCTTGACTTGCCGCTTTGGCTAGTTTAACCGTTTGCTTTCATTGTCGCCCGTCTGGCGGCAGGTCAGGAAAGTTCCCGCTGATGACCGTTTTGTTCGAGTTCCGACGTTGAAAGCGTGGCCGATCAAATCGAGCGGTTCGGTGGCTATTACCCCGACCATTCGTTTGCCAGCCGGGGACGGGCTTGCATAATTCGGCCAGCGACGAAGACACCCCGTCGGGCGGGCTTGGCGTCCTGTCATGGACCGAGGAACTGCGTCGGGTTGCCGTGGCGGTCAGCAAGAACGACCGCCAGACGCTGGTCGGCCGGCAACAACTGTTTTATTTGCTGCAATGGACCGGCGATGGCCAGGGTTTCGGGGTCGTCGTCCGCAAAGGGCGTCATCCGGAGAGTGGCGACGAACTCTGGGGCCTCGATCGCGCGCTGGACAAGACGCAGCGTTTTCTCAGTGACGAAGACCGGCCGATCCTGCGCCTGTTGTGGGCCGAGCGGGCGGTAGACACCGGCCTGCAGGCTTTCGGGCTCGGTCCCCGACATGGGGCCGAGGTTCTGAAATTGATGGCGCAAAGCGGCCGGCTCTACCGCAATGACGATCATTCGCTCCTGACACTGGCCGGACAGCGATCGGCGACGGTCACTTGGCGTGACGGAGCAGACGGGCGTCAACGGCCGGCCCTGCGGGCGGATCCGCCGGCGGGCCTGATCGTGCCATTGCCGGTTCCTTGGTACATCGATGTCGATCGGCAGGAGATCGGGCCGCTGATGGTGGCAGGCAATCCGGCGGTCGTTGCGCGACTGTTCTCTTTGCCGCCCTTGTCGCCGGCGGCGGCGGCACAGATCGACAAAGCTCTCGCGCAACCGGCCGGCAGCGGTGTACCGGTTGCCCCGGAAGCGCCGCACGTCATCTTGCGCCGTATCGTCGCCACGCCACAGGCACTGCTGCGCCTGCAAACGCTGAATACCCATGGCAACCGCAATTGGCGCGATTACCTGATCAGCTACAGCGGCGGACCGTTTGACATCGCCGTGCCGGTTTTCGTCTACGCCGACGTCGAAGTGGTTCCCGACGACCTACGGGACTACGTGGTGTTGGCCAGCGGCGAGACGGTGCACATCGAGCGCCAGCGCGAGGTCGAGGCGCAACTGATGGAGCGGCTGTCTGGTTGTGATCTCGAAAAGATTCCCGGCTACGTTTTGCATACCTTCGGCCGTCCTCCCGACAACGCCTACGGTCTGTCCGAACTTGCCAAATGGCCGGCTTTCATGCGTGATGATGTGCCGCGGTTGCGCGAAGCGGGTTGGCGCGTTGATTTTGCCGCCGACTTCCGCCATCGACGGCTCGACATCGACGCCTGGGACGCTGAGCTGAGCGAAGCCGAGAACGGCTGGTTCAGCCTCGATCTTGGCATACTCGTCGAAGGCGAGCGACTGCCGTTGGCGCCGCTGCTCGCCACCCTGTTTCGGCGCGACCCCCGCTGGCTTGATGTCAGCCAATTGGCGCAGATCGCCGACGACGAGATCATCGAGTTGATCACCGCCAGCGGACAGCGCATCCGCGCGACGGCGGATCGACTCAAACTGCTGGCGGCGACGCTGATCGACCTCTTCGACGGCCTGCTCGGCGGCACCGCCCTGCGTTTGTCGCGCTTTGACGCGCCACGGCTGGCGGCGTTCAATGATCCCGGGCGGTGGCGGTTTCGTGGTCAGCACGACATTCTGGCGCTGGCCGAACGCTTGAGCGCCGCGCAGGGCATCGCCCGTCTCAACCCGCCGGCGGGCTTGGGTCTAGAACTGCGCCATTATCAGCTCGAGGGTTTGGCCTGGCTGCAATTCCTGCGTGAGCAGAACATCGCGGGCATCCTGGCCGACGACATGGGCCTCGGCAAGACCGCGCAGACGCTGGCGCATCTGTTGCTCGAAAAAGAAGCCGGCCGACTCGATCTGCCATCGCTGATCGTCCTGCCGACCTCGCTGATTTTCAACTGGAAAAACGAAGCGGCGCGGTTCGCCCCGGCGCTGACGATCCTCTCGCTGCACGGTCCGGAGCGCAAAAGCCGCTTTGCCGAGATCGAACGCCACGACGTGGTGTTGACCACCTATCCTCTGCTCTGGCGCGACGCCGCCGAGCTGACACGGCATCGCTATCATCTGCTGATTCTGGACGAGGCGCAAACCGTCAAGAACGCGCGCAGCCAGGGAGCCGCCGTCGTACGGCAGATCGACGCCCGCCATCGGTTGTGTCTGACCGGCACGCCACTGGAAAACCATCTCGGCGAATTGTGGAGCCAGTTCGACTTCCTGTTGCCCGGCTTTCTCGGCAGCAATCATGCGTTCACCAAGTATTGGCGGACACCGATCGAAAAACAGGGTGACCATGAACGGCGCGACCTGTTGGCGCGCCGCGTTCAGCCATTCATCCTCCGCCGTCGGAAGGAAGAAGTGGCGCGTGAATTGCCGCCGAAAACGATCATCGTTCGTCGGGTCGAACTGACCGGCGGTCAGCGCGACCTCTACGAAACGGTGCGCGTGGCGATGGACGAGAAAGTCCGCGCCGAAATCGCCAGCAAAGGCTTTAGTCGCAGCCAGATCGTCATTCTCGATGCGCTGCTCAAACTCCGACAGGTCTGCTGTGATCCGCGGCTGGTCAAGGTCAAGGCGGCGCAAAAGGTTCGGGAACGCGCCAAGCTCGAGTTGTTGATGACCATGCTTCCCGAACAGGTCGAGGAAGGGCGGCGAATTCTGCTCTTTTCGCAATTCACCAGCATGCTGCAATTGATCGAGAAGGAACTCAAGGCGCACGGACTCGATTACCTGTTGCTTACCGGCCAAAGCCGCGACCGCGAGGATCTGGTGCGTCGCTTTCAGAGCGGCGAGGCGCCGGTCTTTCTGATCAGCCTGAAAACCGGCGGCGTCGGCCTCAATCTGACCGCGGCCGATACCGTCATCCACTACGATCCGTGGTGGAATCCGGCGGCCGAGAACCAGGCCACCGATCGTGCGCACCGGATCGGTCAGGACAAACCGGTGTTCGTTTATAAACTGATTGTCGCTGGCAGCATCGAGGAAAAAATCCTCGCCTTGCAGGAGCGCAAGGCCGAACTGGCCGCGCAAATCCTAGCGGATGATGACGCGATCGACGTCAAATTCAGCAGCGACGACCTGGCGGCCTTGTTTGCGCCATTGCCGGTGTGACACCTGTGCCCTGCGCCATCGCGGCAGGGTCTCAACGGCATGCGCCTTCCTCGCTGTTCCACTGCGCCAAGGTGCAGTGCCTGTGCCGGGATCTCCCGATACGTTCGCCGTACCGGTCCGCCTATGACGGGTTTGGCAAAACGATGGCCCGCGCCGTTTACGGCCGCTGGCGGGTACTGAACACCTCGCCGTTGCACGAAAGGTTCGTCTGGACTGACAGTCAGCGGGGGGCTACCGGACATTCGACCCGCCTGCCCGTTCGATCCTTCGCTTGTGGCGGCGAGTGATCAGGGGGCTGTGGTAGACTGCGCGCCGATTCCAACGTTGCAGGGAAAGTCATGTCCGGCAATACCATCGGTACCCTGTTCTCGGTGACTTCCTTCGGCGAGTCGCACGGTGTGGCTATCGGCTGCGTGGTCGATGGCTGTCCGCCGGGAATGGCGTTATGCGCAGCCGACATCCAGGCCGAGCTCGATCGTCGCAAACCTGGGACGTCGCGCCATGTCACGCAAAGACGCGAAGCTGACGAAGTGGAAATCCTTTCCGGCATTTTTGACGGCAAAACCACCGGCACGCCGATTGCGTTGCTGATTCGAAATGAGGATCAGCGCAGCAAGGACTACGGCAGGATTGCCGAAACCTTCCGTCCCGGTCACGCCGATTATGTCTATACCCAGAAATACGGCTTTCGCGATTACCGGGGCGGCGGACGTTCGTCGGCCCGCGAAACGGCGGTGCGGGTCGCCGCCGGCGCCATCGCGCGCAAGTGGCTGGCCGAGCGCTACGGCGTGACGATTCATGGCTGGATGAGCCGCTTGGGGCCGATCGATATTCCTTTCGTATCGTCGGCTGCGTCGGCCGAGAATCCGTTTTTTGCGCCAAATGCGGCGATCGTCCCGCAACTCGAAGCCTATATGGATCAATTGCGCAAAGCGGGTGATTCGGTTGGTGCCGAGATCAGCGTCAGTGCCAGTGGTGTTCCTCCCGGCTGGGGCGAGCCGGTTTATGGTCGGCTCGACGCTGAAATCGCCTACGCGATGATGAGCATCAATGCCGTCAAAGGCGTCGAGATCGGCGCCGGTTTCGCCGCGATCCGCCAAAAGGGCAGCGAACATGGCGACGAGATGTCACCCGCGGGTTTCCTGAGCAACCATGCCGGCGGAGTACTCGGCGGCATCTCGACCGGGCAGGACATTGTCGTCAGGCTGGCCGTCAAACCGACGTCGAGCATCCGGCTGCCCAGGCGTTCAATCACCCTGAACGGCGAGGCGACGCGGGTCGAAACGCACGGTCGTCACGATCCCTGCGTCGGCATCCGCGCCACCCCGGTTGCCGAGGCGATGCTGGCGCTGGTGCTGATCGACCAGGCATTGCGACACCGTGCGCAATGCGCTGACGTCGTCTGCGCCACCCCGCGGATCGCCGGGTGCGTGTCGGGTGACGGTTAGCCGTCCGATGGTTATAATCGCGCGGTCCGGTGACGCATGGGGCGGGCCGGGATCAGCCAGAGGCCATGTCATGCAAGTTGAACACCACGACCTTCATCACGAGTTCCCCGAGTATCTGGATTCGATTCAGGCGCTGAAATCGGCAAACGAACGGTTTGGCCAACTGTACCTGGAGTACGAGGAATTGACGCGGGAAGTGGAGCGCCTCGAGGAGGACGACCTGCCGATCGATGACTTCACCATCGAAAACATGAAAAAACAGCGGGTACGCCTGAAGGACCAGATGTACCACATGTTACGCAACTTCAACAACGGTCGCTGATCAGCCGCCTGCCGGCGCGATTCGCTGCATCCGGTAGAATCACCGGATGCATGTCCTTCCTTATTGGCGCCTTTCCGGTTACTACTTCTTTTATTTCGCCTTCATCGGCGCGTTTTCCCCGTATTTCGGTCTCTATCTCCAGGAACGGTCGTTTTCGGCGGCGGATATCGGCCTGCTGATGTCGCAGATGCAATTGATGCGACTGTTCGCGCCATATCTCTGGGGATCGCTGGCCGATCGTTGGCGGAGTCCGGTGGTTGTCGTCCGCCTGGCATCCGTTTTCAGCCTGATCGGGTTTACGACATTCTTTGTCGGAGACGACTTCCAGTCGATGCTACTGGCGCTGGCCTTGTTGGCGTTTTTCTGGAGCGCGGCGTTGCCGCTGGTCGAAACGATCACCTTCAACCATCTTCACGAAAACTCGGCACGCTATAGCCGGATTCGGCTGTGGGGATCGATCGGTTTCATCGTCGCGGTGACCGCCACCGGCGCCTTGCTCGATCGGATTCCATTGGCGGGATTGTTGTGGGTGCTCTTCGCCACCCTGGCCGGCATCGCCTTGTGGGCCCTGAGCTTGCCGGATGCTCCGTCGCGCGAGGAGGCCGGCACGCCGAAACCGGTGGGCCACATCCTCGCGCAGCCGCGCGTACGGGCCTTGTTCGTCGCCTGTTTTGTCATGTCCGCCGCGCACGGCGCATTGTACGTCTTTTACTCGATATATTTGGCCGCGCATCAGTACGGCAAATGGCTGATCGGTTGCTTGTGGTCGCTAGGCGTCGTCGCTGAAATCGTCGTCTTTTTCTATATGGCCGCCTTGCTCCGTCGCTTCAGTCTGCGTACCATCCTGCTGGTTTGTTTCGCCGCCGCGGTGCTACGATTCCTGATCATCGCCTGGGGGGTCGAATGGCTGATATTGCTGGTGTTGGCGCAACTGCTCCACGGCCTGACCTTCGGCGCCTATCACGCCGCGTCGGTCGCGGCGGTCAACCGTTGGTTTCCGGGACGTTACCAGGGGCGCGGACAGGCTTTGTATTCCAGTGTATCGTTTGGCGCCGGCGGCCTGCTCGGCAGTGTACTTAGCGG
Source organism: Accumulibacter sp. (assembly GCA_016789495.1). Classification (GTDB taxonomy): domain Bacteria; phylum Pseudomonadota; class Gammaproteobacteria; order Burkholderiales; family Rhodocyclaceae; genus Accumulibacter. The sequence continues at coordinate 6,946 of JAEUOJ010000152.1, read as the reverse complement.
CTGGACCTGGGAACTTCTCGGCCCGGTGCCAACCTATACTTTCAGTGCTGTTCTTGCGCTGGCGGGCTGGCTCTGCGTTGCACTCTGGATCAAGGACGCCGGATCCGACCCCACCAACGATCGGTGACACGCAACTTCAAAAAACGAGGACGATCAACGATGAAAAAATTGCCGGCCAAACGTTATTTTTGCCTTTCGGGACTGCTCGCCCTGTTGCTGGGCGGCTGTGCGACGACTCAGACCACCACCGGCGGCGCGGTCGGGGTCGAGCGCGGGCAGACGATGCTGCTTTCGTCGAGCGAAGTCAATCGCTCCGCGGCTACCGCCTATAAAACGACCATTGATTCGGCACGCAGCAAGGGATTGCTCAACCGCGACCCGCGGCAGGTCGAACGTGTGCGGCACATTGCCAATCGCCTGATCCCCGCCACCGCTACCTTCCGCAATGATGCGCCGGGTTGGCAATGGGAAGTGAATGTTCTCACCTCCAAGGAATTGAATGCTTGGTGCATGCCCGGCGGCAAGATGGCGGTCTATACCGGTTTGATCGAACAGTTGCAGGTCACCGACGACGAACTGGCGGCGGTGATGGGCCACGAAATCGCACATGCGCTGCGCGAGCACGGTCGCGAGAAAGCGAGCCAGGCGGCTGGAGTCAATGTCGCAGCGGCGATCGGCGGCGCGGTAATCGGCACCTACTTCGGCGTCGATACCCGACTGGGACAGACCGCGCTCGGCGCGGTCGGCGATCTGGCCTTCATGCGGCCGAATTCCCGGGAAATGGAACAAGAGGCGGACCGGGTCGGTGTCGAACTGGCCGCGCGTGCCGGGTATGATCCTGCGGCGGCGGTTACACTGTGGGAAAAAATGGGCCGTATCGGCGGCGGACAACCGCCACAGTGGCTATCCACTCATCCCTCGAACCAGGCGCGGATCGCCGATTTGCGGGTCTACGCGCAGCGAGTGCAACCGCTTTATTCCGCCTCGCGTCGCCGCTGATCGATCGGTGGCGGCCACCTCTGATGCGCTGTGACATAATCGACTCTTTGTTTTGGGCTCTGGCCGGCTGAAAGTCGCCGGATATCATATCTGACTATGCCGCAAACTCTCTATGAAAAGCTTTGGCAGGATCATGTCGTCGTCGAGGAAGCCGACGGCACGGCGCTGATTTACATCGATCGTCATCTGATACATGAAGTGACCAGTCCCCAGGCGTTCGAAGGTCTCAAACTGGCCGGGCGTAAACCCTGGCGGGTCTCGTCGATCGTCGCCACCGCCGACCACAATACGCCGACCGACCATTGGGAGCGAGGCATTGAAGACCCGGTTTCCCGTTTGCAGGTCGAGACCCTCGACAGCAACATCCGCGAGACGGGCGCACTGGCCTATTTTCCGTTCAAGGACCCCTCCCAGGGAATCGTTCACGTCGTCGGTCCGGAAACCGGCGCCACTTTGCCCGGCATGACAGTGGTCTGCGGCGACTCGCATACCAGCACCCACGGCGCGTTTGGCTGCATGGCCCATGGTATCGGCACCTCCGAAGTCGAGCATGTGCTGGCCACGCAGTGTCTGCTGCAGAAACGATCGATGACCATGCTGGTGCGCGTTTCGGGGGCTCTTGGTCTGGGCGTGACGGCCAAGGATCTCGCCTTGGCGATCATCGCGCGTATCGGTACCGCCGGCGGTACCGGCTACGCCATCGAATTCGCCGGGTCGGCGATCAGCAAGCTGTCGATGGAAGGCCGGATGACGCTGTGTAACATGGCCATCGAAGCGGGAGCGCGCATGGGCATGGTGGCGGTGGACGAGGTGACCATCGATTATCTGCGCGGACGTCCTTTCGCACCGAAAGGCGAGTTGTGGGATCTCGCGGTAAACGCCTGGAGGCATCTGCACAGCGACCCCGACGCCAGTTTCGACCGGGTTGTCGAGCTGGCGGCGGCGGAGATTCGCCCGCAAGTGACCTGGGGGACCTCGCCGGAAATGGTCGTCCCGATCGATGCCTGTGTTCCTGATCCGGCCGAGCAGGCTGACCCTGTCAAGCGCACCGGCATGGAGCGGGCCCTGCAGTACATGGGCCTGACCCCGAAACAGCCGATCAGCGACATCCGGCTCGACAAAATATTCATCGGTTCCTGTACCAACTCCCGGATCGAAGACTTGCGCGCCGCAGCCAAGGTGGTCGACGGCCGCAAAGTGGCTGAAAACATCAAGCTGGCACTGGTCGTCCCGGGGTCGGGTCAGGTGAAACGGCAGGCTGAACAGGAAGGGCTGGACGTGATTTTCCGCGCCGCCGGATTCGAGTGGCGCGAACCGGGGTGTTCGATGTGCCTGGCGATGAACGCCGATCGGCTCGAACCGGGTGAGCGCTGCGCCTCGACTTCGAATCGAAACTTCGAAGGGCGTCAAGGCGCGGGGGGACGGACGCATCTGGTCAGCCCGGAAGTGGCGGCGGCGGCGGCGATTGCCGGGCGTTTTCTGCCGCCCGGTGAATTGCCCCCCCCGTAATCCAACAAAGCGGCGACGCCAAAATTCAACACGTTCGGACGACGGTCCGCGAACTTCGGCTATTTGCCGCGGCTCAGCGAAAGAAACACATGGACAAATTTGTTTGCCTTGAAGGATTGGTGGCACCGCTCGACCGAGCGAATGTCGACACCGACGCGATCATCCCCAAACAGTTCCTGAAGTCGATCAAACGTTCGGGTTTCGGCCCCAATCTGTTTGACGAATGGCGTTACTTGGACGTCGGCGAGCCCGGGCGCGACAATTCCTCTCGTCCCCTCGATTCCGATTTCGTCCTCAACCAAGCCCGTTATCGCGGCGCGTCGGTCTTGCTGACCCGCAAGAATTTCGGTTGTGGCAGCTCACGCGAACACGCCCCGTGGGCTTTGCTCGACTACGGGTTTCGAGCGGTGATCGCCGAAAGTTTCGCCGACATTTTTTTCAATAATTGTTTCAAGAACGGTTTGTTGCCGGTCATTTTGCCCGCCGATCAGATCGACGAACTGTTTCGACTGGTCGAAGCGACGCCGGGATATTCGCTGGTGATCGATCTCGAAAATCAACAGGTGCGCCGGCCCGACGGCCAGAGTTTGTCGTTTACGGTCGATGCCTTTCGCTGGGAATGCCTACTCAACGGCTGGGATGACATCGGTTTGACGCTGCGCCACGCCGATTCGATCAGGTCCTTCGAAGAGTGCCGTCGTCGCCAAAAACCCTGGCTATTCGCTGGAGCATAGAACAATGAACATCTGCGTACTTCCCGGCGATGGCATCGGCCCGGAAATCGTCGCCGAAGCCGTGCGGGTCCTGCAGGCGCTGGAGCTGGGCTGCGAACTGGAAACGGCATTGCTTGGTGGTTGCGCCGTGGATGCCACCGGCGAACCCTACCCGGAAGCGACCCGGCGGCTGGCCGAGCAGGCCGACGCGATCCTGCTCGGCGCGGTTGGTGGCCCCCAATGGGACCGCTTACCCCGACATCAGCGGCCGGAGCGCGGCCTGCTGGCCATTCGCCAGCAATTGGGCCTGTTCGCCAATTTGCGCCCGGCGGTTCTCTATCCGGAACTGGCCGACGCCTCGACACTGAAGCCCGAAGTGGTTGCCGGACTTGACATTCTGATCGTCCGGGAACTGACCGGCGACATTTATTTCGGCCAACCACGCGGCATCGAGAGCCGTGAGATCAACGGCCGTTTGCAGCGCTACGGCTTCAACACCATGCATTACGACGAAAGCGAGATTCGACGCATCCTGCAAGTCGCCTTCGAAGCGGCGCGCAAGCGCCGTCGCAAGCTGTGTTCGGTTGACAAGATGAACGTTCTCGAAACCACGCAGTTGTGGCGTGACGTGGCCAACGAAACGGCGGCTGACTACCCCGATGTCGAACTCAGCCATCAATTGGTCGACAACGCGGCGATGCAATTGGTACGTAATCCCAAACAATTCGACGTCATCGTCACCGGCAATCTGTTTGGCGACATTCTCTCGGACGAAGCGGCGATGCTCACCGGCTCGATTGGCATGTTGCCTTCCGCCTCGCTCGATGAACATAACAAAGGATTGTACGAGCCCTGCCACGGTTCGGCGCCGGATATCGCCGGCAAAGGTTTGGCCAACCCGCTGGCGACGATCCTGTCGGTGGCGATGATGTTACGCTACACCTTTGCCAATGAATCTGCGGCCTCGCACATCGAGAGTGCCGTGAAAAAAGTCCTCGCGCAAGGCTATCGTACCGCCGACATTGACCAACCCGGCGCGCAACGGGTTGGGACGCGAGCGATGGGCGATGCCGTGCTGGCCGCCTTGTAAATTTATTCATACGATTTGACTATCTAAAATACGGACGGAATCATGGTCAAGGTAGCATTGGTCGGTTGGCGGGGCATGGTTGGATCGGTCCTGATGCAGAGAATGGTGGAGGAGGGCGATTTCGAACATATCGAGCCGCTATATTTCTCCACCTCCGCGGTTGGTGGCAGCGCGCCGACCTTGGCCGGCAAGGTGTCCGGCGTATTGAAGGACGCGATGTCGGTCGACGAACTGCGACAGGCCGACGTGATTCTGACGTGCCAAGGCGGCGATTACACCAAGGAAATTTTTCCCAAGCTTCGTTCAGCCGGCTGGCAGGGGCATTGGATCGACGCCGCGTCCACGCTGCGCATGCACGACGAGGCCGTGATCATTCTCGACCCGGTCAACATGCCGGTGATCAAGGACGCGCTTGCCGCGGGTGGGCGCAACTGGATTGGCGGCAACTGCACCGTTTCGCTGATGTTGATGGGTCTTGGCGGTCTGTTCCAGAACGATCTCGTCGAGTGGATCAGCGCGATGACCTATCAGGCGGCCTCCGGCGCCGGCGCACAGAACATGCGGGAGTTGTTGCAACAGATGGGCGCCCTGCACGATGCCGTCAGGAACGAACTGGCCGACCCGGCTTCGGCGATTCTCGACATCGACCGCCAAGTCGCCGAGACCATGCGCGCTGCCAGTTTTCCGACCAGCCAGTTCCGCAAGACGGCTCTTGCCGGCAGCCTGATCCCCTGGATCGATGTCCCGGTCGACCACGGGCAATCGAAGGAGGAATGGAAAGGCGGCGCCGAGTGCAACAAGATTCTCGGCCGTCCGCCGTTCCGTTCCGCCGGCAGCATTCCGGTCGATGGCCTCTGTGTACGAATCGGTGCCATGCGCTGCCATTCACAGGGCCTGACCATCAAGCTTAAGCGCGATGTGCCGATGGATGAAGTAAGCGACATCATCGCGCGAGGCAATCAGTGGGTGAAAGTGGTGCCCAATCTCCGCGAGGATAGTGAGCGCGAGCTAACGCCGGCGGCGGTCACCGGCACGCTGACCATTCCCGTCGGTCGGCTGCACAAGCTGGCCATGGGGCCTGACTATGTCGGCGCGTTCACTGTCGGTGATCAATTGCTGTGGGGCGCCGCCGAACCGCTGCGCAGGATGCTGCGCATTCTCCTTGAGCATGGATTAAAGTAATAGAAGCGTCGGACGACGACAATCCGCTACTTCTCGCTAGGCGGCCTCGATATACGTGGAAGTATGCCTTGCATGCCTAACTTCATGATGTTATTTTAATAATTCAAATGTCGACGCTCAGGGTTGCGCCGTGACCAAAAAGATAGATTTCTCCGCAAGGATCCCCAGACTCAGAACCTCCGCATGGGCGGTCGCCTCGTCACTGTTGATTGCGGCCTGTCCCGCGATGACGCAAGCGGCGGGACTGGGCAAGATCACTGTTTTTTCGGCGCTTGGCCAGCCCTTGCGGGCCGAAGCAGAAATCTTTGCCTCGCGCGAAGAGCTCGCCGGCATGAAAGCACACTTGGCCTCGCCGGACGCTCACAAGCAGGCGGGAGTCGACTATTCGACCACCTTGGGCGGCATCAGCTTTACCATTGCCAAGCGTGCCAATGGCCAGCCGATCATCCGGATGAGCTCGGATCGGCCAATCAACGATCCATTCGTTGATTTGCTGTTGGAACTCAACTGGCCGGCGGGTAGACTGGTTCGCGAATACACTTTTCTGCTTGATCCTCCGGAATACGCGGCTAAACACGCCGCGGCTCCGGGGGTCACCAAACCGAGCGTTTCGGTACAACAGCCTGCGGCCGAGAGTAGACCAGCGCGCGCGGAAGTGATCAGGCAACGTCCTGGCCGTCCAGCGCCTAGGACGCCCGTCGAAGGCAGCGCTTATGAGGTCAGGCCGGGGGAAACCTTGAGCAAGATCGCCAACGACACCCGACCAGAAGGTATTTCGCTGGATCAGATGCTGGTGGCGATCTTCCGTGCCAACCCGGATGCTTTCGAACGCGGCAATATGAATCACCTCAAGGCCGGCAAAATCCTGACCATTCCGGATCGGTCGGCAATCGACGCGGTGCCGCGTGACGATGCTCGAAAAGCGGTGACCGCACAATCGGCGGATTGGGGGGGGTACCGTCGGAAACTGGCTCGTCAGGCCGCTGTCGCGCCTGTCGCCGAGGCCGCGCCGAAGCAACAGTCGGCAGGCAAAATCAGCGCCAGGGTCGAAGATAAATCAAGCCCAGCCGTTGAACCCAAAGATCAACTGAAAATCTCCAAGACCGAGCTTCCAGGAACGAAGCCAGCCGCGCCAGGAAAACGATCCGACGAAGATTTGATTGCCAAGGAAAAGGCGCTGCGGGACGCCAACGAACGTTTGGCAACCCTGGAAAAGAACGTTGCCGAGCTGCAAAAGCTTGTCGAATTGAAGACCCGCACGCTCGCCGAGTTGGAAAAGCAGGCCGCCGGCAAACCGGCATCGGGCGTTCCGGCCGGCAAGCTCGAAGAGACTCGTCCCGCAACGCCGTCTCCTTCATCCGTGCCCCTCCCGTCGGCGTCGCCCTCGGCACCGCCGATCGCCACTCCAGCGGTACCGGCAGTGGAACCCCCAGCCGCGCCTCTGCCAAAGCCT
>JAEUOJ010000009.1 GCA_016789495.1 Accumulibacter sp. | reverse complement strand
AGTGAGTTCCAGAGATCTTCTCTCATTCGCTGTTGTTGCAATTCGCTATCGACCGGGGTCATTGCGCTCTCTCCAGAAAGAGCACTTCTTCGCACCACATTTTCGATGGCTTGAACTTTATCCGCGGCGGCTTGCCGATGACGACAGGTCGTCCCGATAGGTCTTTCATATGGCGACGCGGATAGCGACGGCAGCTGATTGTGCCTAACTCTTTAATGACAACAGAGTTGCCCTTCATGATCGCGTTCGTCGCTACATGGATCGATCCGAACATGATTCGCAGTACTAAGCACGCATCAACCTCCGCCCGCTTGGCGACTTCCCGGGAAAATTCTAGAGTCTTGATCTTTTTACCCATGGTCATCCCCGGACAAATCAATATCAATTAGCTGGATCGTGGGATCCGGTTCATCCGGATCATCTACCGAGCGCCGTTCAGCCCATTGGCGCCATATTTCCGCTGATCGCTGTGAGTGATCCGTATTGACGACAACCTGATGTCCACAAGAGGGGCAAACCATGCGATGAGAATCGATGCTCATGACAACCTCCTTCAGGCGACCGCGTCGCGGAAATGTTTAGCGGGGCGGAACCTGGGCACGAATTTTGTCGGGATGGACACCGGTTCTCCGGTTTTCGGGTTCCGCCCTGACCTCGGCGCCCGGAGTGAGGCGTAAAACTTGCCGATGCGCGGCAGCGGAACTTGTCCGTTCCCTTTTTCGGTCACGTCGCATATGACATCGCCCAGGGTGTGAAGCACGGATTCGACGACGGTTCGTTTCTCTCCCGTAATTCCGGCGATCAAGTCAAACAGTTCTTTTTGCGTCATTTTCTTTCCTTTCAAAAAGTAACAAGTTGATAATTAAAGAGTCTGGTCCCCATCGAGCGGAACGTCGAAGGGGGTGATCACGAAATCTTCGCCTTGGGTGATGCTGAGTTCGGGCACACGGGTCAGGATCTCCGGATGGTCCAAAATGGCTTGTCTGTTGATCTCTTCTTTTGTTCGGATAAATCGTTTTGCATCGATCTGGCGTAGGCGTTTGAGCGCCGATTCGGTGCCACGCACGGACACCGAGGGTGGGCGCATCCGCCACGCGACTTCGCCGGATGGAAAGGGGACGGTTTTGGTTTTTCCGTCACGGGTCAGCATCGCCCGGTTGGCCTCACACCAGATTTTTGTGCCTTCCTGCAACTCGCCCAGCATCTTCAGCAGCGGTTCGGCGCGTTTCTCGTAGGCTTGTTTTACCGTTGTCAATTGATCGTTCATGTCGGCGGTCAGTCGCGCCAAATGGCGCTGCAAACCGCCGATTGCGGCGATGGCTTCGTCGGCCTGCTCAAGGGTTTGCGGCACTTGACTCACTGCCGCCGACTGCTTCAGCTTGTTGGATCGACTTTTCATAGGGTCTCCGGTTAGTTCGAGGAAAAGACGCGGTACTCATGCGGCATGCCGCCGTTTTGTTGATGTCGCCTTTTACAATTCGGGCAAATTCGGATACGCAGACGATCCGGTGAGTGAAAAAGCTTTCCGCAGCCGCCAAGGCAGCGGACTAAGTCGTTCTTTTTTTCCGCCGTCCGATCTCTATCCGATGCGGTCATCTCGTGTACTTTTCGCTGGGCAAGATCCATTTCCGCCGGGGTCGGTGGGTTCGCTTTTGAAACTTGGATTCTTTTGTACAGGCTGCTTGGGTTAACACCCGTTAATTGGGATATCGCGTTCTTGGTCAGTCCATGCCGACAGAGTGCAAGCAAGAGCACGTCATCCTCACGGGTGAATATCCGTCTAGCCATGGAATTTCCTCGTGGACTTGTCCCACGACACCCGCCAGGGCGTTCTCATGTATTTCCATAAGCTGATTGCATAGGCTATACGAGCCAGCTCTCGACCGATCCATCGCCGGCCGACATAGGCGGCTAACAGCAGATAAATCCCGATGATCAGTTCCATGTCTCCTCCCATTTGATTTGCACACCGGTCGCTGGGTCGACCGCGATATAGCGCTCGATCGTCACGCCGTTTTTTTCGACGATGCGACCGGTGCTGATGGCACCGTCGCCGATGATTTGTCGGACTTGACCGGCCCTTTCCGTAGGCACATGGACATACGCGCCGGTGATCGTCGATGCGCCGAACGCGTCCGGTGCGCACCAGTGCTTTTCGAGCCATTCGAGGGTCTTCTCGAGCCGGCCGAGCAGTGCTCCGAAATCGCTCTTCGGTTGTGTTTGCTGGCGACGCTGCGGAAGCTTGATGACGTTCACGGCTCCCCCCCAGGATTTTGTTGACTCTTGACATACCGCCCATAGCCCCCGGCTTGGTCATGCGCCATGGCTACGCGGTGCATGTGCCGTACCGCCAGCATCAATGCGGCCCGGTCCAGCGGTTCGGGAAAGGTGTTTTTGAGGGTTTCGAGGTCATTGGCCAGTCGAGCCAAGGCGATCACCACGGGTTCGCCCACAGGCTTTGCCGGGACTCTCGAGGGATGGATTTTTTCATCGGCGCTCATTTCGCTACTCCAATGGTTACGGGTTTGGGTTTGTGTGGGCAGGTTTGGCAGCATTTCCAGACCCGCATGGATTGCGGGTTTTGAGTTGGCGCCTTGCCCAGCGCCAGGCGACGGCATTCGATGATCGGCTGCCGCTGATGCGTCGCCGGGCAGTTCTCGACAACGTAATAGCGCCGGATCACGGCCTGGGCGAGCTTCGCTGACATAATCAACGGGTCGTTTGGCGACATCACCCGGGCAATGAGCGTCCGCCCATAGCCGAGTTGCTCCGCAACACCAGCCTTTCCCTTGAGATGGTCATTGATGGCTTTTTTGAGCAATGTCATGGCAAGGTCGAGGTCGACAGGTTGGTCATTTGCCATCATTCGCCTCTTCGCCGTTGACCGGCCGCGTCCATACCACTTTGCCCACGTTGGGGTCATAGACTGCCTGCGTACGACAGACCATCGGTGGACGCGGGCCGGTATTGCGATCCGGACGCAGGCGGTACCGTGCCTGTATCCCCCCTTTGCCAATGCCTTTTCCAGGGTGGGTGCATCGCAGATAGCCGGCACGACACAGCACATGCAGGTAATCGCGCGCGGCGACCTCGCTGACCGGGATGTTCGCGGTGGCGGCGTGCGCCGCCAGTTCACGGGCATTGACGCTGCCGGAGAGCATGCGCAGTGCGCGCCACATCTGCTCAGTAGCCCGCCCTTGCGTGACACGCTGGCCATCCCGTCGGACCCGCGGGGCTTCAATCCCCTCGTCTTTCGCAAGCCGATACACGGCGGGCTGGCGGCGGCTGACGGCGGGGGTGACGATATCGAGGATGCCGGCGGCGACCAGACCATATCGGTAGTCGCGGACCATCCCCGGCGTGATCGTCTCGCGTAATTGGGCCGGTACCGCCTCCAGAATTTCGGCCTCGGTGAAACCTTCATCTTTATTGTCGTCGATGGATCTGATCGACTCCCAGATGATTTGTCTCGGCCCTTTGCCGCCGTTCATTTCGACCATGGCGGACCGGCGCATCATGCGGCCCTCCGCGGAGCGTCCCCGGTATAGAGAGGACGGTCGCCCCATTGCTCTCGGCCTACGGTCTCCCATCCTTCAACCGCGGCGGCCTCGCAGATCGCGGCGAGATTGACCGAGACCCGGCGGACGCTGCCGCCGGAAATTTTGACCAGGTGATCGAGCAAATCCCGGTTGACGACTACATTGGGGCAATAGATGGGCACCAGGATCTCGGCATCATGACGACTGATCGGCTGCGCCGGGATCCAACTCAGCACGCGGCTGTGAAACCGCTCCCATCTTTTGAGTTTTTGCGGCAGCAGCTCTTCGCCGAGCAGCAGCAGTGTCGATTGACTGCCCTCATAGATGTCTCGCACCAGTTCGATCAGCCCGTCGTTTCGTATGCAATAGTCAAACTCGTCGATCATCAGCATCCGGCCGCTGCACGCCAGTTGCTCACAGACCTGATCCAGCAACTGCGGGATGGTGCCGGCGGTTTTCGCGCCCATTTCTTCCAGGATTTTCTCGAGCAGGGCCTTTCGTCCCCAGGCGCTGCGCATCTGGACAAAGTACGATCGGTTTTCATTGGCGAGGGCCAACGCGGCGGTGGTTTTACCGTAGCCGGCCGGTCCGTAGAGCACGGCCATGCCGGGGAGTCCCGAGGTTCGACTCATAAGACGCTCGGACGCGATGCGTACGAGACTGAGATTGTGTATCTGCGCGATTTGTGTCATTATTTTCCCCTGTGTTTATTGCTTCATCCGGCCGCCGCGTATTGGCCTACGCAGCGGCCTTTCTTTTTGACTCTGAGCGGTACTGCGCCGAGGTCGGGTAAGTGCGGTGCCACAAAATATCGGCGTCACTCAGGGCTTCCCCGTTGCTGATTCGGCCGTCAATCTCAAGCCATTCGGCATAATTTTCAGCGGCGGGGCGTTCTGATCGGGGGATATGGGTTGATGACCGATGGCTTGGGTCTGTTTCGTCCGATCTAGTCTGGTTTAGTCGGGTTTGTTCGGGTTTAACCCGGTTTATCACGGTGGCCAGCGCGTCTTGATCAACGACTTGACCCGCGATGACCATTTGCTCGGCAACCGGCGCCGGCAGCACCTGTCCGGTACGGGCTTGTACACGATCCATTTTTTGAGCCAGTCGCCGCCTCTGTGCCGCGGCCCGTTTTTCCTCGGCGAGTTCGTAAACGCTCTTTGCGCGGTACCCCGTAGCTTCGACGAGGTCGGCAATGCCAATGAGTTCCCCTTTGAGTGTCTTGATCCAGACGGCTCGCCAGTCCATCGGATCGACGGCGACCAGTACTTCGCTGTTGTTCCAGGCGCCAAGCCCCGGGAAGTGGTAGCGCTGTCCGTTGCCCACCGGACTGACGGCCTCGCGGGTGACTTTGCAACGCACATGCGGCCGGAAAAGGTCCACCAGGTGATCTTCGGTGAGTTCCACCGGTCGCCAGCCGTCGTCAATAAATGCACGCAGGGCTTCGCGCGGGGTTTGATGCCTTTGTCGACCGGTCCGTGGATCGGCGATTTTTGGCAAGCTGCGGTGCGGTTTGTCGTTCCATCGCTCGCAGACGTTCAATATCCACTGTATAGCGTCTTGGTAGCTGGCAAAGACGCGGCCTTTTCCTGTTCGCTCGGCTTCGGCCTGCAGTCGGGCACGCTCGGCCAAATCGCCGACATTGGCCGCTTTGATCATTTTTTCGGTGATCTTTTTGACCCGTCTGAGGGTCAGGCCGTCCATGCCGGCCCCTTGGTAGGTGGCCAATTCGCGGCTTTGCTGGTCAAGCCAGCGGTTGAAGTTTTCGCAGATGCCATTCGCCTGCGAGTTTCCGACGGCCACCGGGTGAACCGTTACAAACCCGGCCCGCGCCGCCAGCGCAGCCATTTGATCACTCGTGAACCGCGGGCTGTTTTTGATAATTTTTGTCGAGTCGGTCATCAGGACCGACATCATTCCGCCGACGCGCACGCAGCGTTCCAGGCCGGACGTAACGACTTCGTAGGTTTCGCTCATCCCGATTCCGGGCGGAGTGACGTAGCGCGTGGCGACATCGTGGAAATGCCACACCTCGAACGTGACATACTCGCCCGTCAGCGGATGCGGCGCTGTAAAGTGCGTTGCCCAGCCGTCGGCATGGACTTCTTGCCACGGCCGCATGCCATTGGCCGTGCGTGGACGCCAGTGTCGATGCGCCCGTAGCTGCGATCCTGTCAGCCGACCTTTTAGCTGATCGATCGCTGACAATTTTTCTCTCGCTGTGCGGCGGATGGTGTGGTAACTCGGCGGCGAATCGCCCCAGGCCGGGTCCCATTGCTCTTTGATTGTTTTGGCGATCCAGGTCAGACAGCTGCCTTGTGGGCGCTTCAGCAGTGACAGCAGCAGTTCGTACCAGGGCTTGACCGACAAGTCGGGCTGGATTTTTTTCGGTATCGCACGGCCGCGGACCGATTTGATCTCCAGCCAGTTGTAAATCGTTTTCCGAGACAGTTTTTCTGATCGCGGTTTTTTGTCCCATGCGTGCGCAAACGCCCAGGCCAGCGGCTCAGGAAGCGTTCCGGTCGCGCGACTGGCGTTGAGGTGCGCAATCGCGCGGATCATTCCGCCAGGGTAGGTATCGACAAAGGCCAGCAGCCGCTCTCTGGCACGTTCGATATCGTGCTGCCTGACGCTCGGCGCCGTGTCAACTGACGCGGGAAGGGTATTCGGCGCCGGAAGGGACGTTTTGTTTTCAGACGACGCCGGAACCGGTAGCGTTTCCTGCGACGGACCAGGCATCTTTTCTATTTCGCGGTACAGCGACGCGATTTGAACGGCTTCGGCGATGGGTTTGGGGAGAGATTGAATGGGGTATGCCATGCCGCGACCACATTTAACTGCCGCCCAATTCTCTTTCGCCGCGCGCTTGTGCACAGCCTGTCTAGACACGCCGATAGCGCCTGCAATATCAGAAACCTTCGCCGTTTTGACAGATATAGTCTGATATCTCATGGGTATGTTGTTTTGTTGAGTTAATCTCTAAAATTGTCATTGCCGTGACAATGAGATGCGGATGAATTAGCGCGTAATCCGCGTAATCCGCGCGGCCGTTTTGTTCCGTCTTCGTTATATCTAGACGGCCAGATGTCTTGAGGATTTACGCCAATAGCATTGGCTATTCTTCGTTCATTCAGCGGGTAACTCCGCAGAAAGGTGTGCGACATCGACGTCGACGATGTAAGCCCGTGATGGGCTGCTAGCGAACGAAGCGTCCAACCCGCTTTGTCCAATGCCGCCTTGATGTCTGCTGGGTGCCAGTCACTTCGTTCGGCTTTTTTTTGTGTGATCTTTGTCATTTGTCTAATTTCTCTTGTGTGTTTCGATGTTTGATATTTCAACACGCAAAAACGTGCCAGTCAACACTTTTTTACGTGTCGTCTTGTGGTTGTCGACACAAAAAACCGTTAGTTCGCTGTAAATTTTTTATTTGTTCAAATTAATCAGACTCTTGGGCGTATCTATGGCTATAGACAAGCATAATCTCGAGGTTGTCGAAAACGGATTTACGGTCGACAACCACAGGCGTTCAGAGATAGGCCGCCGAATACGGGTGGCGAGAGAGTCTCTTGGACTGACTCAAGACGGCTTAGCAAAGGCTGTTAAAGGGTCTAAACGGGGTATCCAGGACAATGAGACACGTTTCCGCGTGCCTGGCGGTGAAGTGATTGCTGGTTTGATCGATCTTGGAATTAGCGCTAACTGGCTTCTATCTGGCGTAGGTCCGATGCGTATTGCCGATCAGCCAGCGGAGTCTGAACAAGACCAGTCGCCGAAGGCAATCAATTATGAGCTTGAAAAAGAAAAGAAAACTTTGGTAATTAACCAGGATCAAGCCACATACGATGGCGGTCGAGACATTCTCGAGGCAGTTCTTCGGGTAGGGGAATACAAGATTGCCAATGATCAGGTGACTCGTGCCGTGATCGAATTTGGCCTTTCTGGAGCGCCGCATTGGCTCGAGGCAGCTCGTAACTATCCGGACTTGGAATT
>JAEUOJ010000088.1 GCA_016789495.1 Accumulibacter sp. | reverse complement strand
GAACCGACCAACCACCTCGACCTCGACGCGCTGGTCTGGCTGGAGAGCTGGCTCAAGCGCTACCCGGGGACGCTGCTGGTGATCAGCCACGACCGCGAGTTCCTCGACGCGGTGACCAGCGTCACCTTGCACATCGAGCTGGGCAAATTGACGCGCTACGGCGGCAATTACAGCGCTTTCGAGGAACTGCGCGCCCAGCAGATCGAACTGCAGCAAAATGCCTACCGCAAGCAGCAGGAAAAAATCGTCCACCTGCAAAATTTCATCAGCCGCTTCAAAGCCAAGGCCACCAAGGCGCGGCAGGCGCAGAGCCGGGTCAAGGCGCTGGAGCGCATGGAGCGCCTGGCGCCGGTGTTGACCAGCGCCGATTTCACTTTCGAATTCAAGGAACCGGATAGCCTGCCGAACCCGATGCTGGTGCTGAGTCAGGCCCGCTTCGGTTACCCGCCGCCGCCTGACGCGCCCGCCGGAACCCCGTCGGCGGTGATCGTCGATGGCGTCAGCCGATCGGTGCTGCCCGGTCAGCGGATTGGCATCCTTGGCGCCAACGGTCGCGGCAAATCGACGCTGGTCAAGACCATCGCCCGCGTCCTGACGCCGCTCGGCGGGACGCTCAGCGAAGGCAAGGGATTGAATATCGGCTATTTCGCGCAGCAGGAACTCGACGTGCTGCGGCCGGAGGATTCGCCGCTCGGTCATTTGCTGCGTCTGGCGCGCGACAAACCGGGCGGCGGCTCGGGCGACCGCGAGCAGGATCTGCGCGGCTTTCTCGGTAGCTTCAATTTTGGCGGTGAAATGGTCAAACAGCCGGTCGGCACGATGAGCGGCGGGGAGAAGGCGCGGCTGGTGCTGTGCATGATCGTCTGGCAGCGTCCCAATCTGCTGTTGCTCGACGAGCCGACCAACCATCTCGATCTGGCGACCCGCGAAGCGCTGGCGATGGCGCTCAACGAGTTCGAAGGGACGGTTCTGCTGGTCAGCCATGACCGTTCGCTGTTGCGGGCGGTGTGCGACGAATTCTGGCTGATCGGTCCGGGTGGCCTGCGGGATTTCGATGGCGACCTCGACGATTACCAGCGCTATCTGCTCGACGAGGCGCGTCGCCGCCGCGAGAGTCTCAAGGAGTCGCAGCGCGGTGCCCGTGCGGCGGGCAAAGCGCCGCTTGCACCGGCTTCATCCGGCAAGCCGCTCGTCAACCGCAAGGCGCTGCAGCGTGAGCTCGACCAGCTTGAGCGACGCTTGAGCGAATTGCAAAACGAACAGCACCTTCTTGAAGCGCGGTTGTCAACGACGCTGTCGCCGGTCGAACTCGCCGAAACCGGCCGACGTCTGCACTGTCTCGGCGAAGAGTACGCGGCGGGCGAAGACCGCTGGCTGGCGTTGTCCGAACAACTCGACGCCGCCGACCGACCCGCGTGACGGCCTGCGCCGTTGTCCGTTCAATCCTGGAGTAAATGTAATGGAGGAGTACCCCTGCGTCGAATGGTCGGAGAAAATCCTGACCGGACTGACGGAAATCGACGATCAACATCGACAGCTGTTTGAATTGGCGACCACATTTTGTGGCGATGGCGATCAGATTCGGATTCTGAAATCGCTGGCGATGTTGACCGACTATGTTCGGGTGCATTTCCGTGAGGAAGAAGCCTTGATGGCCGCCTGCAACTACCCCGGCCTGCGCGAGCATCGCAAACTACACGGCGAATTCCGCCGCATGCTCTACGAACTGCTCGAAAACGCCAGGCAGATGAGCTTCGACGAAATTGCCGATCAGGTCCGATATCTGATCAATGGCTGGTTTTACAACCACATTCTGGTCGCCGATTTCGCTTACGTGCCAACCGTCAAACAGGCTGCGGCGGCGATCGATGACCATGCGTCCTGAGCCGTCCGCCGTCCGCGAGCGACGATTTGTGGCGTGTAGAAGTTCAGATTTGGTCTGCTCGAGGGGCTTGTCGAAAAACAAGGTTACCCATTTTGATAGAAGAGCGAATCATTATCGAAACGACACGCAAGAGCCACAACGGGTCCTGATTAGTCGGCCTCAGTGGGCAAATATCGAGTCAAAACCTAGCGTCTATGCAGGTTCCAGACAATTTGTAGGGCCGACCATTTACCCACAACCCTTCGTCCCTGCCAACTGCCGGGTAATCCGGATTAGCTTTGCCAGTGATAAACGTTTGTAATCCTCTCACTGTTGTCGAAGCAGATGCGCAAGTAGTCGGTATCGATTTTCAAGCCTGAACAATAGCCAAGCTCGTAGTCAAGACAGTTGTTTTTTGCTGAGCGCGCAGGCTCGCCGATTAGGCGAATGACGGTAGTTTTGGAGGTGCCGACAACCAGATGATTCCTCTCCAAATCCCGGTACATTGGGCCGCGAAGACAAGCTATCTCTTTGTCTAGGCAGTCTTGATCGTTCTTGCAACTCAGCGCGGAAGACCAGACTGCACTATCAAAACTCTTTCCCATGAATGGCAGGTCGTGAAAGACGAAGCGGAGAATGGGTTTCCAAAAAAAGATAAGCAGCACGAGCAATACCGCAGTGGAAATGGCGGTCCACTTCATGATTTTTAAGAAGTGCGGGATCGAGCTCTCAAGACGCATCATGTTGAAAATCACCGGGTGGCAATAGCGTAGCTTTTGCCGGTCAGATGGATTGCCTTGTTGGACGAAGCCGCTGCGCGGAGGAAACGGCGGGGCTGCAGCCTTGTTGAAGTCAAGCTGTGACCTTGCCCCTCAGCGGAGGGAAATTGATGACGAAAGCAAGGTTACCGTAAGAGGGAAGGCATGTCAGCTGTTGCCACGACCGATTTCAAACGTACAACGGGGTCAGACACGATTTCTATCGCGAATATAGTATCTGACCCCCATGGCACTACCTTAAGCCGAAGGGGTAACCGACAGCACGAAAGAAAAGAAGGCTGAGAGCCTCGCTTGCTAAGATTTTGGTGTCTGAAATCACGCTCGATAACAGGAGGATCAGCCCTGGTGGATACTAGCAAAAAAAAGTCTGCGCAAAGGGGTGGAGCGGTTCCGTCGGCCATTCGGCGATCAACCGACGCAGGCCTTGGGTGTGGTGTTGCCGGCCATAGCGTTGCAGAAGCTGGTCGACGAGGAAGTGGGTTCCTTGCGTGAGCGAATCTACCCGCCGCTGACGACCTTGGGCCTCTTCATTGGTCAGGCGCTGAGTCCTGATGGGGCATGCCAGGATGCCGTCGCCCGGCGGCTCAGCGAGCGCAGGGCGCGAGGAGAGACGGCGTGCCGTTTGAACAGCGGACCGTACGGCAAGGCGCGCCAGCGTTTGCCGCTGGAATTGATTCGTCGGCTGGCGTTGAAAGTCGGGGAGACTGGAACATGAGATTCCAGTCGATTGGAAATGGCGTGGTCGTTCGGTCACACTGATGGACGGCACGACCCTCTCGATGCCCGACACCGCAAGCAATCCGTCGGTGTATCCACAAAGTGGCGTCCAGCAAGCGGGGCGGGGATTTCCCCTGGCAATGCGGGTCGCAGTGATCTCTTTATCCACGGGGTCCGTTCTGGAGTGGGTACTGGGACTATGCCGGGGTAAACACACGGGCGAACAGGCGCTGTTTCGCGAGTTGATGCCACGACTTCAACCTGGCGACATCGTCCTGGCCGACCGCTATCACTGCACCTACTTCACCGCCGCGCTGCTGATGGAGCGAGGCGTCGATCGGGTCACGCGGCAACACCAGCGCCGGATTACCGACTTCCGGCGAGGCCGACGCCTGGGGCGACGGGATCATTTGGTGGACTGGATACGTCCCCAACGCCCCGCCTGGATGGACGCCGAGACCGATGTATCCATGCCGGAGCGGCTGTCGATGCGCGAAACGGAAATCGGCGGGCGTATTCTTGTCACGACCTTGAGCGATGCCAAAACCGTGAGCGCCAAGGACATTGACGCGTTGTATGGCCGCCGCTGGCAGGTCGAAGTGGACTTACGTTCCATCAAGGCCGAAATGGGGATGGACATTCTGCGCACCCAATCGGCACCGATGGTCGACAAGGAAATCGCCGTCTATCTGCTGGCCTACAACCTTGTCTGCGCCTTGATGGTTCGCACGGCGGCCGGCTCGGGTGTCGAACCACGATCGCTGAGTTTCAAAGGCACTGTTCAGCTTTACTTGGCTTTTGAACAACCACTTCGCTTTGCCGTGGGCGCCAGCGCCAGAACGATGACGACACATCTGCTCGGCGGGATCAGTCTGCTGCGACTACCGATTCGCCCGGGACGTCTCGAACCCCATGCCATCAAACGACGACCGAAAAGTCACCAGTTGCTGACCGTGCCTCGCGCTGTGGCCCGCGAAAACATCCGCCGATCACGGGGACAAAATGGTTTAAGGTAGTGCCAGGGATTCCTGTCCCCTATTATTCCCCACGAACATAGGCGTGGCGTAGCGCGTCTCTTCCTTCAGCACGAAGAACTTTTCACCGTGATACTCATCGGTGATCTTCATGTGGCCACGCATCCAGCGCAAGATCGGGTTCTTCTCCAGGTCCGGCTCGTGGATTGAGAAGATCAGCATCTTCACGCCCGTGAGTAAGAGGAACAGGCCGAAGATATAAAGAATCCAGTGAAACTCAGCGAGCAGCAGCGCGCCGACGTAGATCAATGCGGCGCGCATGACGATGGCGCCTAGCACACCGTAGAGCAGCACTTGCTTCTGGAACTCTGCGGGCACCGCGAAGAAGCTGAAGAGCGTGATCCAGACAAAGACGTTATCCACGGCGAGCGATTTTTCAATGAGGTAGCCGGTGAGGTATTTGAGTGCCTTTTCGTTGGCCAGCTCTCGCCCGAAGCCCCCATCGAGGTACCACCAGAACCAACCGCAGAAGGCCAACGCGATGATGATCCACGCCACTGACCAGCCTGCCGCTTCCCTCACCCTCACCCTCACCCGGTGGGCGCCCTGGCTCTTGCGCACTAAAAAGTCTACCGCCAGCAAGATGATGACGAGCAGGGTGAATCCGAGATAGAGGGCGGGGGTACCAGTTGATTCGATAGTCATTCCTTGCTCTCCAGATCGCAATCGCCTTTCTCCTGGCGACTGCGTCGCATGACGTAGTAGCCCAGGGCCAGTGCAAGCACCAAGGCGGCAATCCCCAATAGGGTCCCTTCCGGCAACTCTTTCGGCTCCAGGACGATGATCTTGCGGGCCACTGCAATCATCGCCACCGTGAGTACCGTCTCGAGGTGAAACTCCCGGCGAGCGATGTAGGTTTTTACCGAGTGCAGTAGCTCGATTCCGATGAGCACCATCAGGAACAGGCCGAACAGCTCCAGCAGCTCGTGGATCTCCAGTAGGAAGAAGGGCGGGCTGAGCACGTCCTTGACGAGGATCCACGCTAACTCGATGGTGGCAAGCAGCACTACGCTGGCCATCAAGACGAGCAGGGTGTGAGTTATGGCTCGCTCAAATCTTTCTAGGTACGTTAACAAGGGGCTGCTTCTCCTACATTGATGTGGCATCGAAGGCGAGGCCGCAATGACGCCTAACGAATGAAAGGGACTTCCCCGTCCCGAGGCTGCGGCGGAAGCTGCACACGGCAACGAGTGCCCTGATGAGAGTTCTCGATCACATCAAGACCAGGAAAGGGGAAGTCGATGAGGATTATCACGGTTGGAATCGATCTGGCGAAGAACGTCTTTGCCGTGCATGGCGTTGATGATAACGGCAAGCCGGTCGTGGTCAAGCCCAAAGTGGCTCGCGACAAACTTGCGGAACGGATCGCCCAGCGGCCACCGTGCGTAATCGGCATGGAAGCCTGCTCCGGCGCGCCCCACTGGGCACGGCAGTTCCGCCCGTACGGCCACAGCGTGAAGCTGATGGCGCCCAAGTTCGTCACGCCCTACCGCATGTCCGGCAAGCGCGGCAAGAACGACGCGGCGGACGCCGCCGCCCTCGGCGAGGCCGTCACCCGGCCGAACATGCGTTTCGTCCCGGTCAAGGCCGCACACCAGCCGATCATCCTGGGCCTGCACCGCACCCGGAATGGGTTTATCGAAGAGCGCACGGCCACCTACAACCGGCGGCGCGGCCTGATCAGTGAGTTCGGCATCGTCCTGCCGCAAAAGGTCGCCTGCCTGCGTCGGGAGATAGGCGCGCATCTCGAAGAGCGGCCAGGCTACGCCAACCAGCGCATCGGCGACCGGCGGGCCCATGCCGATGGGCTCGATCTGCGCATCGACGAGTACGACCGCATCATCGCCCAAGCGGCCCGCGACGACGCGCGCAGCAAACGCCTGATGGAACGCCCGGGAATTGGCCCGATCGGCGCCAGCGCACTTTGGGCCCGCATCGGTGGCGGACACGACTTCAAGAA
>JAEUOJ010000079.1 GCA_016789495.1 Accumulibacter sp. | reverse complement strand
TCAACGCTGTTTACCCCGGAAACCTGGAAAGTTTTGCACGCTGTTTCACACAAATAGTCAGCGTTTTGGTGGCATATAGGCATAAACGGACATCGTCCAAGTCGCCTTGACTATTCTGACAACATGACTAACATGTCCATGTTAGCTAACATGTCGAGGATAGGACTATGAAAACGCTCTCATCCGTGGAAGTGCAAAACCGTTTCGGTTCGATTGCCAACATCGTCAAAAGCGGAGAACCCGTGGTAGTCACTCAATACGGTACGCCAACCATGATGATTCTTCCGTACTCCCTGGCAGATCAGGCGCTGCGAGACTACAACGCTCGCAAGCTGGTTCAGTTTATGGATGCCATGCCGCCCACCAGTAAAGAAGCGCCGAATCTAACCATTGAACAAATAAACGCCTTAGTTCATGAGCTACGCCCGTAAAAGTGTCGTTTTTGACACGAGTGTGCTCATAGCTGCTTGTTTACATCTCGACCGTGAGCCAGCACAGATTTTCAGTCGTACCCTGCTTGAGCATGATGTTTTTGCATCGGCTGAAACCTTCAGTGAGCTGGTCTCAGTCCTGGCGCGTGACAAATTCGATGTCTGGAAGCCGCTTGAAAAGCGTTTGATGTGGGCGAGAATTTTTCGTGAAGCTGTGATTCTGGTTGAAGTCCCTACCCCAATTACAGAGTGCAGAGATCCGAAAGACAATAAATTTTTAGAATTGGCCGTTTCGGCAAAGGCCGATTTCATCGTATCGAGCGATGTTCATTTGTTGGAAATGCAACCATTTCGGGGCATTCAAATTCTCCAGCTATCGAGCTTCAAGCAGCAAATCTTTGGCAGTGAGTAGATGCTGTGCATGAAGTTCTCGTTGCAAGCAAATTGGTGAGCAGCTGCTGACCACGGCGGCCACGCTTGAGCGTGGCTACCAAGCGTTTCGTACAAGCGGCAATCTCCAAGTCTTCCAGCCTCAATTCGACGAGCTGGGTCGCTTGTAATGGCAATGGCTGTCCGACCTGGACGCCTTCAAAGATTCGCTGCGCACGCAGGGCGCAATATCCAAGGTGCTGAAATATGTGAACGAGGCTTTCGGCCGCTTGGCCGATCGAATCAAACAACTTGCTGGAAGATCGTCACGTCGACCGACGGAAATTTCGGCGGTTTGTGGTTCAAGCCCAGACATGGGTCGTTGTATGCCGGTGCGTGGCAAATGACTCGATGGGGCGCAGAAACGGGGTCACGAGGAAACGGGGTCAGACGCTCATGGCGCCACGATAAGCCAAATGCATTGCAGCATCCTCTGATTTGCGCTTGTCGAGCTTCAATTCTCCGCGAGTCCTCAATGCCCAGAACAATCTGTTTCCATAGGGTCTTCGGCCGTTGACAGAAAGGTGCGCCTCTTCCACTGTCTGCAGCGTTTGAGTATTCCTGAAGGGAAAATCGGCATGCAGAACGCCTATCGTGGCACCATGAGGGTCTGACCCCGTTTGTTGCCACCTGCCACCCCGTTTGTAGCCTAAAAAAGACCAGATTCGTTGAGCCTGTCGAGGCACTGGGCAGTACGCTCGTCCGGCCGATGCCCAAGGTTCGCCCAGTGTTTCTTCCGGCTGTTTTGCGGCATGAGGCGGCCGATTGTTTCGTTAATCCATCGCTAAGACGATCAAGCGCAGAACACCCCGTTTCACCGCTGCGCTTATCGCGCGGTGACCGGCGAGCGGGTTAGCTCCCGGTTGTCCGGTCCATTTCAGTTTGCCTTCAAAGGATCATTCCGGCGCCGACCGTGGCGTTGGTCGATTCGTCGATGACGATGAACGCGCCGGTGCCGCGACTGTCGGCGTAGGGATCGACGAACAGCGGCTGCGCCAGCTTGAAGCCGACACGGGCGATATCGTTGATCGCCAGCCGCTCGGCAGGCTGCTGCTCCAGACTGTTGATGTCCAGGCGGTAGGCGATGCCGGCGAGCATGGCCTTGCTATCACGGGTGGTGTGACGAATCAGATATTTACGACGTGGGTCGAGCGGTGTTTCGGAGAGCCAGCACAGCATGGCCTCGATCTGTTTGCTGACCGTCGGCGATTCACCGCTCTTGACGATCATGTCACCGCGAGAAATGTCGATCTCGTCGGCCAGCAGCAGGGTGACCGACTGCTCGGCGATGGCCTGCGGCAGCGATTGGCCGAAGACTTCGATCGCCTTGATCCGCGATTCATGGCCCGACGGCAGGACGGTCACCGCGTCGCCGACCGCCACTTCGCCGGATTCCACTCGGCCCATGAAGCCGCGGTAATCGTGCAGTTCGGGGTTGGCGGCGCCCTGTGGCCGGCAGACGTACTGCACCGGGAAACGAAATTTTTCGGCGTGCGCGCTATGGACGGCGGTGGTGGATTCGAGGATTTCGAACAGTGTCGGCCCGTCGTACCAAGTGAGACCGTCGCCGCGCTCGACGATCATGTCGCCATGCAATGCCGACATCGGTAGGAAACGCACGTCGCCGATGCCCAGCGTGCCGGCAAAAGCCAGGTAATCCCGGCGGATGCCTTCGAAAACTTCGGCTGAATGACCGACCAGATCCATTTTGTTCACCGCGACGACGACGTGCGGAATGCCGAGCAGATGCGCGAGATAGGAATGCCGGCGGGTCTGCGTCAACACCCCCTTGCGCGCGTCGATCAGAATGATCGCCAGGTCGGCGGTCGAAGCGGCGGTGACCATGTTGCGGGTATATTGCTCGTGCCCCGGGGCGTCGGCGATGATGTATTTACGGGTACCGGTGGTGAAATAACGATAAGCGACGTCGATGGTAATCCCCTGTTCGCGCTCGGCCTGCAGTCCGTCGGTGAGCAGGGACAGATCGACGACCTGCAGTCCGCGCTTCTCGGAACTGCGTTTGATGGCGTGCAGCGTGTCGGCGAGGATCGTTTTGCTGTCGTAGAGCAGTCGGCCGATCAGGGTGCTCTTGCCGTCGTCGACGCTGCCGCAGGTGAGGAAGCGTAGCAGGCCGTTGTCGGGAACGTTTTCCAGGGGCAGGGTTTCAATGGCGGACATCAGAAATAGCCTTCTTTTTTGCGTTGTTCCATCGACGCGTCCGAGGTCTGGTCGTCGAGCCGGGTGGCACCGCGTTCGGTGATCGTCGTCGTCGCCGTTTCGGCGATGATCGCGGCGACGCTCCCGGCGGACGATTCGACTGGCGCGGTACAAGTGATGTCGCCGACGGTGCGAAAACGGACCTGCAGTGTTACGACCGCTTCGCCGGCGCGCGGCGGGGTGACTTCGGTGACCGGCAGGATGCCACCGTGGCGGCGGACGATCGGTCGCCAGTGGGCGAAGTAGATCGACGGCAAGGCCAGGTTTTCGCGTTCGATGTATTGCCAGACGTCGATTTCGGTCCAATTGGAAATCGGGAAGACACGGATGTTCTCGCCCTTGAAGCTCCGCGCGTTGTACAAATCCCATAACTCGGGGCGCTGGTTCTTGGGGTCCCACTGTCCGAATTCGTCGCGGAAGGAGAAGATCCGCTCCTTGGCCCGGGCTTTTTCTTCGTCGCGACGCGCGCCGCCGATGCAGGCGTCGAAGCCGAATTCCTCGATCGCTTCGAGCAGCGTTACCGACTGGTGCTTGTTGCGCGGCTCATCCGGCGACTTGAGGACCACCGTTCCGCGGGCCATCGACTCCTCGACCGAACGGACGATCAGCCGTTCGCCGAGTTCGGCGGCGCGGCGGTCGCGAAAATCGATCACTTCGCGATAATTGTGTCCAGTATCGATGTGCATCAAGGGAAAAGGGAAACGGCCCGGCCGGAATGCCTTCTCGGCGATGCGCAACATGCAGATTGAATCCTTGCCGCCGGAAAACAGCAATACTGGGTTGCTGCACTGGCCGGCGACTTCGCGCATGATGTGGATGGCTTCCGATTCCAGCCAGTCGAGGTGGGAAAGAGTTGCGTGCGAAAGTGTGGTGGCGGTGGTCATCATTGAACGGTCGTCGGTTACGAAGAGGCTGGCAGCGGGAACAGCGTCAGGCGCGCTTGACGTGCAAGCCGCATTCCTTGGAATCCGGATTTTCCCACCACCAGCGGCCGGCGCGAATGTCTTCACCGGGAGTGATCGCCCGGGTGCACGGCGCGCAACCGATGCTGGGGTAAAAACGGTCGTGCAGCGCGTTGTACGGTACGTGATTGAGCCGCAGGTAGGTCCACACCTCGCGCTCGCTCCACTCGGCCAGCGGATTGAATTTTTCCAGTCCGCCATCGCCGTTGGCGGCGTCGAATGAACGGATCGGCAGCCCGTCACGGGTCGCCGCCTGTTGCGCGCGCAGCCCGGTGATCCAGGCTTTCCGGCCGGCTAGCGCGCGTTGCAGCGGTTCGACCTTGCGGACCTGACAGCAGCCTTTGCGCAGCTCGACCGATTCATAGAAGGCATTGATGCCGTTTTGCCGGGTATAGGCCTCGACCCGTTCGTGGCAAGGGTAGTACAAGGTGATGATCAATCCGTAATGACGCTGAACGGCAGCGATCAGCTCGTAGGTTTCCGGCGGCAGACGGCCGGTATCGAGCGAGAAAATGTCGATCGGCAGTCCATCGCGGACGATCAGGTCGGTCAGCACCATGTCTTCGGCGCCCAGACTGCTGGCGAAAGCCACCGGGGAAAAGTCGGCGACGATCTCGTTCAACAACTGGCGGACGGCGGCGACGCGGGCCGCGAGTGCGGTGGACAGCGCCGGGTCCACGGCGGGCGGTTGCGGAATCATCTCACTTCCTCCGTCAAACGCCGCCGGAAAAGCGGCTGCGGCTGATCGACTGCCGCCTGGTAGGCGTCGCTGAATGCCCGCAAGCCGGCCAGCGCCTTGTCGGGATCCTTGTCGGCGCGCAGCGCGTAGGCGTCGATGCCGCAACGTCGCATATAAAACAGTTGATCCTGCAGCACGTCGCCGATGGCACGGATTTCACCGCGATAGGCGTAGCGTTCGCGCAGCAGGCGGGCGGTCGAGTAGCTGCGGCCGTCGGTGAATTTGGGAAAATCGACGCCGATCACCGAAAAGCGGTGCACGTCGGCGGCCAGCTGTTCCGGCCCTTGATCGGCGGCCAGCCAGACGCCGAATGGCGCTCCGGCATTCAGCACCTGCTCGCGACGCGTCAGCCAGACGGTCAACGGCAACAAGGTCGGCCCGGCTGGTAAAGTGATGCTGGCCGGCGTTTGATCGTCGGCCAGGGTCAGCACCTGCCACGGGTCGTCGACCACCCGGTCCTGCTGGATGATTCTAGGCATTGACCATCTCCTTTTCCGCCGGCACGCCGGCACTGACCGGCGCCTGCCGCCGCCGGTCGCGGCCTTGGTACGCTCGCGCCTTGAACGGCTCGCTGCCGATCCGTCGCCAGGTGTCGATGAACCGCTCACTGTCGGTCCGTTCGTCGAGATAGACGCTGATCAGTGCTTCGATCACTTCCGGCACGTCTTCGGCGGAAAACGACGGTCCAATCACCTTGCCGATCGTCGCCTCGTTGCCCTGTTGGCCACCGACAGTGATCTGGTACCACTCCTCGTCGTTCTTGTCGACACCGAGGACACCGATGTTGGCCACGTGGTGATGACCGCAGGAATTCATACAGCCAGAAATGTTCAGCGAAATGTCGCCGATGTCGTAAAGGTAGTCGAGGTTGTCAAAGCGTTCCTGGATCGCTAGCGCCACCGGCGTCGAGCGGGCGTTGGCCAGCGCGCAGAGATCGCCACCCGGACAACAGATCATGTCGGTCAATAAGCCGATATTAGCGGTGGCCAAACGATGCTCGCGAGCAATCCGCCAAAGGTCGTACAGATCACGTTGCCGCACGTCAGACAGCACCACGTTCTGCTCGTGGGTCACCCGCAATTCGCCGAAGCTGAAACGATCGGCGAGGTCGGCGACAAGCCGCATCTGGGTATCGCTGATGTCGCCGGGGGCCACCCCTGGAGCTTTCAGCGACAAGGTCACCGCAGCGTAGCCGGGGGTCTTGTGCGGATGGACGCTGCGCTTGACCCAGCGGGCAAACACCGGGTCGCCCGCCAGCCGCGCGGCGTGCGACGGATCCTCGTCGGGCAGGGCTTCCCAGGCTGGCGGAGAAAAATAGCCCGCCAGGCGGTCGAATTCCTCATCGGGTACGGTGTTCGCTCCATCGCGTAGCAGCGACCATTCCTCCTCGACCTGACGGGCGAACTCCGCGCCGCCCAAGGCCTGGACCAGGATCTTGATCCGCGACTTGTACATGTTGTCGCGCCGGCCATAACGGTTATAGAGGCGCATGATCGCTTCGAGGTAGCTGATGATGTGCCGTCGCGGCAGGAACTCCCGGATCAGTTTGCCAAGCATCGGCGTCCTCCCCAGACCGCCGCCGACGAAAACCCGAAAGCCGATTTCGCCGTTATCCGCCTCACGGACCAACTCGAGACCGATATCGTGCACCCGTATCACCGCCCGGTCTTCAGCGGCGGCGTTGATGGCGATCTTGAACTTGCGAGGCAGGAAAGCGAATTCCGGATGGAAGGTCGACCACTGACGCAGCAATTCGCAATACGGACGCGGATCGGTCAGCTCGTCGGGCGCGACGCCGGCGAATTGATCGGTGGTGATGTTGCGGATGCAGTTACCTGAAGTCTGAACGGCGTGCATCTCGACACTCGCCAGTTCGCCGAGGATTGACGGTGTCTGTTCGAGCTGTGGCCAGTTCAACTGCATGTTCTGGCGAGTGGTGAAATGGCCGACACCGCGGTCGTAGCGCTGTGAAATATCCGCCAGCTTGCGCAACTGTCGCGCGGCGAGCATGCCATAGGGGATGGCGATGCGCAGCATCGGCCCATGCCGCTGGATGTACAGGCCGTTCTGCAGGCGCAGTGGCCGCAATTCGTCAGTGGACAGTTCGCCGGCCAGATGACGGGCGATTTGATCGCTGTACTGCGCGACCCGTTCGTCGATCAGACGCTGGTCAGTGGTGTCGTAGCGATACATCGCTCGTTCCTCGATCAATTAATGAATCGTATGCCCGGTCGACGACGACCAGCCTCTACTGCCTCTACTGGGCGATCAGTTTGCCGCCGATCAACAACAGCATCGTCGCCAACGCCGGCCTCAGAAAGCGATCCGGCACCCTTGCCGAGGCATGGCTGCCGAGCCAGATCCCCGGCAGCGAACCGAGTAGCAGACTGCCCAGCAAGGACCAGTCGACGCTGCCGAGCAGCCAGTGTCCCAGGCCGGCGACCAAGGTCAGCGGTACGGCATGCGCCACGTCGCTGCCAATGATGCGCAAGGTCGGCAAGCGCGGGTAAAGATAGAACAGCGCCGCCACACCGAGCGCACCGGCGCCCACCGATGAAATGCTGACCAGCACGCCAAGTAGCGCGCCGACGGTGACGGTCAACGGCGCCCGCCACTCATTGTGCGCCGCATCGTCGGCGTGCGTCAGTGCCTGTTGCTGCAGTTGCCGGCGAAACAGAATCGCCCCGGCGGTCAGCAACAGGGCGACACCGAGCGATACCGAAATGATTTGCGACACCGCGGCGCTCTGCTTGGGCAGGAACGACAGTGCCCAGATCGTCAGGCCGGCGGCGGGAATGCTGCCGCTGGCCAACAGCCGCGTGACCCGCCAATCGACGTGTCCCTTGCGGGCATGAACCACCGTCCCGCCGGCCTTGGTGATCGCCGCGTACAGCAGATCGGTACCCACCGCCGTCGCTGGATGAATACCGAACAGCAGCACCAGCAACGGCGTCATCAGCGAACCACCGCCCACGCCGGTCAAGCCGACGATGACCCCGACGATGAAACCTGACAAGGTGAACATCCAGTCCATCATGCGCTGCTCACGAAAAGATGGCGCATGGTATCAGCAGATTTTTTCATAAAAAAGAATATCTGGTTCGCTGATTATAACTTTCAGGAATTTTGCTCGCCATTGAGCGCTGTAGACAACGGCTTGCCAAAGCCGGAACGGCTGAATTATTGTCGCTCATTGGCGGGTTGACCGACCTCCGCCTGACCGTTTCCATTTCCGTCACTTCAAGCGCACGACACCTTTCTCGGGGAATTATCATGGCCGGAACCAGTTTACTCGTTCTAATCGACGACATCGCCAGCGTTCTTGACGACATCGCCCTGCTGACCAAGGTCGCCGCCAAAAAAACCGCCGGCGTTCTCGGCGACGACCTGGCGTTGAACGCGCAACAAGTCGCCGGTGTACGCGCCGAACGCGAGTTGCCGGTCGTTTGGGCGGTGGCGGTCGGATCCCTGAAAAACAAGCTGATCCTAGTGCCGGCGGCGCTGGCGATCAGTCGGCTGATGCCGGTGGCGGTGATGCCGCTGCTGATGATCGGTGGACTCTACCTGTGCTACGAAGGCGTCGAAAAGCTGGCCCATAAATGGTTGCACTCCCCGGGCGAACACGACGCGGAGCATGCCGCCGAACTCGCCGCACTGGCCGATGAATCGCTGGACATGGCGGTCGTCGAAGCCGACAAGATCAAAGGAGCCATCCGCACCGACTTCGTCCTCTCGGCGGAAATCGTCGTCATCGCTCTCGGCACCGTCGCCGAGGCGCCCTTCAGCACCCAGGCGGCCGTTCTTGCCGGCATCGGTCTGTTGATGACCATCGGGGTCTATGGCGTTGTCGCCGGCATCGTCAAGCTCGACGACATCGGCTTCCATTTGATGAAGAAACCGGGCGCGCTGGCCCGTGCCATCGGTAAGGGCCTGGTGCTGGCTGCCCCACGGTTGATGAAGGCCCTGACGGTGATCGGCACGGCGGCGATGTTCCTGGTCGGCGGCGGCATCATCAGCCACGGCATTCCCCCGCTGCATCACGCGATCGCCGACCTGGCCCAAGCGGCTGGCGGGGTAGGGTCTGTGATCCTGCCCACGCTACTCGACCTGTTGGTCGGGCTGCTCGCCGGAGCGCTGACTCTGGCCGGCGTTCGTGGATTCACCGCCCTGCGCGGACTATTCAAGTCGTAGTCGTCTTCTGCAGACGTCGAGGCTGCCGGGTCCCTTGTGCGGTAAACCGGCCTGATCGACAGACCGTCCTTGCATCCCCTTCTTTGATCGCGCACTATTTACAAAGATCCGCGCGTTGGCCTGGTTCGTCCCGTCGGTGCGGGGATTGTTTTTTTATTTCGCCACTTTGCGGCGCAACCGCTGACCTGACCCGAACGAGCTTCACATGCACCCACTGGCCATCACCGACCAGGAATTCATCCTTTTCCAACGGTTGATCTACAAGATCGCCGGCATCGATCTGGCGGACAGCAAGAAAGTCCTGCTCGTCGGCCGCCTGCAGCGCCGTTTGCGGGAACATCAATTCACTTCCTTCAGCCAGTACTACCGGCTGGTGAGCAGCGGCCAGAATCAACAGGAATTGCAAACGATGGTCGACCTGTTGACCACCAACGAAACCTATTTCTTCCGTGAACCGCGTCATTTTGATTACTTGCGCCAGGAAATTCTGGCGCGACGGCCGCGTAACGACCGCTTTCGGGTCTGGAGCGCCGCCAGTTCCACCGGTGAAGAAGCGTACACGCTGGCGATGATCCTGGCCGAAGCGCTGCCGGCTGCCCCCTGGGAAGTGTTCGGCTCGGACATCAGCACCCAGGTCCTGGCCAAGGCGCGCGCCGGCCTCTACTCGCTGGAACGGACACAAGGCATCCCGCCGGAGCTGATGCGTAAATACTGCCTGAAGGGGGTCCGTTCAAATGAAGGCACTTTTCTGGTCTCCCCGGAGTTGCGCGAGCGCGTCACCTTCGACCAGATCAATCTGACCCAGCCCATCCCTCGTCATATCGGCCCGTTCGACGTCATTTTCCTGCGCAACGTGATGATCTATTTCGATGCCGAAACCAAGCGAAAAGTCGTCGCTCATCTTCTGCCGCATCTGGCCTCCGGCGGCCATTTCATCGTCGGCCACTCCGAGTCACTCAACACCATCACCGACCAGTTGGTCGCGGTGCAACCGACGATCTATCGGAAACCTTAGTCTGTCTTGCAGATAAGCAACAGCTTACTTTTTGATTGCAATCGATTGACAACCCTGCCGCCGATCGAGATACTTTTTTAGGTAATTTCAGGGTTGTCAGGCCTTGAACCGTGCGTTGCGGGCATCGACGGTTTTCGCCAGGCAATTTCGATGTCGCCTGCGTCGAAATCAAATGTTTCAAGTAATCGATTCTTTCCAGGCGCGTCGTCATTGAGGCAAGGTCGATTCATCGGTTTCGATGGATCGTGGTTCTTTATCTGTCAGAGGGGAGAGGTGACATGAAATCGATTCTCAAACTGGTTGCGATCGTCGGATTGGTGGCCATGATCAGCAGCGGTTGCGCGGTGAATCGCGCAACCGCCACCGTTGATCCGGGTACCGATTTGACAAAACTTAAAACGATGTACGTCAAGAAAATTCCTGCCGATAACGGCGGAACCAATGTCCTGATTGCCGACAAACTGGCCAGCAAGGGGGTGTCGGTTACTACAGGTGAGGGCGCGGCACCTGCCGGCGTCGATGCGCTGGTCACCTATATCGATCGCTGGATGTGGGATATCACCATGTACATGCTTGAATTGACCGTTACTCTGCGCGATCCGAATACCAATCTGCCACTGGCCTCGGGCAATTCTTTCCATACCTCGTTGACCCGCCTGTCACCCAAGGAAATGGTGAATGAGGTCATCGACAACATTTATAACAAGGCGGCCGCCAAATGATGGCCAGGGCGATGCAGCGCAGCCTGTGGGTGGTCGCGGCTTTGCTGCTGGTTGGCTGCGTGACGCCGATTCCAGCCAACCGGCAGGCCATGACACCGCCGTCGATTTCGATCGGCACGCATCATCCATACAGTGTGTCGGTCAAAACGTCGGGGGGAAGCGAAACCGATGGTTTGGGCTCTTCGAATATCTCCAACGCCGAACTTCAAGCGGCGATCGAAAGTGCCATCACTGACAGCCGTGTGTTTCAGCGCCTAATCCGCGGCTCTGACGGCAGCGACTACGAGCTGACGGTCACTTTGTACGAGCTCAATAAGCCGCTTTTTGGTGGCACATTCACCGTTGGCATGGAAACCGCCTGGACGCTGACCCGGACCAGTGACCGCCGTGTCGTTTTCCGTAAGGGCATCTCTTCGACCGGTGTGGCGACGACCAGCGATACCTGGATTGGTGTGCATCGTCTGCGGATGGCCGTCGAAGCCGCCGCGCGCGATGCGATCTCCCAAGGTATTCAAGCTCTCGCCGCAACCAAGCTCTAGCGAGCGCGTACCGTCGAACCGGCCGTTGCTCCCTTCTTGCCAATTGCCAGAGGAGGTGTTGGCAGGTTGGGCACACGGCAATTGATCTTCTCCAGACCAGCCATGGAGAGGCTGCGTCGCTCGTGACCTACTGAGGTGGCGCGCACCGGGCCCAAATGCCCCACCGGTTTCCTCGACCCTTCGAGCGGCCAACAGTCATCCTGTTCTGTTTTCTGACCATCTTCAAACCGTCCGTCGCGACTCGCCGCAGGGTGGCAAACGGTGGTCTTTTGA
>JAEUOJ010000043.1 GCA_016789495.1 Accumulibacter sp. | reverse complement strand
GAAGGAGATCGCGGCCCTGCTCGATCAATACGTGATCGGTCAGGATCAGGCCAAGCGAATCCTTTCCGTGGCGGTGTATAACCATTACAAGCGCCTGCGCCACTACGGCAAAACCAATGAAGACGTCGAACTGGCCAAAAGCAACATTCTCCTGATCGGCCCCACTGGCTCGGGCAAGACTCTGTTGGCGCAAACGTTGGCCCGCACGCTGGATGTGCCTTTCGTGATGGCCGACGCGACGACGCTGACCGAAGCCGGTTATGTTGGCGAAGATGTCGAGAACATCATTCAGAAATTGTTGCAGAAAGCCGACTACGACACCGAAAAAGCGCAACGCGGCATTGTCTATATCGACGAAATCGACAAGATTTCCCGAAAATCCGACAATCCGTCGATTACCCGCGACGTTTCCGGCGAGGGCGTGCAGCAGGCATTGTTGAAACTGATCGAGGGAACGATCGCTTCCGTGCCGCCGCAGGGCGGGCGTAAGCATCCCAATCAGGATTTCGTGCAGGTCGACACCACCAACATCCTGTTCATTTGCGGCGGCGCCTTCGATGGGCTCGAAAAGGTGATCCGCAAGCGTTCCGAAGGTGGGGGGATGGGTTTCAGCGCCGATGTCAAGAGCAAGGACGACAAGAAGGGCATCAGTGAGGTGCTGCGCACCGTCGAGCCTGAGGATTTGATCAAGTTCGGACTGATCCCCGAGTTGATTGGCCGCTTACCGGTGATCGCCACTCTGGAAGAACTGTCAACCGCCGCGCTGGTACAGATTCTCGTCGAACCGAAAAACGCCTTGGTCAAGCAATACCAAAAGCTATTCGCCATGGAAGGAGTCGATCTCGAAATCCGCCAGGCGGCTTTGATGGCGATCGCCAAAAAAGCCCTCGAAAGGAAGACCGGCGCCCGTGGTTTACGGTCTATCCTTGAAGCAGTGCTGCTGGATACGATGTACGAACTTCCCAGTATGGAAAATGTCACAGAAGTGGTTGTTGACGAGAACGTGATCGTCGGCGATAGCCAACCCATCCTGATTTACGCGGACCAACCCAAGGTTTCCGGCGGCAACTGATCAGCTAATCGTAGCCAGCAGCTTGAAATTCGGGTTCGTGCCTCCATCTGGGCATGAGCTTTTACCTTGAGGGCACCATTGATGTCTGCATCCGCCAAATTGTCTGCCGAGTCAGTCGAATTACCGCTGCTGCCGTTGCGCGACGTGGTCGTCTTCCCGCACATGGTCATCCCGCTGTTCGTCGGGCGACCGAAGTCGATCAAAGCGCTCGAAGTGTCGATGGAAGCCGGCAAGAGCATCCTGCTCGTCGCCCAGAAATCGGCCGTCAAGGACGAGCCGGAAGCCGATGACCTGTACAGTGTCGGCTGTGTGGCCAACATTCTGCAAATGCTCAAATTGCCCGACGGGACAGTGAAAGTGTTGGTCGAAGGCGTTCAGCGCGCTTGGCTGGAGTCGATCAACGCTAGAGACGCGATGTTCTTTGCCGCGGCACGCCCGGTACTGCACGAAGACGGGATCAATCATGAAGTCGAGGCGCTGCGACGCGCCGTGATTGCGCAGTTCGACCAATATGTCAAACTGAACAAAAAAATTCCTCCCGAGATTTTGACATCGATTGCTGGTATCGAACAACCCGGTCGCCTAGCGGATACCATCGCCGCGCATTTGCCGCTGAAGCTGGAGCAGAAGCAGGAAATTCTCGAAATTTTTGATGTGCGCGCGCGGATCGAACGTTTGCTGGCGCAGATCGAATCTGAAATCGATATCCTGCAGGTCGAAAAGCGCATCCGCGGCCGGGTCAAGCGTCAGATGGAAAAGAGCCAGCGCGAGTATTACCTCAACGAGCAGGTCAAGGCGATCCAGAAAGAACTTGGCGAGGGCGAAGATGGTGCCGATCTCGAGGAACTGGATAAAAAGATCAAGGCCGCCGGGATGAGCAAGGAAGGGCAGGCCAAGGCGATGGCCGAGTTTCGCAAATTGCGTCTGATGTCGCCGATGTCCGCTGAAGCCACCGTCGTCCGGAATTTCATCGAAGTATTGACCGCGCTCCCGTGGCGCAAGCGGACACGGATCAGCAAGGATCTGGCGGCGGCGGGCAAAATTCTTGATGCCGACCACTGGGGACTGGAAAAAGTCAAGGAACGGATCATCGAGTACCTGGCCGTTCAGCAGCGCGTCGACCGGCTGAAGGCGCCGATCCTTTGCCTGGTCGGGCCTCCTGGCGTTGGCAAGACCTCGTTGGGCCAATCGATCGCTCGCGCGACCGGACGCAAATTCGTTCGCATGAGCCTTGGCGGCGTGCGCGACGAAGCCGAAATTCGTGGTCATCGCCGTACCTATATCGGCTCGATGCCCGGCAAAATCTTGCAGAACATGAGCAAGATCGGCGTCAAGAACCCCTTGTTCCTGCTCGACGAAGTCGACAAGATGGGACAGGATTTCCGTGGCGACCCCAGTTCGGCGCTGCTGGAAGTGCTCGACCCCGAGCAGAACTCGACCTTCGTCGACCACTATGTCGAAGTCGAGTACGACCTCTCGGAAGTGATGTTCGTCGCTACCGCCAATACCCTGAACATCCCGGCTCCGCTGCTCGATCGGATGGAAGTGATCCGGCTGTCGGGTTACACCGAGGACGAAAAGGTCAGCATCGCGCAGCGCTACCTATTGCCCAAGCAAATGAAAAACAACGGCTTGCGGACCACGGAACTGACCGTTGCCGAAAGTGCGCTGCGTGATATCGTCCGCTATTACACCCGTGAAGCCGGGGTGCGCTCACTGGAACGGGACATTTCAAAGATTTGTCGCAAAGTCGTCAAGACGTTACTGTTGCGTAAAAGTCAGCAAAAAGTCGCTGTCAGCGCTCGTAACCTCGACAAATTTCTCGGCGTTCGTCGTTACAACTTTGGCGTCGCCGAACGCGAAAATCAGGTCGGTCAGGTCACCGGCTTGGCGTGGACCGAAGTCGGCGGTGAATTGCTGACCATCGAGTCGGTGGTTTTGCCGGGCAAAGGCAAGACCACCACCACCGGCAAACTCGGCGAAGTAATGCAGGAGTCCGTGCAAGCGGCATTGTCGGTAGTACGCAAGCGCGCCCAATCGCTGGGAATCGATCACGATTTCTACCAGAAAAGCGACATTCACATTCACTTGCCGGAAGGCGCCATTCCCAAGGATGGACCCTCGGCGGGCGTAGGGATCTGCACGGCGCTGGTCTCTGTCCTAACCGGCATCCCGGTTCGGTGCGACGTGGCAATGACCGGCGAAATCACCTTGCGTGGCGAAGTTCTGCCGATTGGCGGCCTGAAGGAAAAATTGTTGGCCGCCGTTCGTGGCGGATTGGCGAGGGTGTTGATCCCCGAAGAAAATACCCGCGACCTGGCGGAAATTCCGGACAACATCAAAAACAAGCTTGAATTGATACCGGTTCGCTGGATTGATCAGGTTCTTGAGTTGGCCTTGGAGCGGCGTCCTGAACCGTTGCCCGCCGATCCGGTGGCTACGGGCGTTGGCCCCACAACCAATGAATCGCCCGGAGCGCAAGCCCTGATTACCCACTGAGCTTGGAAGCCGCGGCGAGAGGTCGAGCCACTCGATAATCGCCAATAAGCGTTGGTGGGACGAATGATCGCCGCAGACGGATTCCGTCACGCGGCGAGGTCCGCCGCGCTTCGGATAGGCAAAGGTAAGTTCGGCGAGCCTTTAAGCTTCAACTACTCATTGGTTGATTCTTGAGCTTACTCTTCGTTGTCGCGACGCCGTTTGTAAAAAGAGACCTGCCGCCAGAGACTGAATCAACGGCCAATCAATTCCTGGCGGGCGATTTATCGCCGATTGGCGGGCGAGGGCCGGGTCTGCCGCGAAAACCGTCGCCCGGATTGACGTGCATATCGTCAAAGGTCTTTTTCTGTTCGGCACTGAGCGAGGCATAGAAACTTTTCAAAGCCGCCACGTGTTGGCTCAGTCGCTCATTACGAGCCTGGGCCATCGCCAACATTTTCTCAGCGCGCTCGGGAGTCGTCAGTTTCGACCAATCGTCCACCAACGGCCTGGCAGGCTGACGTATCGCCTGCTCACTGTCGAGCAGGTTCTGCCAGCCGCTTTGTTGCTCGGGGCTCAGTTTCAAGCTGTCGCGAAGTTGCTGGTGATGTTGTTCGATCATCCGTGCATGGTGCTCGGGATGCGCACCTCGAGCTCCCATGTAAAAGCATTCGGCATAGACCGCGGCTGGCGCCGCCAAGGTGAAGCCAACACTGGCGGCCAGCAACCAATTTTTTGCCGAAGCGCGCTGGGAAGGATGGGCAACGACCGCCGATGTCGCCGATGAACGAGCAGGATGCAGCCCGAAATGCGTCCGGGCGTGTTCAAGAAATGACGCCAGGTCGAAGCGTTGAGCAAAGTCTTTCGCATGATTCATCGCGTATCTCCTTTATTGAGTGGCAAATTCGCATCGCAGGGCGAGCGCAGTGCGCCACCGTTCGACGGTGACCGCACACCTGGTTCGATTAGTGGACTGATGATGCCGGCAAAATGACCTGGGCAGGGTGTCTGACTTGCAACAAATTGTAACCTTCTGTTTATTTGAGGCGATCTTCATTGATCGTGCCAGTAGCGACGATAACTGGCGCGATAGCCCGATACCTCGACCCGATCGCCGAGCAGGATCTGCACCGCGCCGTCGTGGTCGGTCCGCCATTGCCGACGGCCGACATAACGGTCGACGATTTCCGGATGCGGATGCCGGTAGCGATTGCGGTAGCCAACCGGGAAAATCACCTCGGCGGGGTCGACCGCCCGGATGAATTCGGTGGTGGATGAACTGCGACTACCATGATGAGGTACCACCAACACGTGACTGCGCAGTTTCTCGGGGCCGTTGGCCAGCAGCAATTGCTGTTCGTCACTGGCTTCGATATCTGAGGTCAACAGGAGGCTGCCGGCAGCGCTTTCGACACGTAACACGCAACTCAAGTGGTTGCTCTTGAGAGGCGCCTGCCGGTAACCGTCCGCTTGTGGATGCAATATCGTGAATCGCAAGCCATCCCAGGCCCAGGACTGGCCGGCAAGACACGGTGTGCCGGGCAATTCAGCCACCGACGACAAGCTACGGTCGATCGGCAAAGCCTCCTGTACCGCCAGCACGCCGCCTGAATGGTCCGTATCGCGATGAGTGACGATCAGCGCATCGAGCCGTTCGATACCCACGGCGTGGAGATAGGGAACGATGATCCTTTGGCCGGCGTCGGACTCGGCACTGTATAGCGGTCCAGCGTCGTATAGCAGGTTGTGTTTCGCGGTGCGGACAACGACGGCCAGCCCTTGCCCGACATCGAGCACATCGATCCAGGCGCTGCCGCTCGTCGGACGGGCGGCCGGAACGAACAAGGCGGGCAACAACAGCGCTCCAGCCAGCCACCGGGCCGGAAAGCCGCGCGGCAACAACAGATAGACCACACCGACCAACGCCAGCACTATCGTCGGCAGCGGCGGTGCCGCCTGTTGCCAGAACGGCCAGTCGGTCAGCGATTCGAGGAAAGCCATCAAGCCGCTGAGCAACCAGTGGTCGAGATGCAGCAGCGGTGACCAGGGAACAACGGCGAAGGCCAGTGCCAGCGGGGTGACCAGAAAGCTGACCACCGGGATCGCCAATGCGTTGGCCAGCGGCGAAACCAGTGAAAATTGTTGAAAGATCAGCAGCAGCAAAGGCAAGGTACCGACGCTTACCGCCCATTGCGTGCTACCCCAATTGCGCAGCACCGTTCGCCAGTCCGATCCATCACCCAGGCGCGCAGCACCGACGTAAAACAACAGCCCGACGGCGGCGAACGACAGCCAGAAACCTGGTGCCAGCACGGCCCAGGGATCGACCAGCAACACCAGCAACAAAGCCAGCAACAGGCCACGACTGACACCCAGATGACGTCCGGACCATAAAGCAACGGCGACGGAGGTCAACATGTAGAAAGTCCGCTGTGTCGGCACGGCGAAGCCGGCGAGCAGGGTGTAGGCGCCGGCGGCGCACCAGCCGGCGGCAATCGCCGCTTTCGGCGCTGGCAGCCACAACGTCAGGGCTTCACTGCGTCGCCATAGCCAGCCGACCCAGCCAGCCAGCAACGCGGCGAGCATCGTCACGTGCAACCCCGAAATCGACATCAGATGAGTGATGCCAGTCTGCCTGAATATTCTCCATTGAGCCGCCGGGATCGCCTGCTGGTCGCCGACCGCCAGCGCGACGAGAATGCCGACGTATGGCGCGTCGGGCAGGATGTCGAAGAAGGATTGCCGAAGACGATAGCGCCAACGTTCGAGCAGGTACGCCGGCTCGAAAACCATCGGCGCCAAGCGCTCGGCATCGGTTCGCGGCCGCACATAACCGCTGGCGCGGATGTTGCGCTCGAACAGCCATGCTTCGTAATCAAACCCGTGCGGATTGGCGTTGCCATGCGGACGCTTGAGGCGGACGGTGAACCGCCAGCGTTCGCCAGGACGAACGGGCTGCGGCTGGAGCCACTCGTCGTCGCGCGCGCCGCGATACCAGGACAATGCGATCCTGGCGGGCACCTGGGCACCGGCGGTCTCGATCGTCTCGACGGCGAACTCGAATCGTTCGCCGCGTTCGAAGGCATGCGGCAGCGCGGCGATCACGCCGACGAGCTGTACATCAACGCCTTCCCACGCCGAAGGCAAGTGGTCACGAAGGCGTTGTTCGGCGCGCAGAGCCGCCCAACTGTAACCGAGGACGACACAAGCCAACAAGGTGAGCAGGCGGGCCAGCGCATTCCGTCGGGAAGCCAGCGCCAGAACCAGCGCACCCGCGGCCAGTAGCGCGCCAACGATCACCGCTAAGGCTGGCAGGCTTTCTCGAGTCTGCAACCAGCCGACACCGCCGGCAAAAGCAAGAATTTGAAAACGCATGGTCCGGTCCAGGCGGTGGGCTGGTCGGTGACACGACTCGCCCGTCGACAGATCGCTCGCGCGGCACGGCCGTCATCTTGCCACGACGCCGGTGGACCTGCGGATTGCAGGGGCAAACCGACGGGTTCAGGACAGTCGGAAGCGACGAACCTCCTGCTCAAGCTCCCCGGAGAGAGCCTGCAGCCGCTCGGCCGTGGTGGCATTGTCGGCGGCGGCGGCGCAATTTTCCTCAGCCATCCGCGCGACGTTTTCGACGTTGCGGGCAATGTCCGCGCTAGTTGCGCTTTGCTCACCCAAGGCATCCGAAATGCCGGCGACTTGCTCGACCACTCGCATGGCGTTGCTGCCGATCTCCTTGATCGACTCACCGGCCAGGGTGGCCAAAGAAACACCTTCGGAAACGCAAGTGACCCCCAGTTTCATACTCGTCACCGCCTCGCGCGTGCCGTCCTGGATCGCGGCGATCATCGTCGAGATTTCCTGCGTTGAACGCGAGGTGCGTTCGGCGAGTTTGCGCACTTCGTCGGCAACGACGGCAAAACCCCGGCCCGATTCACCGGCGCGTGCCGCTTCGATCGCCGCATTCAACGCCAGTAGGTTGGTCTGGTCGGCAATTTCCTTGATCACCGCGACGATCGCTGAAATGGCTTCTGAGCGAGTGCCGAGTTCAAGGACGATCGTCGACGAGCGATTGACCGTTTCGGCGATACGCTGGATTTCCTCGACGACTTTGCCGACGACCTGGCAACCACTGGTCGCCAGATTGCCGGCGTGAGTCGAAATTCGGTGCGCTTCCTGT
Organism: Accumulibacter sp.; assembly: GCA_016789495.1. GTDB lineage: Bacteria > Pseudomonadota > Gammaproteobacteria > Burkholderiales > Rhodocyclaceae > Accumulibacter. The sequence goes on along the minus strand of JAEUOJ010000043.1, from coordinate 21,679 downwards.
GCATTGCCGGCCAAGTGATTGATACTGGCGCTCATTTGCTCGATCGCTGCGGCCATGCTCACCGCCGCCTGACGTTGTTGGTCGCTTCCTCCGGCGATGGTTCCCGCCGAAGTCGACAGCGACTGGGTGGCCTCGAAAACCTGACTGGCACCATGATGCACGTTCTGCACCACGCTGCGAAACGCACCGACCATTTCGTTCAAACTGTCGGCCACTCTCTTCAGTTCATCGCGCGTCTGCAATTCGACGTGCACCGCCAGATCCCCCGTGGCGAGCGTACGGGCTTTGTCGGCCAAGTGACCGACGCTGCTGAGGGTGGCGTAGTACAGGGCGAGCGAAATGTAGGCATACAGGGTCAACATCAGCAAGGAAACAGCGATACCGATCGTCAAGTTACCTTCCGCTTCGTCGATACGCTTTTGCAACAGGTCCTGCAGCGTCGGAAACAAGGTATCGAACATTTCCTCGTACCCCTTTTCGATCGAGACGGTGGTCAACGCGAAATAGGCATCGACTTTGGTGGCGAAAACTCCGGAAATGATGTCCTGATTGACCACTTTGGTGACTTTTTCGGCCGCGCCGCCCAACTCCGTGGTCACTTTTTGGAAAGAGTTGCCCAGGCGGGGGTTGTAGTGCACGGATTTCTCGAGATTGATGCGCACGTCATTGACCGCCAAATTCAAGCGTTCCAAAACGGTCGAAAATTCGACCTGCTGAACCATCAGCAAGGGAACCGCGCGCGTCAGGACGCCCGTGCCCAGGGCGCGCAATTGCCCCATGTTCTCGATGGCGGTGGGCAGGTTTCTGGTTGCCGTGCCGATCAGATAGGTGGTGTCGATGTCTGGATCGTTGGTCAGCCGGTATTCATCGGCGACCAGGGCCTGGAACTGGAAAACGGCTTCGATCAACCGGTTGTGAACCACGAAATTTTCACGCGCCATCCACTCCATTCCCTCCTTCTGCACCGTCGCCCAGTCGTCCTTGACCTTGATCCAGGTGGGATGACTCAGCAGGTTCGGCAGCTTGCTTTCCACCGCCTGCAGGGCAGCGCTGACTTCCTTTTCCTTGGCGGCGCGTTTTTCCTTCATTTCTTCATTGCCGTTCAACACGCCGGAGGACAGACCGCGATGGATTTGCATGTTGCGGACAGTTACCGCGATGGGCTTGATTGCTTCAATGCCGATCAACTCTTGACGCGAACTGTCGATCACCTGGTGCAGTCGTACATAAAGGCTGACCAGCAACACCGAGATCGCCACCAACGCCAAGACACCCATGATCGCGAATTTTCGGGTATAGCTGACACGGTTGAGCAGCGCGATAGCCGGACGAAACAGCGATTTCACGACGGACTCCTTGCAACGGTAGGCTGAAGTGATCGGGTACGGTCTCACTGAAACCGCGGCCATTTTGATATATCAACAGCGTAGTTGGCCACTTGGCAAATAGCCAGCGTCCGGGCCGGGTCGGTCGGAGTGTCTGTTGGCGCGTCTCGCTCGCTCTGCCCGCGATCAACCGCTTTGACGTGGTGTTCCGCTCGTCATCCCTTCGAGTCGAGCCATTCGGCGGCGGACAACGCGAAGTAGCTGAGAATGCCGTCGGCACCGGCGCGCTGAAAGGCCAACAGCGTCTCGAGCACGCAGGCCCGCTCGTCAAGCCAGCCGTTTTGTGCCGCCGCCTTGAGCATGGCGTACTCTCCACTCACTTGATAGGCGTAGGTCGGCACCCGGAAGGTGTCTTTCACCCGACGAACGATGTCGAGGTACGGCAGTCCCGGCTTGACCATCACCATGTCGGCGCCTTCGGCCAAATCGAGAGCGACTTCGTGCAGCGCTTCGTCGCTGTTCGCCGGGTCCATCTGATAGGTGTACTTGGTGCCTTTGCCCAGTTGGCTCGCCGAGCCGACGGCGTCGCGAAACGGTCCGTAGAAATTCGACGCGTATTTCGCCGAATACGCCAGGATGCGGGTATGGGTCTGTCCGGCACGCTCGAGTTCCTGACGGATGCGGGCAACACGGCCGTCCATCATGTCCGATGGCGCGACGATGTCCGCGCCAGCTTGCGCGTGTACCAGTGCCTGACGAGCCAGCACATCGAGGGTTTCATCGTTGAGCACGTAAGCACGTGGGTCGTCGGCGGCAATCAGGCCATCCTGACCATGACTGGTATAGGGATCGAGGGCGATATCGGTGATCAACCCCAGATCGGGAAATTCCTTTTTCAGCGCGACGATGACGCGCGGCACCAGCCCGTCGGGATTGTAGGCTTCGCGGGCGTCGGCCGTCTTGGCGGCGGTGTCGATCACCGGAAACAGCGCCAGCGCCGGAATGGCCAGGCGGCTGGCGCGCTCGGCGGTGAACAGCAAGCGGTCGAGGCTTTGCCGTTCGACGCCGGGCATCGAGGCGACGGCTTCGAGACGCTTGCTGCCGTCGACGACGAAAACCGGGTAGATCAAGTGGTCGACGGTCAAGCGGGTTTCGCGCATCAGGCGCCGGGAAAAATCGTCACGACGCATCCGCCGCAGGCGGGTGGCTGGAAAAGGAGCTCGAAAAGTCATGGTCGGCAGTGCTCGGAAAAAATTTCTCGCGGACCGAACGAGGGAACTCTCGACGACGGTCCGACTCTTAATTAGGGGACAGCAACGCTGTCTCCCGCTTTATCTCCCTGAAAGCGGGCGTCTTTCCGTCCATACCGGGTATGGAATCCAAGACGCAACTTGCCCCCGGTTTCTTCTTGCCGGGGGTTTTTTTGTCTACCCTTTGCGTCACTTCCTACGGTCAGCGCTTGGCGGCACTCTGCCGGGCACCCCAGCCAACCGCCCGTCGCTGACGGAGACGGGCGGTTTTTTCGGTCCGCGAGCCGGTCGGTGGTGCCTTGTCGACGACCGTCGTCATTTCCAGCCAGGAAGCGAGAACATTTTCCGCCACCTGGATGCCGGATCTTTTCAAACTGGAAAACAATTGAACACTGCACCGCTCGCCGAAATCGCGCATCGCGTTTTCGACCTCGCGCAGCGTCAAACACTGCGCCTGCCAGGTCAACTTGTCGGCCTTGGATAGCAGGATATGAATCGGTTTGCCGGTCGGCGCGAACCACTCGAGCATTTGCAGGTCGAGGTCGGTCAGCGGATGACGACTGTCCATGATCAGCACCAGGCCCCGCAAGGCCGGCCGCTGTTGCAAATACGGGGCCAGCAGTCCTTCCCACTGGCCGCGCACCTCTTCCGGCGCCTTGGCAAAGCCGTAACCGGGCAGGTCGACGAAATATTTGCCGTCGACTAGGCGGAAGTAGTTCAAATGCTGTGTGCGGCCCGGGGTCTTGGAGACGAAGGCGAGTCGGGAATGATTGGCCAACGCATTGATCGCCGATGATTTTCCCGCATTCGACCGACCGGCGAAAGCGACTTCGCAGCGCGAGTCGATCGGCAGGTCGCGCAGATCGGCAACCGTGGTATAAAAAACCGCTGACTGGAAAAGAGGCATCGATAAACCGGCCCTGCAGAGGGAGGCGACAGGCGTCCGCCATGGCGACAAACTGTTATAGAATATCAGGTTTGTGGATATGCTTCTTCGGCTAAGATTTGTCATCGTTGTCAACGGGAGTTTGGACATGATTCGTATAACGGCACTTGCGGTGATCCTGGCCGCCAGTTTTCCCGCCTTCGCTTCGGAACAGGCAAAAGCAAAGGTGGACTTGGTCAAGGCCAAGGAAATCGCCGAGGGAGTTTGTGTCGCCTGTCATGGCGCCGACGGAAACAGCCCGACGGCCGCCAACCCGATTCTGGCTGGTCAGGGTCAGGAGTATCTCTACAAACAACTTGCCAATTTCAAGGCCGCCGACGGCAAACCGGCGGTGCGCAACAATCCGGTGATGGCTGGCATGGTCGCCGCCCTGAGCGACGACGACATGCGCAGTCTGGCCGCTTATTTCTCGCAACAAAAAATCAAGCCTGCCGTGGCCAAGGACGAGAAATTGCTCGCCGAAGGTCAAGCATTGTGGCGTAAGGGAGACTTCAGCAAGCAGATTCCGGCGTGTGCCGGCTGTCACGGTCCCGCCGGCGCCGGCCTGCCGGTCCAATATCCACGTCTGGCCGGACAGTACAGCGACTATACCGCGACACAACTGAAAACTTTCCGCAGCCACGAACGCGCCAACGATGCCGAACAGATGATGCGTGTCATCGCCGGCAAACTTTCCGACCGGCAAATCAGCGCCGTCGCAGAGTACGCCGCCGGTCTGCGTTAGACTGTCGGCGATCCCTGACCGGGAAAACGAGGGGATCGTCCCGACTGTTTTCCCGACCGGTGGGCGTTGTAGTTTCAGCGTCTGCTGACACCTGCCCTGAAAGGACGATCGATGAAAACACTGAGGCAACTGCTCGCCAGCAAGAATCGCACGCCCGTCAGCGTGGCGCCCGCTGATTCCGTCTTTGACGCGTTGAAGGTGATGTCCGCGAACAATGTCGGTGCCGTGCTGGTCCTCGACCAAAACAAACTCGTCGGCATTTTCTCCGAGCGTGACTATGCGCGCAAAGGGATTCTCCACGGCAAGGCGTCGAAAGACACCGCTGTTCGCGAATTGATGAGTGACAAGGTGCTCTACGTGACGCCTGACCAATCGATCGAGGAATGCATGGCGATCATGACCGACAAGCATTTCCGCCATTTGCCGATCCTCGAGGACGGCCAAGTGATCGGCATCATCTCGATCGGTGACGTGGTCAAGGAAACGATCAGCGCGCAGCAATTCATCATTGCGCAGTTGGAAAAATACATCACCGGCTGACCTGACGGCCGATAAAACGCAACGCCCACCCGGCGAATTGGCTGCCGGTGCGGGCGTTTTCGGTTCTTGCCTCTCTGTCGTGGGCGTGGCGCGCCGTCGTGGCCCCTGGCAATCAGGCGGTGCCGCCGACGGTGAGACCGTCGATGCGCAACGTGGGCTGTCCGACGCCGACCGGCACACTCTGTCCATCCTTGCCGCAAGTCCCCACGCCAGCATCCAGACGCAGATCATTGCCGATCAGTGATACCCGCTGCATCGCTTCCGGACCACTGCCGATCAGCGTCGCGCCTTTGACCGGCGTCGTCACGCGACCATTTTCGATCAGATAAGCCTCGGACATCGAAAAAACGAATTTGCCATTGGTGATGTCCACCTGCCCGCCACCGAAATTGACGGCGTAGATTCCCTTTTTGACCGAACCAATGATTTCCTCGGCAGGCATTTCGCCGTTGAGCATCGTGGTATTGGTCATCCGCGGCAAGGGCAAATGGGCAAACGATTCGCGACGCCCGTTACCGGTCGGGGCGACTCCCATCAGCCGGGCGTTGAGCGCATCCTGCATATAGCCTTTGAGAATGCCGTCCTCGATCAACACCGTACGTTGCGTCGGATTGCCTTCGTCGTCGATGTTCAGCGAGCCTCGTCGCTGGGCGAGCGTGCCATCGTCGATGACGGTCACCCCCTTGGCCGCGACAAGGCTGCCGATGCGGCCGGCGAAGGTCGAACTGCCTTTGCGGTTGAAATCGCCTTCCAGCCCGTGCCCAACCGCTTCGTGTAGCAGGATGCCCGGCCAGCCGGGGCCGAGAACGACGGCCATCGTTCCCGCCGGCGCCGGTTTCGCCACCAGATTGGTCACCGCCTGATGCACCGCTTCACGGGCGTAAGTCCGTAAGACTTCGTCACTGAAATAGCTGTAGTCGGTGCGCCCACCGCCGCCGGAGGAGCCCTGTTCGCGCTGCCCTTCCACTTCGACGATCACGGTCAGCGAAACCCGGACCAGGGGCCGGATATCCGCGGCCAAACGACCGTCGCTGCCGGCGATCAGGATCACATCATACTCACCTGCCAAATGCGCCATCACTTGCGTCACCCGCGGATCTTCAGCGCGGGCCATCTGTTCCAAGGTCTCCAACAACCGTACCTTGTCCGCCGCCGCCAACGACGACAGCGGGTCGTGCGGCACATACAACTGATGGCCGTGGCGGGGCTTGGCCACGGGCACGCGTCGTTGCTGGCCGGCTTGGGCAATGGCCCGAACGGCGGTCGCCGCGGCGGTCAGCGCCGGTGCACTGATGTCATCGGAGTAGGCGAAGGCGGTTTTTTCCCCGGCCAGGGCGCGAACCCCGACGCCTTCATCGATGTTGAAGCTGCCAGATTTGACGATTCCTTCCTCGAGGCTCCAGGCTTCGGAGCGGCTGTACTGAAAATACAGATCAGCGTAATCGATCCGATGGCCGAGCATCGTGCCGAATAGTTTGGGTAGATCGGCGAGATCCAGATCGTAGGGAGTCAGCAGGGTGCGGCGCGCTTGCTCGAGCAACGATGAGGCGTTTGTTGTTTTAGTCATTGATATTCCAGCGATGGTTGATGATGGCGCAGGCCAGCGGCGCTCGCCGTCAAAGGACGCGATGTTGCAGGGCGGGCAAGGCGGAGCGCACCTCGGCCAGTGTGGCGGGGTCCAGGTCTCCGACGACGACTCCCGGCCCCTTCGCCTTGCGGTCGATGATCGTCCCCCAAGGATCGATCAACAGGCTGTTGCCGTGCGTCTCGCGTCCATTTTCATGCACCCCGCCCTGCGCGGCGGCGAGAACATAGCACTGGTTTTCGATCGCCCGGGCACGCAGCAGGATTTCCCAATGCGCCCGACCAGTGGTCTCGGTGAATGCCGACGGTACCACCAGCAGGCTGACGGAGCCCAGTGTCCGATAAAGCTCGGGAAAACGCAGGTCGTAGCAGATCGACAGGCCGACCCGGCCGGCCGGGGTATCGAATGCCACTGGCTGTCGGCCAGCTTCGATCGTCACACTTTCATCGTAGCGTTCGGCGCCCTGCTGAAATCCGAACAGATGAATTTTGTCGTAGCGGGCGACGCGCCGCCCTTGTGGGTCGTACACCAGGCAGGAGTTGAACACCTTGTCAGGCTGGCTGGCAACCAGTGGCAACGAGCCACCAATCAACCAGATTCCCCACTCGCGCGCGGTCGACGCCAGGAAGCATTGAATCTCGCCATCGCCGTCGACCTCACGCCGCGCCACCTTGTCGCGCTCGCTCAGTCCCATGATCGGAAAGTACTCGGGTAGCAGCACCAATCGCGCACCCTGCGTTACCGCATCGGCGATCAGCCGTGCCGCGACGGTCAGATTCTCGTCAATGCGCGGCGTGGACACCATTTGTACCGCCGCGACGCGCCATCGGCGGGTGACCGGCGAGACGGCAGGATCGGGCTTACTCGGCAGCGGGTTCATCAGTGACTCCTGCGGTTGGTGGAGTGGGCGTCGAATCAGCCGTCTCGGCTTGCGAACGCGAAAGTCTGGCCACCTTCGGGTCGTCCCATTTGCCGGTGACCAGATAATCGACACTGAAAACCTTGTTGAGTGGATTTTCGAGCATCTTGTGCGCCAGCAAGGTCGCCACGCCGGCCAGCGGGTTGACCAGAGCGACTCCCAGCGCGGCGCTGCCACCGAGTTCTGGTTGCACCGTCACCCGCAAGCGTTGCGTTTCCTGTTTGAGGTCGGTCTCGCCGTGGATCATCACCCGGGCGGCGGGCCCGTCGATCTGCAGGCGGTCGGTACGCATCGAACCCCGCTTCACAGTCATTCGTCCGCTGATATTGTCGAAGGCGAAACCTTCGCTGAACACATCGCCGAAATCAAGCAGAAAACGCCGCGGCAAACCTTGCAGACTGATCAGGCCGAGCAGGCGACCCGCGCCGGGTTCAAGCTTCAGGAACCGGCCTTTGGCGGCGTCGATCTGGATTTCGCCACTCAGCGAGCCATAGTCGAGTGCCGTCGGCTGTGCGTTCCAGCCGATCCTGCCGCTCATCGTCGTCGTTCCGCCACGCACCGCGCCCCCGTAGCCGAGACGGTCAAGCAGCTTGCCGATATCGTTGCTCTCGAGCGTGAAATCGAGTTGGGTACGGTTGCCGTTGGCGAACTGCCATTGTCCGCGGCCGAGGAGATTGCCGTGTGGATTGCCGATCGCCACCTTGGTCAGTCGCCAGAGATTGCCCTCGTTGTACGCCTGAACATCCAGACGGCCGAAACGTCGAGCTCCGACGACGAAATCATCGACCACCACGTCGAGCGCCGGCAACTCCTTGAACACCTCCTCAGTCGGCGTCCCGGCACTTTCCCTATCGGGGCGGTGCCATTTCTTGAAATGCGCGGTCAGCTTGCCGCGACCGGCGCCTTCCCAATTGAAACTGCCGGTGGCGTCACGCGACTGGACCATCCCGCGCCAGTGCGGTGCGATTCCCCAGACGGCGAGGGTGACATCGCCATAATGTTTGCCGAGCAGGATCACTTCGTCGGCTTTCATATCCACCGACAGCGGAAATTCGCCGCTGTCCTTGCCCGCGCCGGCCAGGATGCCGTGCCACGAATCGATATCGACGACTTTGGCGGTAATGCCAATGGCCACGCCGCGTTCGGGTAGTGGCATCAATGGCCGGCCGATCGTCAGCACACCGCGTTCCGGAACGCTCTGCTGATCTTTTTTGTTGACGATCAGTTGCAGACTGGCGAGATGGCCCAACGAGCCACGTATTTGTTCGCGCCCCGGCGTCACGCGTGCTCCTCTGGATGCCAAGGGGTCGAGTTCCAGATGGAGTGGCAGAGTGTCCGCTGCGGCCTTGTTGAACGGCGCGCTCAGCGTCGAGGCGATGCCGACCAGATTCGAATCCAACGTCCATTGAATCTCGCCGGGATGACGAACCCGCAGCTCGGCACGATAGGCGGCACTGCCCGACAGTTGTTTCAACAGCGGCCACTCGGCATGGCGACGCAATTCGTCGACACTGACCGTTCCGGCAGCGGTGATCGCCAACCGGCCACTCTCCGTGCCGCCACTGACTTTCAACGGCCCGCCCAACAGATTGGCGCTGACCTCCGAAAAACGCAGATCGTCGGCGGAAAAGCGCAGAGTGCCCCTGATCTGGCGTAACGGCGGCAGGCCGGCAGCCACCCGCAATTCGTTGTCCAGAATCAAGAAATCGCCGTCGACTTGCGATTCGCCGAGCCGCGCTTCCTGCAACGGAATGATCAGGCCAATCGCCAGACGACCTTTGCCGACGGCGTTCATGCGGTCGGTAAAGTGACCGACCTTGGTGGCGACCGGGCTTTGCTTGATGAATTTGAGAAATTCCGCGGTCTCACCTTCGGCGTGTCCCTTGACATGCAGCATCGCCACCGGCGCGTCGAAATCAGGAATCTCGGCGCGCGTACGCGACAATTTGGTGCCAAGGATCGCACCGCTTTTCGCCTCGACGATCATCCCGGCGCCTTCGAAGCGCAGATCGCCGTTGATTCCGGTGATCACCGGCCAACCTGGTCCGTAATCGAGGGTCACGTCGTCGGCCTGGACGGTAACCAGAAATTGCCCTTGTCGGTGATCGAGGAACGGAAAATGGGCCAGATCACCTTTGAGAACCAGCTTGGCGCCGCTCGATGAGCCGGCCTGCAAAGCGCGGCGCACCCATTGCCGGGCATTGGCATTGACCGCCCACGGCAGATAACGCCAGACCGCACGGGCATCAGCGCGCGTCAGCGCCGCATTCAAGTCGATGCGTCCGGGGCCGCTGCCCGTATAACGATAACTGCCTTTCGCCGATCCAGCGGCTTCCGGCCCGGCGAACTCGGCGCGCGACAAATCGACCGTCAATCGTCCGCCGTCGATGGACCATTTGGCTTGCGCCTGCAGCGTGTCGAGAGGAATGCTCGATTCCGGGAAAACCCGTGGGACATCGACCACCACTTTCTGTGCCTGGACAGTGGTTTGCCCCCCGGTTTCGTTGGCTTCGATCGACCCCGACAAACCGGTGACACCCGGCCAGTGGCCGGCGGGCTTGATCGCCAATTGATCAAAGCGGCTTTTGAGGCGATAGGTCTGCAGCTTGTCGGCGTTGCCCAGCCAGTCGAAATGTAAATCGTTGAGCCACCCCCGTGGCGCAAAATCGGTCAAACCGCGCCGCGATGCCGCGTCCAGCGGCAGATACGCCGCCAATTCCGCCAAGGCGCCCAGATCGAGCCGTGTGGCGGTCGCTTTACCGCGCAGGTCCTGGCCGTTTTTCTCGCCTTGCCATTCGAGATGGAAATCGGTCGGGTCGACGGTGAGGCGGGAATCCCCGGCGGTCGTCGGCGGTTGTGGACGGGCGTGTATCTGGATTCCGCGACCGTCGATGCTGTAACCCGCGGTCAGCGAACGGACAGCCAAACGGCCGGATAAGCGGTCGAGCGCAAGCGTCGGCAGGTTCTCGGCCAGCCGCAGACGGACGTCCTCGATCGCCAGATCGGCGGTCAGCTCCTGCGGACGACCGTGGGCAATCGTCAGCCACGCTCTGACCGCGCCTCGCCCTTGCGGCAGCGTCACCGGGTAGTCCAGCCAGGTTCGCCAGATTGCCAGATCGGTGTAGTCGAACTGGCCGTAAAGCTGCCCCTGCCACGATTCCACACGGGTAAGATCGGTGCCGCGCAAATCGCCGCGCAAATCGATCCGGGATGTCGAGGCTTCGGCCGGCAAGGCGGTCAAGCCGAAACGGTGGTGTCGTCCGCGGTTGTCGAGGGCAAGATTGACGTCTTCAAGCGCCAACGGCGGCGCACCTCTTTTGGCGTCCTCCCAGACCACGGTAGCGCCACGGATGCGGATCCGTTGCTGCGCCAGCACCCAATCGGCGAAGGCACTGTTGCCGCCATCCTCGCTGATGGTGATACCGGCAACCTGCAGGTGGCCATCGCGGTCGCGACGCAAATGCAGCACGGGTTCGTCAATGGTCAACAGCCGCAAGCGCAATTGCAGGCGCGGCAGTGACGACCAGGCCAGGACACCGCGCACGCGATCAAACGCCAGGGCCGGCTGTCCTTGTCGATCGAAGATGCGCACCTCGCTCAAAGTCAGGTCGGGGTGGATACCGTCCCAACGGGCTTCGATCCGCCCGATGGCTACCGACAAACCCAGCGCCTGACCGATCGACTGCTCGATTTGCGACCGATAGCCCTCGATATTCGGCAGAACCAGGTACCGCAGCGCCAGAATCAGCAGGATGAAAGCGAAATAAAGCAGCCAGACGACGCGCACGATACTCCGCAGCACGCGCTTTCCGAGCGGATGAGTCAACCATCGGATCAGAACATGCCGGCAGCGATCGACGATGGTCCTGGACGCTTCCGAATGCATCAGTTGCGCTGACCTTGCTGAGACTTTTGCCAATAAACGGTGCGCGTCACTAGAATGTCGGGAAGCGTTGTCGAACCAGCGAAGAGCCCATTGTAACGACTTTGCCAACCGCTTGACGGCAGGCCGTACGGTCGATTGCCCCGTCCGGCCGTAACGACCCACGAACGAGAGAACCATGCCCATTCCGCTTAACGCGCAAACCGTTGAAACGACCACGCTGCACGCCCCGTGGCAGGCGGCGCGCGAACACAGCCGCTACCTGGACATTCTGTTGACCAGTCGTCCGGAAATCGTGCCGTGGCTGGAACAGCACGTCGCGGCCCCGTTGACCCGCCAGCAACTCGACGATTTCATCGCCGAGTCGGCCATTGAAGATGACGATCATCTGAAACGGGTCTTGCGGCGTTTGCGCCAGCGGGTGATGGCCGTGTTGATCGTCCGCGACCTGGCCGGTGCAGCGCCACTGGCCGAAGTCGTCGAAACGATGACCCGGCTCGCCGACGTGACCACCAACTACGCACTCGATTATTTCCACCGTCAGTTGAGCGAGACCTTTGGACAGCCACTCGATAGCCACGGTCGGCCGCAGCGGCTGCTGGTGATCGGCATGGGCAAGCTCGGCGGTCGGGAGCTGAATGTCTCCTCGGACGTGGATTACATTTTCATCTACCCGGAAGAAGGACAGACCGCCGGCAACGGACGGCGAATCGACAATTACGACTTCTTCACCCGCCTGGGCAAACGCCTGATCGGTGCTCTCGGCGACTTTACCGAAGACGGACAGGTCTTCCGGGTCGACATGCGTCTGCGACCGAACGGCGATTCCGGACCACTGGTCGGCTCGCTGCTGTCGCTCGAAAACTACCTGGTCAGCCAGGGCCGCGAATGGGAGCGGTACGCGTGGATCAAGGCGAGAGTGATGAACGAAGGCGCCAATCTGCAGAACGAATGGGTCACGGCGCTGCACAATATCTGTCGGCCTTTCGTTTTCCGAAAATATCTCGACTTCGGAGCGATCAACGCCATGCGCGACCTGCACGCGCAAATCCGTCGCGAAGTAGCGCGCAAGGACATGGCCGATCACATCAAGCTCGGGCCGGGCGGCATTCGCGAAATTGAATTCATCGCCCAGGTCTTCCAGTTGATTCGCGGAGGCCGCGAGATCGCGCTGCAGACCCGGCCGACGCTGGACGTGCTGACACGCTTGGTGGAGCATCGACTGCTCACCCCGGAGGACCAGAGCCAACTCAGCGTGGCGTACGATTTCTTGCGCCGCCTCGAACACCGGCTGCAATACGTCAATGACGCGCAAACGCATAAATTGCCGGTCGGCGAGGCGGAAAGACGGCAAATCGCCGTCAGCATGAATTTCACCGGCTGGAACGATTTTTTTGCCGAGCTCAATCGGCATCGCGCCAACGTTGCCCGGCAATTCGAGCAAGTGTTCTCCGACCCCGACGAGGGCCGGCATCCACTGGCCGACCTGTGGGAAGGCGTGAGCATCGGCGACGACGCCTGTGAGCGTTTGAGTGCCCTCGGTTTCCGACAACCGCAACAGGCGTGCCAACGTCTGCACAACTTTCGGCAAAGCGGCCGTTACCTGCAGTTGCCGGCCAACAACCGCGAACGTCTCGACGCCTTGGGACCACGCCTGATCGAAGCGGCTGCGGCGACCGGCACCGCTGACGCCACCTGGCAGCGTGGTCTGGATTTTCTCGAAACGATCAGTCGCCGCGGCGCCTATCTCGCGCTGCTACAGCAGTATCCGCAAGCGCTGAGCAAACTTGCCGAAGTCATCGGCAGTTCGTCATGGGCGGCCGACTATCTCAACCGCCACCCGATTCTGCTCGACGAACTGCTCGACACCCGTCTGATCGATCCGACGCCCGACTGGCATGCGTTCCGCGAAGATCTGCATTTGCGACTGGCGCAACACCTCGACGACACCGAGCGGGAAATGGACCTGCTGCGCGAAACGCACCATGCGCAGGTGTTCCGGCTGTTGGCACAGGACATCGCCGGGCTGCATACCGTCGAACATCTGGCCGACCGGCTCAGCGAACTGGCCGACATCATGGTGCAGACGACCTTGGATCTTTGCTGGCAAAAGCTCAAGCACCGCCACCCGCACCCCGAACGGCCGCCGCGATTCGCGGTGATCGGCTACGGCAAGCTCGGTGGCAAGGAGCTCGGTTTCGCATCCGATCTCGATCTGGTTTATCTGCATGATGATCCGGAAACGGACGCCGGGGAGTTGTACGCCCGCCTCGGCCAGCGCATGAGCACCTGGATGTCTACGCAAACGCCTGCTGGCATGCTTTTCGAAGTCGATCTGCGCCTGCGTCCGAACGGCGAATCGGGGATGCTGGTCTGCCCAGTGGCCGCTTTTCGCGACTACCAGCTTAACCGCGCCTGGGTCTGGGAACACCAAGCGCTGACGCGCGCCCGGTTCTGCGCCGGCGATGCGGCCGTCGGTGAACAGTTCGAAACCATTCGGGCCGAAATCCTTCGCCAGTCCCGCGATTTGGCAACCTTACGGGACGAGGTGCTGTCGATGCGGCAGCGGATGCTCGAGCAACACGCCTCGCGTAGCGAGGAATTCTTCGATATCAAACACGACCGGGGCGGCCTGATCGACGTCGAATTCATCGTCCAATATCTGGTCCTGGGCCATGCACACCGGCACGCCGAATTGTGCGGCAATCTCGGCAATATCGCTTTGCTGGCCATCGCCGCCGACCTCGGCCTGATCGACGGCGAACTGGCCACGCCGGTGCGTGACGCCTACCGTCACTTTCGCCACCAGCAACATGTTTTGCGACTCAACGCCGGTCGCCGGGCCCGCGTTGAGCGCGTTGGCGAAAAGCACCGGATCGACGCGGTCAACGCCTTATGGCAAGCGGTATTCGGCACCCCCTGAAGCATCAAGACAGCGGTTCAGCGGCCAGCGCGACTGGTCTTCCTGCGGCTGCCCAGCAGTCCGGCCAGCGCCAACGCGGCGAGGGTCAAACTGCCGGGTTCGGGAACGCTGCCCGGCGGGTCCACCCAGATGCTATCGTTGGCGCAGTTCTCGGTCCAATGAATGTCGAAGGCCTGCCCGTTCCAGCCGCTGCGGGTCAGTAGCGCCAGATCGACGCTCATCTCGTAGAAATAATGGCCGTCGCCCGGCCGGGAACCGTAACCTGTGGCAGGCGTGGTGGTATAAGCCAGAGAGGCCATCCCGCGATAGGTGCCCGCGAGCAGGTGCGTCGGGTGCAGGCGATCGGGGTTGTACGCCGCACTGCCAGTGGGGGTGTAAGCGCCAGCGCTGGTCCACAGACCGTATTCCCAGGTCGGATTCGAGTACACGCCGCCTTCCACACCGAAACTCTCAAAGGTGTATACCCCGTTCTGGACACTCAGCGCATGCTTGATATTGATCCCGAGATCGAAGCGGCCATCCTTGCCGAAATCGATGGCGAAATCGCCGGCACCGAAGCTATTGGCGCTAGGCTGATTGAGCGTGCGAGGGTTATGGCCGGTGGCCAGCGCGATATAAAGCTTCTGATCGGCTTGCGAAATCTTGGCGTAGATCGCTTCGGCATCGTAAGCCTGCCCGCCCCAACCGGGGCTCAGAAAGTACGAACCACTGCCGACCTGGTCTTCGATGGTGTAATTGACCGATGAATCAGCCGGTTTCCAGTTGGTTTTGTCGATTCCCCAGTCCGCCAGGTTGCCGTCGATGGTGATCGTCGATGCAGAAGCCACGCCGCAGCAGCCAAGAAGTCCGATGAGAATGGAAAGATTTTTTTTCACGGGTTGCTTTCAAAAAATTTCAGGTTTTGAATTGGACAGCCGACGGTTCTGCCTCGGCGTCCCATGAAGCGAATTTTCGATTGAAATTACTTAATAATTAAGGAACTAATGCACAGCCTCGAGAATTTTCAGGACAGTTGACGAGGCACCGTAAAATATTCCACACCTACCACGACGCGAACGCGGGTTTCTGTGACGCGAGTTGGACAGATATGGACGGCAAGCGGGCCAGGCACGGCGACGGTGACATCCGCACATCGACTGGCGGAGCGTCGGGCAGGCCAACGGACCGTGCAGCCACCTTATCAACCACCCGATCAGCCCCAGACGGCAAGCAGCCAGCCACTGACGGAATCCAGTCGTCACTTGTTGACGCAGTTGCACAGATGTCGTGATCAGATATTCGTTTTCGGCGCCACACCGGCAAAGTGCAGCACGCGACGAACGTACTGTTGCGTTTCAGCGTAAGGCGGTACGCCGCCGTAGCGATCGACCGACCCTTCTCCCGCGTTGTAGGCGGCGACCACCAGCCGCCAATCGCCGGCGAAGCGTTTGTGCAACCAGCGCAGATACGCCAAAGCGCCACGAATGTTCTGTTCCGGATCGAAAGGACGCGTAACGCCAAACCGTTCCTGCGTCGCCGGGATCAACTGCATCACTCCCTGCGCGCTCTTTGGCGAAACAGCGGTGGCATTGAGGTTCGATTCGGCCATGGCAATGGCCAAGGCGATACGTGCGTCGAAGTTGTACTCGCGGGCCGCCTGCCGGATGATCGCGGCGATTTTTTGCTTGGACGGCGACTGACGGGTCAGGTAACCTTCGAGGTCGAAGGCGGTTCCGGGAGAAGCCGCGGCATACACCGCGCTGGCGAGTCCATCACTTTCCGAACCACATTCATCGCCGAGTGCTGCGTTCTCGACATTCGAGCGGTAATATTTGAGCGCCTCCTGGTTGCCCAGACGAATGGCCAGCGCCAGATAAGCGTTGGCGAGTTGCTGTTGGCGAAGCGTGGACGACGTGGTGGCCAGCACCCGACCCACGCGAAAATAGCCTTCCGGACTGCCCATTATCGCCGCGTCGCAATATAGGGCGATCGCCAGCCGAGGGTTCCTGCGCATCCCCAGCCCCCGTTCGGCGGCTCGGCCTTGCTCGAGAGCCGCCACCACCCGGGGCGCTTCGATATAGTTCTCGGCCTGGGCGGCCGACTCGGTGACGCCAAGGATCAACAACAGGCAGAGGACCAGGCTGTGTATCATTTTTCTTCCGTCTTTCGCACCACCATGGGGTCGGCCGGTGGGCCTTCCTATGTGCTACCGTGCCAAACCTGTGAATAAGATGCCGACCACGGCGCTCCTGGCGCCTCATGAAGAATCGCCTTAATTGAAATTTAGTCGAAGGAACTAAATCACGGGAGGACTAGGTGAAGCGGGATGTGGAATATTGCCGCTGACCGGACGATTCGCAGCCAGGCAACGCCACACGGTGCCAGGACGCGTATCATTGACCGGGCAAGCGCCGAGTAATCGATCCATCGACCGACAAGGAGACTCAGGATGCCCAGAAAAATCACGCGACACCTCAGACTGTTGGCGTTGCTGACCGCTGCACTGGTCAACACAGCCATGGCAAAGAATGTCAAATTGACCGAGCCGCCGCTGGCCTATGTCGTGCTCGGTGAGCGGGCGCACGCACTGCGCGGCGAGACCGTACCTCTGCTCCGGCTGATCCTGGCCACACCACAAGACGACGCTTGTCAACGCCTGCAGCTTTCCCGGCCCAATGGCACCCCGCTTGATCGTCCGCTCGCGCGAACCAATCCGGACGTCAAACGTTTCCCGATTACCGTCTGCGAAACCGTTCTGCCGTTTGCCGACAGCTACCGTGCCAGTGGCGAAACCTGGACGGCCAAGCTCGACGGTAAAACCTATCCGCTGCGCCTGCCGACGGTGGTCAGGAATCCGGAGAAATTCCTGATCGTCGGCGACATGGGCTGCCGGGACAACAAGAAGCAAGGCTGCCATGACACCGAATGGCCGTTTCACACCACGCTGCCGCGAGACATGGCCAAGTTGATCGCCACCGACAACAAGGCGACCGTCTTGGTGATCGTCGGCGACTTCAAGTACCGTCTTGAAAAGAAAGGAGACACTGCCGACAAGGAATGGCGGAACTGGCAAGCCGACTTTTTTACGCCGATGTCGGGCGGCAAAGCGAGCAAGTACAAACTGTGGCAGACCCGACAGAGTGCTGAATACAACCTGCTGCCAATGGCCCCCTGGGTCGTCACTCGCGGCAATCACGAACTATGCAATCAGTTCAGCAAAGGCGGTCCCGGCTGGTTCTATCTGCTCGAGCCGAGCTCTCCACTGCTTGGCGACGCCGACGCCGTGTTGGCCGCGGCGTCGTGTCCGAGCAATCCGTCGGCCGCGGAATCGATCGGCTTACCGTATCGACTCGATTTCTCGCACGGCTTCAGCCTGCTGCAGACCGATTCAGCGGCGATTGCCGAAAGCAAAACGGCCAACCCGGATCAGGCACAGGTAGTGGCACAAACCCTGAGCCGCGCCGACCTGGGATTTCGCCAGGAGGCCAACCCACCGCGCCTCGCCTGGTGGGTAACCCACAAACCGGTGTGGGCCGCCGTCGGCAGCAAGCAGCCGAAACTGAGCAACGCCACCCAGCAAGCCGCCCTGGCCCAGTTGCCCGAGGGAACGCCACCGGCGAACGTCAAGCTGATCGTTTCCGGCCACAAGCATTTCTACCAAAGCGTCGAGCCCGGCGCGGCGACTCGTCAACCGCTGCAACTGGTCGTCGGCAACGGTGGCGTGCTGATCAATCCACAAGCGTACAACGGACCGTTGGAGGCCATTCCGGCCGAGGTCAGCAGCGCCAGTCATTATGGGTTTGTCGAAGGCCGTCTGGAGGTGGAGAATCAGTGGGTCACCGGCTGGACGCTCAACGTTTATGCTTACCCGAACCGAACCGATTGGGGAGGCGCCGCTGGTCCGCAACTGATTCAGACCTGCCGCTATCCGGCGTCGGGCAACGCGTGCGCCATCGTCAAGCCGGCGTACTTCACCGCGCAACCAGGCGAAGACAACGACCCGGATTGATCGCGACCCGACCATCGTCCGGCCGCCAACCGGTGATCGCCTGTCCAGCCGGCGGGCTGTCGGACGGTCACCCGTCGGCAAGAGCGCGCTGGCAGGCGAAATTTTCTCCGCTGACCAAGTAGGGCTTTTGGGCCAGTGCAAACGGCGGTACAATCTCGTTCTGTAAACGCAAACCTTCAAGGTATCCCGCATGTCCCAGGGTAAAAATTCTTCGCAAGCGATTCTGATGGTTACCATTGTCGTGGCGATCGTTTTGACCATCCTCATCTGGCAGCTGGCCTCGATCGGCAAGGGCAGCACAGCGGCGACCGCCGGCGGGGATGACGCCGACACCCGCATCCAGCCGGTTGCCAAGGTCGAATTGGTCAAGGCCGCCGCCAAGAGCGATGGGAAGCCACGTGACGGCGCCGCAGTCTACAACGCGGTGTGCATGGCCTGTCACGCCACCGGCGCCGCTGGCGCGCCAAAAGCCGGTGACAAGGCGGCCTGGGCGCCACGGATCGCCTTGGGCATGTCGGCGCTGATTGAAAGCGCTGGCAAGGGCAAGGGAGCGATGCCACCGAAAGGCGGTGCCGCCGATCTGAGCGATACCGAGTTGAAAGCGGCCGTCGAACATCTGGTCGGCCTGTCCAAGTAAGCTCAGCTCACTTTCAGGGACTAAAACGAGGACGCCACTGCGTCCTCGTTTTTTTGTGTGGCCATCGTCTTCTCAGCCGCTGGCGACGATGGCCAGCAGTTCGTCACCGTAACGCTGTGCCTTGACCGCCCCGATGCCGGCGATCTCGAGCAACGCCAGCCGCGAATCCGGTCGGGCGTTGGCAATTTCGCTTAATGTCCGGTCATGGAGAATCACATAGGCAGGAACTCCCTGGCTTTGCGCTTTTTCGCTACGCCACAGCCGCAACTTGGCGACCAGCGAAGCGTCGCCATCAACCTGCTTCGGCACTGGTTTGACGGTTGGCGACTGACCGCGGACCGGCCGTTTGCCTCGCGGCGACTGGCGGCGCAAGTTCACCGTCACCTCGCCTTTCAGGATCGGTCGCGCCTCAGCCGTCAGTTTCAGCGCACCGAAAGCGCTGGCGTCGGCCTCCAGCACGCCAGCCGCCAGCAGTTGGCGGAATACCGATCGCCAACCCATCTCGTCGAGTTCGCTGCCCACCCCGAAAGTCGGGAGGGTCTGATGGCCAAATTGACGGACCTTTGCCGTGTTCTTGCCGAGCAAGATATCGATCAGTTGCCCGGCCCCGAAACGCTGCCCCGTACGTAAAGCCGCCGACAAAGCCTTTTGCGCCGCCACCGTGCCGTCCCAGACCAGCGGCGGATCGAGGCAGACGTCGCAATTGCCGCAAGGCGCTGTCGGTTGTTCGCCGAAATAGTTGAGCAGCACCATCCGACGGCAGTGAGCCGACTCACAGTAAGCAAGCATGCTGTCCAGTTTTTGCCGTTCGATGCGTTTCTGCTCGTCCGGCGCGTTCGACTCGTCGATCATCTGGCGGTGGATGATCACATCGTTGAGCCCATAGGTCATCCAGGCTTCCGACGGTTCGCCATCGCGACCAGCGCGGCCGGTTTCCTGATAGTAAGCTTCCAGGCTTTTCGGCAAATCAAGATGGACGACGAAACGCACGTCGGGTTTGTCGATTCCCATGCCGAAAGCGATCGTCGCCACCATCACCACGCTGTCTTCGCGCAGGAAACGCTGCTGATGACGCTGCCGGTCGCCGGCCGACAGACCGGCATGGTAGGCCAGAGCGGTCACCCCCTGACCTTGCAGCCAGAGCGCGGTTTCATCGACCTTGCGGCGCGACAGGCAATAGACGATTCCCGCCTGACCACGGCGGTGAGCCAGGAAAGCCAGCAACTGTTTGTGCGGCTGCTCGCGCTCGACGATGGTGTACCGGATGTTTGGCCGGTCGAAACTGGCGAGAAATACATGCGCATCCGCCAGCGCCAGCCGGTCGATGATTTCCTGGCGCGTCAGGTGATCGGCGGTGGCGGTCAGGGCGATGCGGGGGACCTCTGGAAAACGTTGCCGCAGGATGGCGAGTTGCAGGTATTCCGGCCGAAAATCGTGCCCCCACTGCGAAACGCAGTGCGCTTCGTCGATGGCGAACAGCGACACACGCCGGCGAGGGACTAGGCGTTCGAGCAGTCCAAGGAAACGCTCGCCGAGCAGTCTTTCGGGAGCGACATATATCAAGTCGAGTTCGTCGTGCAGCAGGCGGTTTTCGGTGGCCAGCATCGCCTGAAAGTCGAGCGAGGAATTGATGAACGCGGCTCGAATGCCGAGTTGCAACAAGGCATCGACCTGATCCTGCATCAAGGCGATCAGCGGTGAAACGACGACGCCGACGCCGTCGCGAACCAGCGCCGGAATTTGATAACACAAGGATTTACCGCCGCCGGTCGGCATCAGCACCAGCGAATCGCCACCGCCGATCAACCGATCGATCACCGCCGCCTGTTGGCCGCGAAAAGCCGGATAGCCAAAGACGCGGCGCAATATCGCCAGCGCCGCCGGATTGCCCTGTCCGGCGACCGGTTCCGCCGGCGGATCGACGACGATCACGGTATCGACTGGCGGACCAGCCGCTCACCGTTCCAGCAGAGACATTCGCCGCGTTTCTCCGACCAATCGGCCAGTACCCAGCGTTCGACGTGGATGCCATCGACGACATGATCGTGCCGGGCCGGGCGATGGGTATGACCATGAATCAGCGTCGCGTAGCCGTTGCTGCGCAGAAAATCGTCGGTGGTCAGTGGATCGACGTCCATCAACTCAACGGTTTTTTCCCGCTTGGCGGAAGCGCTTTTCTCGCGCAAACCGGCTGCAATTGCCTGACGCTCGGCCAGTGGTAGCGCAAGAAAGTCACTTTGCCACCCGGTACTGCGGACCAATGCTCTGAAGCGTTGATAGTCCTGGTCGCCGGTACACAACGCATCGCCATGGCTGAGAACGAACTGCCAACTGGGCAGCGACAGAATGTACGGATCGGGCAGGAGACGTCCGCCGCTGCGCCTGGCGAAGGCTTCACCGAGCAAAAAGTCGCGGTTACCGTGCAGCAAGCTGACGCCAGTCCCCGCCGCAGTCAGTTTTCGCAGCGCATCGGCGATGGCCGCGAACAGCGGCGTCGTCGGGTCGTCGAGCACGTCGTCGCCCGGCCAGGCGTCAAAAAGGTCGCCAAGGATGAACAACTGGCCGGCGCTCCGGGCGTGGCCGGCCAGGAAATCGAGGAAAAGGGCATTGGCGCCGGGCGTCGTTGGCGCCAGATGCAGATCGGAGATGAAGAAAATCAAGGGGCTGACAGCCAACCGCTTGGCTAGTCCGGGCCGTTGCTCAGCAGACTTCGGCGCGCTCGATCAGCACATCGTCGAGCGGAACATCGGCGTGTCCCATCGTCTTGCCGGTTTTGACGGCGGTGATCCGGTCGACCACCTCGCTTCCTTCGACGACCTTGCCGAATACGCAATAGCCCCAGCCGTCGCCGCTCGAGGCGCGATAGTTGAGAAAGTTGTTATTGGCGACGTTGATGAAGAATTGGGCGGTCGCCGAATGCGGATCGGAGGTGCGCGCCATCGCCAGGGTATAGGGATCG
>JAEUOJ010000034.1 GCA_016789495.1 Accumulibacter sp. | reverse complement strand
GCGTCAAGGAAGTCCGCGCCTGGACGATCCATATTGGCGATAGTGCACCCCAGGCTGCCGGAGTCATTCATACTGATTTCGAGCGTGGATTCATCCGGGCTCAGACCATTTCTTATGCTGATTTCATTACCTACAAGGGCGAACAAGGGGCCAAGGAAGCTGGCAAAATGCGAGCCGAAGGGAAAGAATATGTGGTCAGGGATGGCGACGTGATGAATTTTTTATTCAACGTCTGATCTGTTCTCATCAGCCTGCATACGCAATTGCCGATGTCGCAGTTGCGTAACTGTCCGCTCAATACAGCACACGCCAGACGAGCTTTCAGAGTCTTCGTTTTTTCGATCTGGCCTTGGAGCGCAGGCCACTTCCCGCGCCCATCAAAAATGCGCAGTGCCAGACGCTAAGCCATCTTGATCAGACGGCTTGGCGTAGCCTGAAACTGAGCCGGGTCGATGCAGGGTCAACTTTTAAGAGGTCAGTGCGTTCGGAGACCATGGACAGGTGCAAACAAGCAGACAGCCGGGCAATTTCAGGAGCGGCATGAGCAAGTCGTCCGTTTGCATCGCCAAGGGATGGAATGATGTGAATCGGCGAGTTGACAGGACTAGGCTGCCTGACGTTACACCGCGGCGCAGAGTTCAATCCAGAAGAGCCGCTCAACACCGGCCGCCAATTTGACATGGCTGAGTGCGTACCGGTACGAACCAAGGCCAACCCACGGAACGCGGCTAGCGAACAAAAGAGCATTGACTGGAAGACCCTGAGCAAGTCATGCGCTATTTCCAAGACCTGAACGCCTGTAATGTCACTTGACATTTATCGGGCCCGATCGGTAAGGATTGTGCTGATCGCAATGGGCTGACCCATGATCTGAAGCAATGCACGGACTACGCTTCGCGATGTCCTGGGACCATTCCCGGAGGATAGGGTTACCCGCCAGCCTCCTCTATTTTCTCGTCAAAAATAAAAGAACAATAAAGCGGCGACTTGATTGCGGGATCAGGGGTAATGAGAACGAAGTCGGAAATAGGTTTGGCTGTCATGCATCCGCTGCGCTAAGATTCTTCTCTAATGTTTGTTTGACTTGCTATGGGTTCGCTTATTTTTCAATTGCTTATCGTTAACCGCCCGTTCGGCGCGGTGGATTTGTCGTTATCATGAGAATTGCTTATCTGGAAGACGAAGTAGAACTCGCCGAAACGGTCGGTGGGTGGTTACGGAATGCTGGCTATCAGGTCGAGTCATTCAAAAGTGGCGCGGATTGCGCGCGTGCCGTCGAAAACCAGCGTTTTGACGTGTGTCTGCTCGACTGGATGGTGCCCGATCTCTCAGGCGCGGAGGTAATGGCCCGGCTGAAAATCAAATTAAAGCATGCCATGCCGCCAGTGGTATTCGCGACCGGTCGGGATAGTGAGGAAGACGTGGTCGGCATCCTGACCGCGGGCGCGGATGATTATTTGATCAAGCCTTTGTCGCGACCTTTATTATTGGCTCGTTTGCAAGCCGTTACCCGGCGATGGCAAGGCGGTCCCAATGCCTCGTCCACGCAGCATTTCGGACGCTTGGTGGTCGATTATTCGCGCCGTCAGATCACCCTCGACGGTCAGTTGGTGGTGTTGACCGATCGCGAAACCGATCTGGCGCTCTACCTGTTCCAGAATGTCGGCCGGGCGTTGAGTCGGGAACTGTTGATTCAAGTGGTCTGGTCATTGACGCCTGATATCGATACCCGCACGGTTGATGTGCACATCAGCGCCTTGCGTCGTAAATTGGCTTTGAGCCCTGAATTCGGATGGCGTCTGGTGTCGATCTACAGGCATGGTTACCGCCTGGAACGGGACACGGCGTGAGCCATGTCAGCCATCTGAAACGGTTGTTGATCTTAACAGCCCTCATTTCTTCGCCTCTCGGCGCCACCCCGCCAGAAACAACGGGTGACGAAAAGGGGGTCATGTGGCTTTATACCGTTCGCCGCGGTGACACGCTGATCACCGTGGCCGCACGATATTTGGCACGAGTCGAGCGTTGGACTGTGGTTCAAAAAATCAATCAAATCGTCGATCCGACGAAGTTGATGCCAGGCACAGTCTTACGTATCCCAGCGGCCATGCTGCGTCGGCAGCCCGCCGAGGTGACCGTCGAAGCCAGCAGCGGTCAAGTCCGGTGGCGCTCGGCGGATCAGGAATGGCAACCGGTCAGCCGGGGTCTATGTTTACAAGCGGGAAGCATTGTCGAGACTCTGGAAGGTGGCAGAACGTTGTTACGTTTGGCGGACGGCAGTACGCTGACTTTGTCCGAGCACTCGCAGGTGACCTTCGATGTACTGGGTAGTTATGCTGGCGGTTTGATGGTCGATAGCCGTCTTCGCATGCAGAATGGACAGGCCGACGTGTATGCCAATCCAGCCCGGCGAAGCAATCGACGGCTGCAGATTTTTACGCCATCGGCGCAGGCGGTGGTTCGTGGCACTCAGTTTCGCCTCGGTGTCGAGAGAGATCGGACACGTCAGGAGACATTGACCGGACAAGTGTTGCTGAAAGCGGCGGGAAAGCAGGTTCTGGTGCCCGTCGGTCGCGGCACCATCGCCCGTCATGGCAAACCACCCATGGCTCCGGTAACCTTGCTCGGACAACCCGACGTTTCGACTTTTCCAGGTCGGTTCGAATCCTTGCCGTTGCGCTTTCCATTGCCGGCGCTGAAAAATGTCCACTCCTGGCATGGCGAGATCGTGGCGGAGCATGATCAGATCATGGCGAGCAAAAACGTCCGTGGTCCGACATTCAGCGTCGCCGATCTGCCCAATGGCGACTACACCCTCCGTTTACGGGGCATCGACGCCAACGGATTGCAAGGCATGGATGCCGTGCACCCATTCACCGTATTCGCCCGTCCCTTTCCGCCCGAACTGAACACCCCCGGCAAAGAGGCAACAATTCGTAACGCCCGCCCGGTTTTTGCCTGGAGCGAAATCGATGGGACGGTGAGCTATCGACTGCAAGTGGCCACGGAGGACGATTTTTCTCAGCCTCTGCATGATATCGTCGCCGAATCAACCCATTGGCAGGTTCCGGTCGATTTGCCGGCAGGCAGGCAATTCTGGCGGGTGAAAAGCATCGACGCGCAAGGGGAAACCGGACCGTGGAGCGTCTCCCAGGGGCTGACCTTTAAACCCGGCCCTGGCGCGATCGATCCCGGGCAAGTAACCATCGATATCGGAGCGACCGAAATCAGCCTCAATCTCCCGAAACCACCGGACGGATTGTTTTATGAGGCGTTATTGTCACCTGAGAGAGTAATCGAACCGGTTGTCGCCCGTAGGCAATCCACCACGGGCGAACTGTCTTTGCCGCGGCCGAATGCCGGCACTGTATATCTGGGACTGCGCCTGGTCGACAGTAGCGACGAAACGCGCGGCCCCTTGATCGTCCATAAAGTCGATATTCCACTTAGCCGCTGGTGGCTGCTCCTGCTGCTGCTGCTCATGGCGATGTAAGATCATCGGTATTGGCTGACAACAGCAGCTTGAGGAATGACTCGCAGAACGCGCCTTCTACGTCGTATGCGCACCGAATTGATGCGTGTGCTGCTATTGCTGGTGACAATTTCGATTGTTGTTACCGCCAGCGGGCTGTTATATCGGATAGATAACCTGGTTTATGACCTTGGGCAACGTTTGAATTGGCGGCCGGCGCCAACCGACGTGCTGATTGTGGCGATCGATCAAAGCAATCTCGAACGCCTGGGACGTTGGCCATGGCCGCGTTATCGGCATGCACGACTGTTGCGCAACATTTGTGCCAGCAAGCCGGCGGCTGTTGGCATCAATATCGCTTTCAGCGAAGCCAGCGACGATTCATCGGCCGATGATCTGTTGGCGGAGGCGATCGCGGAATGTGGCAACGTGGTGCTGCCGCTGGTCATTGAATCGACTCAGACCGGCGGTCAATTGCTGGAGACGCCACCGATTCCTTCACTGGCTTTTGCGGCGGCCGGCCTCGGCAGAATCGGCATTCACCTCGACGAAGACGGCATCGCTCGTTCGGTCGATCTGCGCGAAGGCATCGGAATCGCGGCCTGGCCCTTGCTGGCCGAAGATATGTTACGCGTTGCGCGGCGGCTACCGAAAAAGTATGGCAATACTCCCACCGTAAACGACACGCCGGATCTCGGTCACCGACTGGTGCGTGAAACCCGGCGCCGTTTCGAATACATTGGCCCGCCGGGATCCTTCCCGCGACTATCGTATTCGGAAGTCCTCGATGGCAAGGTTTCTCCGATCGTTTTGGCCGGGAAAATCGTTCTCGTCGGAGTAACCGCCGTCGGCATGGGTGACGCCTTGCCCACTCCCGTCTCGGCCCTTGCCGACCCGATGCCCGGGGTCGAGCTTCAGGCGAACGTCTTGTTGTCAATGCTCGAACAACGCTTGATCACCCCCTTGCCGCTATTGGCCAGCCTGCTCCTGGCCGCGATATTGGCCAGTGCGCCGATGTTGTGGTTGCCGCGGATGATGGCATTGCCCGGCCTGCTCATTAGCCTGACGTGGTTGGTGATGGTTGGTATCTTTTCCGCCATTCTGCCGATTGTGTCGCAATATTGGTTTCCGCCAAGCGGAGCACTGGTCGCCGGGATGCTGGCCTTTCCATTGTGGAGCTGGCGTCGCTTGGAATTGGCGCGTCGTCACTTGGACCAGGAGCTTCGCCAATTGCGCTCGATCCTGCCAGAGAGCCAGGCTAGCGATGAAGGGATCAACGAAATCCAGACGCTTGGTTTCGAAGAACGCATCGTTTGCGTGCAAGAAGCGCAACGAACGATGCAGAACCTGGAAACACAGCGGAATGAAGCCTTGGCCTTCATCTCGCATGACTTGCGGGCACCGCTGGCGGGCGCCGTGCGCCAGCTCGAAAGCGAACCCAACTGCCAGCCCGAGCGTTTGCTACCGTCATTGCGCCGCGCGCTGGCGATGGCTCAGGCCTTTTTGTGGTTGGCGCGTGCTGAAGCGCTTGATCGTCGGCAGATGAAAGAGCTCGAATTGGTATCGATTCTTCATCAGGCGGCGGATGATCTGTATTCGCTGGCCAGTCAGCGACGATTGAAACTGCTCAGACACCTTCCTGACGAAACGGTCTGGATCAAGGGCGATTTCGAGTCGCTCGAACGCAGTGCCTTTAACCTTTTGCACAATGCGCTGAGCTACGCGCCAGAAGAAACCGTGGTCCTACTCGGACTCGATCCGCCCCGTGCTGGAGAAATCCGTTTTTGGGTCGAAAACGACGGACCACGCCTGGTCGCCGAGCAGATCGAAAAACTGTTCCAACGTTTCAGTCGCGGTGACCGCGCAGACGCCAATTCCTCTGGCACCGGCTTGGGCCTCTACTTCGTGCGCAAAGTGGCTGTTCGTCATGGCGGCACGGCCGGTGTCACCTGCTCAGATGGCAAAATCCGCTTTTGGGTCCGTTTGCCGAGCGGAGAAGAGCCAGTAACCAAGGACAGTTCGCTGAGTCGCTTATCGCGCCGGATAAAAGCACTGTCGATAGCTGAACTGCGTCGTGTCTCCGGAGCGGGTGGTTCGGAAAAAAAGTAAATTGATTCGACGTCCTCCGCCCAAGACCCTTCGACGCTTGTCGGACCGGGCCAAGTCGGAGGCAAAGCGTGAAACGACGGCAGATTTCCTCCGGTTTCCCGCACGAAAGGCTCACATTTGCTTCAACCCCGAGACAAACACGCCCGTCTGCCCTGTCCGCCGGAAAATCCCAGGCGATTTCACCATACGATGTGTCAAGCCATCAGAAGGATTATGACCGGATCCAAATCCGCCACGCCAGGAACTGCGGTTAGAATAGCGCCCATGTCGAGCATCAACCTGACCGATCATTTTCTCATTGCCATGCCGGCGATGGCCGATCCTTACTTCACCAAAAGCCTGGTCTATATCGCTGAACACAATGACCGCGGTGCTTTGGGCGTGATCGTCAATCGTCCGACCGAAATGAGCCTGACCACACTGCTCGCCAAAATCGATGTCCCGCTCGAAGCCAAGTGCTTTCCCGATCTGCCGGTTTTTTTCGGCGGACCGGTCCAGACCGACCGCGGTTTCGTGCTGCATCGACCGGTCGGCGACTGGCAATCGACCCTGGTGGTCAACACCGAGGTGGGATTGACCAGTTCACGCGATATTCTGCAAGCCTTGGCGCGCAGCGGTCAGCCGGAAGACATCGTGGTCACCCTGGGCTATTCGGGGTGGTCGGCGGGTCAGTTGGAGCATGAACTGGGGCAGAATGCCTGGTTGACCGTGCCTGCCACGCAGAGCATCCTCTTCGAGTTGCCCTATCAGGACCGGCTGGCGTCAGCGATGGAGTTGCTCGGCGTCAGTCGCTTGCATCTGGTCGATGAAGTAGGTCATGCGTGATTCGCCTGTTCCGGCCACCGGCGCCGTACTTGCGTTCGACTTCGGCGAAAAACGCATCGGTGTCGCCGTTGGCGAATGGCAACTGCGCCAAGCGTATCCGGTAACCGTTATCACTGGTGAATCCTCCAGCCGGCGCTTCGCGGCGATTGCCGCTTTGCTTGCCGAGTGGCAACCCACTAGCTTGGTGGTCGGTCATCCGGTGTCGCTCGATGGCGAAGCAACGGTGATGACCGCCCGCTGCCACCGCTTCGGCCGACAACTGCTCGGACGCTTCAAGAGGCCTGTGACCTTCGTGGACGAACGTCTCTCCTCGGCCGAGGCGACCACTCGCCTACGCGAAGCCGGGCACAATTCACGCCGGGCGAAAAACCACCTCGACGCGGTTGCCGCGCAGTTGATCTTGCAAAGTTATTTTGACGGCACTGTCGAATCGGTAACGCCATCCGCGCCTTCTCAACAACCCTGAACTGCTTGCAAACAATGCCAGCCATTGAACTCCCTGACGCAGAAAGCCAATGCCATCAACTCGCCGCATCGATCCGACCACAACTGCGCCCGGATACCGTCCTGATCGGCATTCACAGCGGCGGCGTCTGGGTCGCTCGTCGTCTGCACGATCTGCTGCAACTGGACGATGACATCGGTTTGATCGATGTATCTTTCTACCGTGACGATTATGGCGCACGCGGGCTGCATCCGCGAGTCAAACCCAGTTCGATGCCCTTCGAAGTCGAAGATCGACCGTTGATCCTGGTCGATGACGTGCTTTATACCGGGCGCACCACGCGAGCAGCGATCAACGAAATATTCGACTACGGTCGGCCGGCGAGCATTCAATTGGCGGTGTTGGCCGACCGCGGTCAGCGTCAATTACCGATCTGTGCCGATTTCTGTCCCTGGAAAATCGATCTGGCCCCCTCGCAAGAGTTGATTCTTTCCGCGGACGGCAACGATCGTCTGGAGTGGAGCCTGGTGGATCATGCGTAATCCGCAACTCAATGCCAACGGCGAGCTCAGTCACCTGCTATCGATCGAGGGGCTGCCGCGCGAGGTGATCATCCACATTCTCGATACCGCTTCGAGTTTTCTGAAAGTTTCCACCCGGGATGTCAAGAAGGTGCCGCTATTGCGCGGCAAAAGCGTGTTCAACATCTTTTTCGAGAACTCCACGCGTACCCGCACGACCTTCGAAATCGCCGCCAAACGGCTTTCGGCGGACGTCATCAATCTGGATGTCACGCGCTCGTCGACCGCGAAAGGCGAGACGTTGCTCGATACCGTCGATAACCTGGTTGCCATGCACGCCGACATGTTCGTCGTTCGACACGCGGCGAGCGGCGCACCGCATCTCATTGCCGATCATCTGCAACGCATCGGTCGCAACGATGTCCATGTCGTCAATGCCGGTGACGGACGTCACTCGCATCCGACGCAGGGCCTGCTCGACATGTACACCATCCGGCATTACAAAAAGAGTTTCGGCGAGCTGACCGTGGCCATCGTCGGCGATATTCTTCATTCCCGTGTGGCGCGTTCGGACATCAACGCCTTGACCATCCTGGGCGCCGCCGAAGTGCGCGCCATCGCTCCTGAAACTCTTTTGCCCACTGAAATCAGAAAACTCGGTGTCCGTGTATTCCACGACATGGCCGCCGGTTTGCGCGACTGTGACGTAGTGATCATGCTTCGCCTACAAAACGAACGAATGAATGGCGCACTTCTCCCTTCGGCGCGCGAATATTTCCGCTGCTACGGTTTGACACCCGAAAAACTGGCCCTGGCCAAGCCGGATGCCATTGTGATGCATCCGGGGCCGATGAATCGCGGCGTCGAGATTCACACCGAAGTCGCCGACGGCCCACAGGCGGTTATTCTGCCGCAAGTGACTTTCGGCATCGCCGTGCGCATGGCGGTGATGGGCATTTTGGCAGGAAATTGAGCAATGACTGGCGAAACGCTGCACATTCGCAATGCCCGCCTGATCGATCCAGCAAGCGGACTCGATGCAATCCGGGATCTATATGTCGCCGATGGCCGCATCGCGGCCATCGGTCAGGCGCCCACTGGCTTCGCCGACGCTTACCCGATCGAGGCGCAAGGGCTGGTTGTCTGCCCGGGACTGGTCGATTTATCCACTCAGCTTGGCTCCATCGAGCCGGAACTCACGGCCGCGGTCGCTGGCGGGGTCACCTCGGTCGCCTGCCCACCAGATACCAAACCACCACTAGACGAACCCGGTCTGGTCGAGCGTTTGGTCCGCCGGACGGACACTCTCGGGCTAGCACGCGTTTATCCGATTGGTGCGCTGACTCAAAAACTGGCCGGGCAAAAACTGGCCGAGATGCACTCGTTGACCCGCGCGGGCTGTATCGCCTTTTCACAAGCCAAGCAGCCGCTGGTCGACACCCAGTTGCTGCTGCGCGCGATGCAATACGCCGCGACTTTCGGTTACGCCGTTCGATTACGTCCGCAAGACCAGTATCTGGCCCGCGACGGTGTGGCTCATGATGGTGAAGTCGCCTCACGGCTTGGCCTGAGCGGTGTGCCGACCGCCGCCGAAACCGTAGCCATTGCCACCGCTCTGCAATTAGCCCGTGTCACCGGTGTTCGTCTGCATCTGTCACGACTCTCTTCGGCAGCGGGCATAGCCCTGGTTCAGGAAGCCCGGCAAGCTGGGCTGTCGGTTACCTGCGATGTTTCGATTTACCATCTCCATCTGTCCGAGATGGATATTGGCTATTTCGACAGCAATAATCGCTTTGACCCGCCGCTGCGTTCGATCAACGATCGTGACGCCTTGCGGCAGGCGGCCAAACAGGGTGTGGCGGCGATTTGTTCCGACCATACACCGGTCGATGCCGATGGCAAACAACTGCCGTTTGGTGAAGCCTTGCCCGGCGCGAGCGCGCTCGAACTCCTGCTGCCGTTGACCTTGAAATGGGCAGCAGAATGTGGATTGCCGCTGGTGACCGCCCTAGCCCGTATCACTTGTGATCCAGCGACGATTCTTGGCGTATCGGGCGGTTCCCTTCGTCCAGGCGACGCCGCGGACATTTGTATATTCAATCCTGAGGAAAGATGGTGGGTAACGTCGGAAACTCTGTGCAGTCAAGGGAAAAACACCCCATTTCTCGGCCATCAACTCACGGGTCGCGTGCACATGACCCTGGTCGGCGGCCGGATTGTTTATCAGCGATAAGTCCCTGGGGATTCTTCTCTGAAGAATCCCGATTCCTTTTTCAGATCGGCGACGAAACCATCGATTCATGGCGAACCACCTCGCCGTCTTTAACGCTGCTCGAACCATTTATCCTGCAATAATTGCTCGACGATCCAACGGGTTTCATCTTCAC
>JAEUOJ010000006.1 GCA_016789495.1 Accumulibacter sp. | reverse complement strand
TCGGCGGCGATGCTCTACGATTTCTGGCGTTTCTTGCAATTTGTCGATGGAGGCGGACAACGGCTGCTGCGCGCCGGACTGCTCGGCGCGCTGACCGCCTGCGCGATGTTGATTTATTTCGCCTGGCGTGCGCAGGCGCTGTCACCGGCTCTGGTGGAAGCCCGCTTGCAGGCGCTGACAGCCCGCATCCGGCCGCATTTCCTGTTCAATAGCCTGAACGCGGTGCTGTCGTTGATCCGCAGCGAGCCCAAGCGTGCCGAGACTGCGCTCGAGGAACTGGCCGACCTCTTTCGCGCCCTGATGCGTGATCATCGCGAACTGGTGACCCTGGCCGATGAATTGGCGTTGTGCCGCCAGTATCTCAATCTCGAAAAGCTACGCCTGGCGGAGAGGCTGAATATCGATTGGCAGATTGCCGACGATCTGCCAGGCGAATTGAAAGTGCCACCATTATTGCTGCAACCCTTGCTCGAAAACGCCATTTATCACGGCATCGAGCCGGCCGACGGATCCGGCACGGTCCGTGTCCGGATCACCAGAAAGGGTGAGCAACTGCATTTCAAACTGGCCAATCCCTGCCATGGCAGCAGCCAGATGAGCCGTGGCAACCGGATGGCACTCGACAACATCCGTGAGCGACTCGCTTTGCACTACGACCTCGAAGCGCGCCTGGAAACCGGCGAGACAACGCTTGCCGACGGTAAGCGCCAATACCGGGTGCATATCGTGCTGCCCTGCCGCAAGGGATGATCATGGATACCGGGTCACCTCCCCAATCGCCGCCCGAGCCGCCTGAGCCGCTTGCGCTGCTGATCGTCGACGATGAAGCGCCGGCCCGCGCCCGCTTGAGCGACCTGCTGGCGGATATTCGCAGCGAGCTTCCGCATCGGATCGTCGGTGAAGCCGACAGCGGATTGTGCGCCATGGCAGCGATCGCGCGCCAACCGGTCGACGTGGCGCTGGTCGACATCCGCATGCCGGCGATGGATGGCCTCGAACTGGCACAGCATCTGTCACGCTGCCAACCGGCACCGGCGGTGATTTTCGTTACCGCTTACGATGCCTACGCGGTACAGGCTTTCGAACTCAACGCGATCGATTATTTGCTGAAACCGGTGCGCGCGCCGCGTCTGCTGGCGGCGTTGCAAAAGGTGATTGCCAAGCGTCGTTCGCCGACCAACGAGCAATTGGCCATTTTGCGGCGTGACGCCCGTACCCACCTTTCCTGCCACGAGCGCGGCCGCGTGTTGTTGGTGCCGGTCGGCCAGATCATTTACCTGAAGGCTGACCGCAAATACGTCACCGCGCGGACCCGGGAACGCGAATTTCTGCTCGACGAATCGCTGGCACAACTCGAGGAGGAATTCGCCGAACGGTTCATCCGTCTGCACCGCAGTGTGCTGGTGGCTAAAGAGGCGATCGCCGGTTTCGAACGTAGCCACCTCGATGACGCCGAGACGCAATGGCAGGCCATTTTGCAAAACATTCCCGACCGGCTGCCGGTCAGTCGGCGGCAATGGTCACTGGTCAAGGGCTATGCGCGTCGGTCGGGAAATTGACCGGTTGATTGGCCGGCGCTTCAGGCATCGAAGCACGCGGTGATACATGGCGGCGGCTGACTTTCAGCCATGATTTGTGAGCGTTCAACAACGCCAGACTATGCGCGACATAGTCATTCGACGAAATCTCGTCGGTGGCGTAGCGTTGCAACAACGCCAGCCAGCGCGAGTGAATCGTACAAGATCTATGCTCGGTGCGAGAAGTCAATGGGCAATCCGCGCATCGACTGTGGCTCAGGGTGGTGATCGCCGCCTGTTTCTGCCATTGCCGCCGATAATTCCGGGCGTTGCTCTCGATCCAGTGAATGGCGCGCTGCTCGTGTTCTTCGGGTGGAAACTGATTGACGTAAGCCTGGATCGTAGCAATTTGACGACAAAAAAACTCGTTGTCCGTGCCATCGGCTTCGGCCGGGATAGTGCCGATGAAACGAGTGATCAGCGCCAGGGTGGGATCATCGACGATGTACATACGTCTCTACCATGCGAACAGCGAACGTCGCCACCATAGCACATTTGTTGCGTCGCAGCAATTGCCTTTTCTCGCTCCCGAATCGGGTGGAATCGTTCTCATCCGATGGCGTTGGCCGTCGGCGATCCGGGTCGGGGAAGCAGCCAAAAGGGCGGTGCGACGGCTCAGTCGTCCGGAAATTCCAGCGCCAACTGGCCTTGCCGGGGGGAGGGTGCAGGCGCCGACGAGGAAGCGACCGTTGACAGCGCGCTGACGCGCACGCCGAGTAATCGTAAACGGCGATCGAGGATGACCCGCCGCAAACATTCGCCGGCGGCACGGCGGATCGCCGGCGCCTCGCCGATGGCCATCGGCAGAGTCTGGTCGCGAGTCACCGTTTCGAAGTCGGCAAAGCGCAATTTGATGCCGATCGTCCGACCGGAATACCCCTGGCGGCGCAGGTCGTCGGCTACCCGCTCACAGAGCTCTGAAAAGATTTCACTGAGAGCCTGACGATCATGGCGGACATCCAGATCGCGCTCAAAAGTCGTTTCCCGACTGATCGATTTCGGTTCATGAACGGTGATCAGCGGTCGATCATCGATGCCATGCGCGGCGTCGTGCAGCCAGGCGCCATAACCCGCACCGAATTGCTGTTGCAGCAAATGCCGCTCGGTGCGCGCCAGATCGCCAATGGTTTGCACGCCCATCGCTTGCAGCCGCTCGCCGGCTTTCGGACCGATGCCGTTGATCTTGCGCACCGGCAACGGCCAGATTCGGGTTACGAGTTCATCGTCGGCAAGAACCGTCAAGCCATCCGGTTTATCGAGATCGGAACACATTTTCGCCAATAGCTTGTTGGCGGCGATGCCGATCGAACACGACAGGCCGGTGGCCTGACGCACCGCCTCCTTCAGAGACTGTGCCAATGGTCGACTCTGTTCATCGAATTCACTGAGGTCGAGATAGATTTCATCGATTCCTCGATCCTCGATCGTCGGCACGATACTCGCGACCGCCGCCTTGAATAGCCGCGAATAGTGGCGATAAGCGGCAAAATCCGCGGGCAACAGAATCGCTTCCGGCGCCAGCCGAGCCGCCTTCATGATCCCCATTCCGGAAGAAACGCCCAGCGCCCGCGCTTCATAGGTCGCGGTGGTCAACACGCCGCGGCCGACGTAGTCGCGCAAACGAGCCAATCGATGCGCGCCGTCGGTCGACGATCCGTCGGTTCGCCGCCGCCGGCCGCCGACGGCCACAGCCTGCCCACGTAATTGCGGATAGCGCAATAATTCGACGGACGCGAAAAACGCATCCATGTCCAGATGCGCGATACGCCGGGGTGGCATGCCGTCAACCAGGCAATGACCGTCGGCCCGCGCTGGGAGCATGTTGGACTGGAATGATCGTTGCGAACCGCGTTGGAGAGCGAGAGCGGTGTTTCCCGGGTGCGAGGCGCATTGTGCGGGCCTATGTCATGAGAAATCGGGGCAAAATGAACCGTTCGTCCCACCGGCGCCGTCGATCAGTCGCATGTCCGACAGGCTCTCCTAGTACAGCAGGAACCGGCGACGAGTCTCCAGCCATAGCTCTTCGTCGGCCCGGGCCAGGGTGTCGAGATCGTCCGGGGTCGCCTGCGCATCGTCGACCCATTCACGCAGCAGCGGCGAACCGTTGATCAGATCGATCGCCAGCCGGTCAAATTCATACTCGTAGGCAAAATCGCGCCACAAGGGATACGCCGGTTGTTCTTGCCGCAGCGCCTTGAAGGCCAGACTCAGCAGCCGCCACGGACGGAATGTCGCGTGCCGGTAAAATGGACCATCGACATGGATCTGCAGTCCCTGGCACAGCGAGCCGGCGTGTTTGTGGAAGGTCGGCTCGAAGCAGCACTCGCGCAAGCGGCAGCCTTGCAACCATTCCGGCGCCAAAGCGACCATCCGGGCGAGCAACTGCCGCGCGTCGATATCCGGCGCGCCGAAAAGCTCCAACGGGCGCGTCGTGCCACGGCCTTCCGACAGGGTCGTCCCTTCGAGCAGCACGCTGCCGGCGTAACAGCGCGCCATTGACAGATTGGCCGCGTTCGGACTGGGATTGACCCAGCTTCGTAGATCGAATGGCCAGCCAAAACCAGGCGCGTCGTCCGCGTGCCAGCCGCGCATGCCGATCACCGTGCAAGCCACGTCCAGGCGCAAAGTGTCGATGAACCAGTGCGCCAACTCGCCGATCGTCAACCCATGTCGCATCGGCAACGCGCCGGCGCCAACAAAACTTTCCCAGCCCGGGCGTAGCAGCAGGCCTTCCACCTGCCGGCCCGCCGGGTTCGGCCGATCGAGAACCCATACCTCCTTGCCATGCGCGGCGGCGGCTTCGAGGACATAGCGTAGGGTGGTGATGAAAGTGTAAATCCGGCACCCCAGATCTTGAAGATCGATCAGCAAGACATCGAAGGAGTCCATCATCGCCGGCGTCGGCCGACGCACCTCGCCATACAGACTGAACACCGGAATGCCGTGTCGCGGATCGAGAAAATCCGCCGACTCGACCATATTGTCCTGCTTATCGCCGCGTAGCCCGTGCTGTGGACCGAAAGCGGCGCTGATGCGCAAATCCGGCAGCGCGGCCAGCGCGTCCAGGGCGTGCGTCAGATCGGCGGTGACCGATGCTGGATGCGCCAATAAAGCCAGCCGGCGACCGCGCAAGGGTTGGCGTAACGCCGCGTCGCCGAGCAGGCGATCGAGGCCGAAATCGATGACCGGCATTCGGCAATCCTTAAGCGGCAACGGGCGACAGCTTCAGGACGAATCCGTCGCGATGATGAAAATCAGGACGCGCCGTCGGATGATGCAGCGCCCAGTAACTATGCCGGCCATCGACCATATCGGCCGCCTCGACCACCGCGGCGAGACCGATTTGCAGCGTGTCGCCGGTCGGCAGTGGCGGCAACTCCGCACCGGCAATGAGCACCTCCAGCTCGAGCCGCCCGGCGGAATACTCGGTGACGATCTCCGGTCTCGCCAAGCGCTCAAAGATCGTCGACGACGAGTCGCGCTGTCGATAATCAGTGAACGCATATGCCGCCCATTCTCCGGACGGGGAAAAATTGAACTCGCGATAGGCCAGCTCACCGACCACGCCGACGAACAGTTCGAAGCAGGTCGTTTCCCACAATCCATCGGCGGGCGCCGGCGTCCGAGGTTCCGGAATACGCAGCCGAACCATGTCGCCGCGCAGCCGGAAAGCGATCGCCAGATCACCGCAGGCGGTGAGAGCCGCCTGCGCTTCCAGCGAACGCACCAGTGGCGCCGCAGTGACCGGGTGAGGCCGCAGGGCAAGCGGAAGATCGGACGAAAGCATGGGCTGGGCAGCAAAGTGGTGAATCTGGGGCATTTTAGCGTTTTCGATCGACGACACGGCAAAAACGGTTTCTCATCTCGCCACCTGCTACCGATGAGTACGGATTGAATAACCCACCTTTCCTGATCGATCCGGCTCGCTGAAGTTTGCGTTTTTGCGAAATCGAGACCGATGGAATGGGCAAAGAAGACGCAAGCAGGCTCTGACGCCAACGCGGGCGCGGCATCACTCGGTCACCTGTGTCGGCGAGGTCTCCAAGTGGCGCAGATGTCCGGGTTGAGCTCCCGACTGTGCGAACCTGCGTTGATCAGCTTGGCCGAAGACGGGCAGCACGTCCGCGAGTCCGGCCTTTGACGGCCGCAAGGAAGCCAGCGCCGCGGTCACGAATAGTCCGGGCAATTTTCGACGAAACGTTTGAGTGATCTGTGTATCTCCATACGTAAGACTCACTGCAGGTGCGGCAAAAGCGCGGTCGATCGGCCCATGAACCGCCAGTTCCTGGGCGTCACGGTTAGCCGCGATGGTGCCCCGGTTCAAGGTGGCCGAGCAGGCCCTCGACACGCTCAAGGAGCGTGTGCGGGAACTGACCGGTCGGACAAGAGGTACCCCTCGCCGCTGTCGTCGCCGTGCTTCGAGAAACACGGCCTGGTTGGAAACCGATCTTCGGAATTACCAAGATGCTGAGCCCTCTGTGCAACCTCGACAAGGGGACCGCCGCAAGGTACGCTGCTATCCTTGGAAGCAATGGGTTCGAGCGGGCTATCGGGAACTCGCCAACACGTCGTATCGATGCGTGAACTACCTGCCAGTCCGCGCACGGTCCATGGCGGGTGTCGCTGACGCTGATCCCTGTTGACCGCTACCCTTGCGCTTCTTCGAACAGTTGCGACTACCGGGCCTTGCGCCCCGGTAGAAATTTGCCTCATCGAACCGCCGGATACGTGACCCGTTCGTCCGGTAGTGTGGGAGGGAGAGGCCGCGAGGCTTTCTCCTATCCCGGTTGAGCCCCTCAGAGAAAGGATCGCCATGCCGGATTCATCGCCCTTTCAACCACCTCAGTCCACTGTCGCCCAACCGAGCGACCCGGACGATCATCTTTTCAAGTCAGCGGGCCTCTTCCTTCTGAAATGTGTGGTGTTTACACTTGTATTCTGGGTGCTGTGGATGTTTGCGATCCGTCCAATCACGTCCTCCTCGAACAATTCCACGTCATCGAACTCCTCTGATGCTCAACAAGAGCAGATGATGAAGAAGTACTGGGACCAAATTCACGAATCCGACCGGCTACAGGCAGAGCAAGCAAAGCAGCAAGTCGAGTCCGAAAAGCAACTGAAAATGCAAGCGGAACTTCTTCAGCGATTTGAGACAGTAATTCAACGATGGGAAGCACAAGCCCCCTCACGAAAGTAGCCACCCTGGGCTCTAATGGGTGACTCCGCTCTCCGCTCATTGAAAACGGCAGGCATGAAGCTGCGGCCTATCCACCGGCTGGCTGGCCGCGTGCGCTCGCGCATCCTGCTGCGCATGCGCGCGTTCAGCACCGAGTGGCCCATGAGCGAAGCCCGGTGTGTACTGATGTTCACCGACACCGACAGGCATGACCCGTTCGACACGGCGCCTTCTGTAGTGTGCTGCCAGATGTTGTGTGCCGCTCAACCCCGTTTTTCATTCTGACGTGCGGTTCTGCCAACCGTCATGCAGTGAAACACCTGCTTCGACTCGGCGGAACAGAGCAACAGCGTTCCGGAGATACAACCGGCGCAGGGTTTGCACGCCAATCTATGCAGCTTGGCGCGGTGTAGTTCTCATCAATCGTCGTCAAACCGAGGCCAAGCAGTGCGGAAATGTCCTGTCGCCGACTGCAAGACAGGCCAAAATCGTTCGATCGCACTGACTTCCAGGCTTCGTTTTGACTAACAATCAGGAGCCTGCCATGTTGCAAATCATCGTTGCTCCGGATTCGTACAAAGGGTGTGTTTCGGCGGTGATGGTCGCACAGGCGATGTCGTGCGGGATCCGCCGGGTCTTTCCCGACGCCGAGGTTCGCCAGATTCCGATCGCCGATGGCGGTGAAGGGACCGTCGACGCATTGTTGGCTGCAACCGGTGGGCAGCGACGTCGCCATTTGGTCCGTGGACCGCTCGGCCAACCCGTCGAAGCCGATTGGGGGATTCTCGGCGACGGTCGGACAGCGGTGATCGAAATGGCCGCCGCGTCGGGGTTGACGTTGATCGATTCGGCGCGTCGGAACCCGCTTCTGACCAGCACCTTCGGCACGGGCCAACTGCTCTCTGCCGCACTCGACGCCGGCCTGCGAAAAATCATCATCGGTATTGGCGGCAGCGCCACCAATGATGGGGGTGCCGGCATGGCTCGGGCGTTGGGAATTCGTTTCACCGACGACGACGGCAACGAACTCCCGGAAGGCGGTGGTGCGCTGGCGAAACTGCAGCAGATCGACTTGAGCAAGCTGGACCGGCGCTTGTCGACGAGTGAAATCGTCGTCGCTTGCGATGTTGATAACCCGCTGTGCGGTCCTCGCGGCGCCAGCGCAGTTTTCGGCCCGCAAAAAGGGGCGACGCCGGAAATGATCGTCGAGCTGGACGCCGCTCTCGGTCGCTACGCCGAGGTCGCCCGCGCCGCCACCGGCCGCGATATCGCTGACGTGGCAGGGGGCGGCGCCGCAGGCGGTCTCGGCGCCGGATTATTGCTGTTTACCCCAGCGCAACTCCGACCAGGGATAGACCTCGTTCTCGATGCGGTGGACTTTGTCAATGTGGTCAAGGACGCTACCTTCGTGATCACTGGCGAAGGGCATACCGATTTTCAGACGGTATTCGGCAAGGCGCCGATCGGGGTGGCCAAAGTGGCCAAGCGCCACGGCGTGCCGGTATTCTGCCTGTCCGGCGGTCTCGGTCTCGGTCGCGGCGCCGACGAAGTGCTCAGCCACGGCATTGATGCTGTGCTGAGTATTTGCGACCGGCCGATGACGCTCGAAGACGGCATGCGTGACGCGAACGCGCTGATCGAAAATGCTGCCGCGCGTCTCTGTCGCATCATTCGCTCCACTCCGGGTTGGCCATATCGCCCCTGAAAGAGGCCCGTCAACCGGAGGTGACGGGCCGCCGCTCGTGATGGCCCTGCGTCAGCACCGACATCCTCGCCGCCTCGGCCTATCCGCTTCGGCTATGACAATGGCTTTGTCCTGCGTGGTTCCGGCTTTGCCAGCTTGGGGTAGAATGCCGCGATGTTGGTTCTGGGCATTGAGTCGTCTTGCGACGAAACGGGTATTGCGCTCTACAGCAGCGAAGCTGGCGACGTGCTGCTTTCACATGCCCTGTATTCGCAAATCGCGATGCACCAGGAATACGGTGGCGTCGTACCTGAGCTTGCTTCTCGGGATCACATTCGCCGGGTGGTGCCGCTGCTGCGAAAAGTGTTGGCTGATGGTCGCCGCTCGCTGGAACAGATCGACGCCGTGGCCTATACGCAAGGACCGGGATTGGCCGGGGCGCTGCTGGTAGGCGCCGCCTTCGCGGAAGCCTTGGCCATGGCGTTGGCGGTGCCGGTGATACCGATAAATCACCTGGAAGGGCACCTGCTGTCCCCTTTGTTGTCGTCGACTCCGCCCAGTTTTCCGTTTGTTGCCCTGCTGGTCTCAGGCGGACATACCCAGTTGATGCGCGTCGCCGGGGTTGGCGACTATCAATTGCTCGGCGAAACGCTCGACGATGCCGCGGGCGAAGCCTTCGACAAGACCGCCAAGCTGCTCGGTCTCGGCTATCCCGGTGGGCCGGCACTGGCCGCTCTGGCCGAAAGAGGCCGCGCTGGCGTGATCAAGCTGCCGCGTCCGCTGCTCAAGTCGGCGGACCTCGATTTCAGCTTCAGTGGTTTGAAAACCGCCGTCATGTTACGCGTTCGTGAGTCGATAGCGCTTGGAGAACAGCAGAAGGCGGATATCGCATGTGGTTTCCAAGAGGCCATTGTCGAGGTATTGGTGACCAAAGCCTTGCGCGCAGTTGCCGAATGCGGATTGAAGCAACTGGTCGTGGCGGGTGGTGTCGGGGCCAATCGCCAACTACGCTGCGAACTCGATCTTGCTGCCAGCAAGCGCGGCATCTCGGTTCATTACCCTGAACTGGCCCTCTGTACCGACAATGGGGCAATGATCGCTTTGGCCGGTGCGCTCCGCCTGCGAACTAGTCGTGCCGGTGTCAAGCCGGCCGGCGCATTCGTCATTCGGCCTCGCTGGCCTTTGGCGGATGCCTGATTCTTCGCAGCACGCCCCTTGAGATTTTTTGTTTTTCCTGTTGCTGACGAGCTAATTGGCTGATATCAGAAAGCGATTCGTAATTGGCGGATTGGTGGATTTGGCAATTTTTTGAAAAGAATGGTTGTCGTTGCTTTATTGCACGTTATAATTCGCATCCCTTGCGCACCGCTATTCATATTTTTGATTAAAAATCAAAAGCTTGTTATGAATGATGCATTGTGGAAGCAGTGACGAGAAATCGAGAGCAAAATAAAATGTGAGCGGTGGGTGTTGACGATGCTGCTCGTAACTGTATAATGCCCGGCTTTCGCTGCTTCGGCGGCAAGCAGTTGTCGATAGACAACCGCAGCTCTTTAACAATGAGGCGACCGATAGGTGTGGGTTTTTGGTCTGGAGGTGGTTTAGATTTGCTGAGAGGCAAAGATAAGCTGTCAAGAGATGGAGAACTCGCACGGAGTAGGATGCTGGGTAGTTTCCTGGGTGTTTG
>JAEUOJ010000188.1 GCA_016789495.1 Accumulibacter sp. | reverse complement strand
TTGAACTCCATCAAAGGGGCCGGTTTCTGAATATTCTGATTTTTGTCATCCAAAGGCACCGTCAATGCGGTGCCTTTTTTCATTCGGCATGGATTCTCAAGACACAAAGCCACAGCGGGAGAAATCAAACCGAACGCGCGCTTGAACGTTTTGTTTCCCGGCAATCAGCCAGGTAACCCCACCTAGCGGCTGATCAGACGCCAGCGAATGTTTTGCGAGATTGATGGTATTTAGGTATCGTTGGCAAAATGACCCATTTGGAAGCTGTCACCGTTCTTGCTGCCTTGGCCCAAGAAAGCCGACTGGCCATCTATCGTTTGCTGGTACAAAATGCTCCGGCCGGGTTGACTGTCGGCTTAATTGCCGAATCTCTCGATTTGCCGGCACCGACCCTGTCGTTCCATATCAAGGCACTGGCGCATGCCGGCCTGATCCAGACCGTGCAGGAAGGACGCTACGTTCGCTGTCGCGCCGAGTTGGGCCAGATTGACGCGATGATCGACTATCTCACCGAAAATTGCTGTGGTGGCAACCCAGATGCCTGCCCTCCCCGCACGCATGTCTAGGGGCCAATCGGACGCGAGAGACCGAACTACGGGACCGGTGGGACGTGCGGTTCATATTTCTCCGATTTCTCGTGACATAGGTGCTGCGCCTCGAAATCCGGAACAGCGGCCCGCACGCTCCCACGCGACTCGTAACAATCGCCCAAGTCCGACAAGCTTCTAGTCGCCGTTCCAATCTTTCATTGCCGGGTCGTGTTCAATTCCCGCAATAACAATCAATATTCGCGGTTGCGAAGGCGAATCCGCTCGTTTCACGCATGCTCAAAAGAGTTCATGCAAGCAATAAGCGCGGCTGTCGCATGGTCAGATCGGACCCTTGACGAGCCGACGCACGACGAAGATACTGCTAGCCATTGGGCCAGCTCAACGGTCAATCCTGGCGTACGTCACTAATTTTTCGATATTGCATCGTTCATCCATCGCAAGTCTCCTGGGCTTTGTTCCCTCCTTGCTGTTTCATCAACCGACCTTGGAAAATCCATCATGAGCGCAGTACAAATCAACCCCGGTGTCGCCTCCGGCGACCAGTTGCAAGCCATTTTTGATCTCGCCAAAGCCAAGCAGTTCGCCTTACCGGCGGTCAATGTAAT
This sequence comes from Accumulibacter sp., assembly GCA_016789495.1. Classification (GTDB taxonomy): domain Bacteria; phylum Pseudomonadota; class Gammaproteobacteria; order Burkholderiales; family Rhodocyclaceae; genus Accumulibacter. The sequence goes on along the minus strand of JAEUOJ010000188.1, from coordinate 2,854 downwards.
CAATACCAGCACGGTCAATTCCGTCATCGAAACCGCCAAGGAGCTCAACGCCCCGGCGATCATCCAGTTCTCGAACGGCGGCGCGCAGTTTTTTGCCGGTAAGGGTCTCGACAACACCAACCAGCGTGCCTGCGTCGCTGGTGCCGTTTCAGGTGCCAAACATATCCACATGCTTGCTGAAATGTACGGCGCCACAGTGGTCACCCACACTGACCATGCCGCCAAAAAATTGCTGCCGTGGATCGATGGGCTGCTGGATGCCGGTGAAGCCTATTACAAGGTCCATGGCAAGCCGCTTTACAGTTCGCACATGCTCGACCTGTCAGAAGAACCGATTAGCGAAAACATCGAAATCTGCAAGCGCTATCTCGAGCGGATGAACAAGATGGGGATGACCCTCGAAATCGAGCTGGGTGTCACCGGTGGTGAAGAAGACGGGGTTGACAACACCGGAGTCGACAGCTCCAAACTCTATACCCAGCCTGAAGACGTCGCTTTGGCTTACGAGCAACTGTCGCAGGTCAGCAACCGTTTTACTATCGCCGCCTCCTTCGGCAACGTGCATGGTGTGTACAAGCCGGGCAACGTCAAATTGCAACCAATCATTCTCAAGAACTCGCAGGACTATATTCAACGGAAATTCGCTACCGGCGAACGCCCGGTTAATTTTGTCTTCCATGGCGGTTCCGGTTCAACCCTTGAAGAAATCCGCGAAGCGATTTCCTACGGCGTGGTGAAGATGAATATCGACACCGATCTGCAATGGGCTTTCTGGGATGGCGTGATGGGCTTTTACAAAAAGAATGAAGGCTATCTGCAAGGTCAGATCGGCAACCCCGAAGGCGACGACAAGCCGAACAAGAAGTACTACGATCCGCGTGCCTGGCTGCGCAAGGGTGAGGATGCATTCCGGGCCCGACTCAAGCAGGCGTTCGCCGACCTGAACAACATCGGGACGCTGGGCTAAAGCAAGCCAGCGGTCCCCGAGAGGCTGGTCCGTCTGGGCCGGCCTTTTTTGTGTTGACCCGAAATCAAGCGGCGCAGGCCTCTTTCCGGCCGTAACCGCCATTTGTCATTCTGTCTGAAGAGGATCAATTAAATGAGCACCCTGGCCGAACAAATCGTCCAAACCGAAGCGCATCGATCGATTTTCGAAACCGCTGTCCGCCAACTTCCTCTGCCGGTTTGTGCCGCGTTTGGCGCCCCAGCTCAACCGCAACCGGTCAGTTTCCAAAACTCCGGCCGCGCTTTGAGCACCAAGGACAGCGACGCCGTGCAAAAGCAATTTCCGCTGTCCGTCGCCGCCTCCGGCAATTTGGTACTCACTTCCTCGGGCCCGAACAGCGGAGCGTCTCAAGGCAAGCGGGTCGCCGTTCTGTTCTCCGGTGGTCCTGCAGCAGGCGGTCACAACGTGGTTTGTGGACTGAAACGGATTCTCGGCGCCGGCAATACCCTGTTCGGTGTCAAAGCGGGCCCTAAAGGACTGCTCAAAGGAAATCTGTTTGAAATCACTGACGCAAACATCGATTTCATCATCAATACCGGCGGCTTCGATTTTCTCGGCTCGGACCGCACCAAAATAAAATCCGACGAGCAGTTCGCGCAAGTCCGCGAAACCTGCATCAAGCACAATCTTGATGCCATCGTCGTCGTCGGCGGTGACGATTCGAACACTAACGCTGCCGTGCTTGCTGAATCGCTGTTCACTGGCGTCAAAGCCGACGGCTCTGGGGTACAAGTCATCGGCGTTCCGAAAACCATCGACGGCGACCTGCAAATCGGCGATCTGTTGTCAATCTCCTTTGGCTTCGATACGGCCACCCGCATCTACAGTGAAATGGTCGGCAACATTCTCCAGGACACCAGTTCATCGCTCAAATATTGGCATTTCGTCAAGTTGATGGGCCGTTCGGCGTCGCACGTCGCTCTTGAGGTGGCACTGCAGACCAAACCGGCAATCGCATTGATTTCTGAAGAGATCGCCGCGAAAAAACAGTCGCTGGCCAGCATCATCGACCACATTGCGCAAGTCGTCGTCAACCGCTCGCATCAGGGGATGAACTACGGCGTACTGCTGGCTCCGGAAGGTCTGATCGAATTCATTCCCGAAATGAACGCGATGATCGCCGAGCTGAACGACGCGCTGGCGCATCACGCCGCTGCATTCGCCGAACTGACCGACAACGACGCCAAAGCCGTCTTCATCGGCAGTAAACTGAGCGCCGACAATGCCGCCCTGCTCGAGTCGCTGCCGCACTACATCGTCAATATGCTGTTGGCCGACCGCGATTCGCACGGCAATCTGCAGGTCTCGCTGATCCCCACCGAACAACTGCTGATCGATATGACCAAGCAACGGGTCAAGGAAATCGACCCCAAAGTCCCGTTCGCCGCCCATAGCCACTTCCTCGGCTACGAGGGCCGTTGCGGCGCACCGACGCTGTTCGACGCGGCCTACACCTATAACCTCGGGCTAACCGCCGGCTCACTGATTCTCGACGGCCGGACAGGTTACATGGCGACGGTCACCGGATTGACCACTGGCGGCATGCCACAAGCGATTCCGTTGGCCGGCTTGTTGAATATCGAACGCCGGCATGGCAAAGACGAATTCGTCATCGAAAAGGCCCTGGTCAAAATGGATTCGCCCGCCATGCAATTCTTCGTTTCGCGCCGTGATGCTTGGGCGGCCAGCGACCTGTTCGCCTCGCCTGGCCCTCGCCAGTTCTGGGGGCCGACGACGCATCAGTTGCCAATTAGCGTGGCGCTCAATTCCGGAGCCACTTCACTGATGTTCAACATCGGCTGATCGGTTTTCAGATCCGCACAAAGTGGGGTCGCGGGAACACTCGCG
>JAEUOJ010000200.1 GCA_016789495.1 Accumulibacter sp. | reverse complement strand
AGCCGGGTGTCGAGTATAGAAGCCTGTTACGGACAAGAGAAGGTCAAACGGGTGCGCATGTCGCATATATGCATCGTCGTCAGCCTACTAGTCAACGGGGTCTCGCAACTGCATTCCGATCTGTTGTTGCAGACCATATTCGCCGATTTCGCCCGCCTCTATCCCGAGCGTTTTCACAACAAGACCAATGGTGTCACGCCACGGCGCTGGTTGTCGCAGGCCAACCCCTCGCTTTCGGAACTGATCGACGAACAGATCGGTAATGGGTGGCGCCTGCAACTCGACCAACTGAAGGATTTGCGGCCGAGCGCAGAAGACGCTTCCTTTCGCCGGGCCTTCGCCGCGGCCAAGTTGAGCAACAAGCAACGGCTGGCCAACTATATCGCCCGTGAAGTCGGCGTGATTCTCAACCCGGACAGCCTGTTCGACGTCCAGGTAAAACGTATTCACGAATACAAGCGGCAACTGCTGAACGTGTTGCACGTGATTACCCGCTACAACCAACTGCTCAACGGCCAGACCGACGGACTGGCGCCGCGCAGCGTGATTTTCGCCGGCAAGGCGGCATCGTCGTATCACATGGCCAAGCAGGTGATCCGGCTGATCCACGATGTGGCGGCGGTGATCAACAACGACCCACGCACACGCGACATGCTGCAGCTGGTGTTCATCCCCAACTACGGTGTCTCGGTTGCCGAGCTGATCATGCCGGCAGCCAATCTCTCGGAGCAGATCTCCACCGCCGGGACCGAAGCGTCGGGGACCGGCAACATGAAGCTGTCGCTGAACGGCGCGCTGACCATCGGTACCGAGGACGGCGCGAATATTGAAATCCGCGACAACGTCGGCAGCGAAAACATCTTCATTTTCGGCAACAACACCGCGCAGGTCGACGCGATCCGCCGCGTCGGGCACAAACCGATGGAAATCTACCGCGAGAATCCGGATCTCAAGGAAGCCCTGGACCGGATCGATGGCGGTTTCTTCTCTCCTGGCGAGCGACCTCGTTATCATGACATCTTCAACAGCCTGCTGCACTACGGGGACCATTATTTGTTGCTTGCCGACTACGCCGACTACGTTGCCACTCACAAAGGCGTTGACGCACTGTATCTGACGCCGGAGGAATGGCAACGCAAGGCGATACTCAACGTTGCCGGCATGGGGCCGTTTTCGGCCGACCGCACCATACGTGATTACGCCGACGACACCTGGAAAATCAGTACATCTCAGAGGTAAGGACGTTTCAAAATGTTAGACATTGCACAGATCAGCGCCCTGTTGCGGGCGGAACACAGCGACCCCTACGCGGTCCTCGGCATGCATCAGGAAGAAGATGGCCTATGGGTCCGCAGTCTGCAACCGGGGGCTCGCTCGGTGGCGGTGATCGAAGCCAAGACCGGCCGTCAACTCGTCGAACTGACCCCGCGCGAGGTATTTGGCGTCGAAGGGTTCTTCGAAGGGATCGTCCCGCGCCGTCGCAACTACTTTCCCTATCGCCTGCGCATCACCTGGGAAAACGGGGTCCAGGAGACCGACGACCCGTATCGTTTCTGGACGGTACTCGGCGAAATGGACGTCTGGCTGCTCGCCGAAGGTTCGCACCTGCGGCCTTTCGAGCGCCTGGGCGCGCATCTCTGTGAAATCGATGGCGTGGCCGGCACCGCCTTCGCGGTCTGGGCGCCCGATGCCGATCGGGTCAGCGTCGTCGGCGATTTCAATACCTGGGACGGTCGCCGTCATCCGATGCGTTTGCGCCGTGAGTGCGGCGTCTGGGAAATTTTTCTGCCAGGAGTTGGCGCCGGGGCGTGTTACAAGTACGAGATCCGGGCGCGCGGCGGGCATGTGCTGCCATTGAAAGCCGATCCCTACGGTTTCCGCGCCGAAATGCGGCCGTCCACCGCGTCGGTGGTCTGTCCGCTGCCACCACCGGTGGACACCAACTCGGTGCCGGCTGGCGACAAGCTCGACGCGCCGATGAGCATTTACGAGGTCCATCTTGGTTCGTGGCGGCGCGCTGACGACAGCGGCTTTCCAAACTGGCAACGTTTGGCCGAGACCCTGATTCCCTACGTCGTCGAGCTGGGTTTCACGCACCTTGAGCTGCTGCCCATTTCCGAGCATCCCTTCGACGGTTCCTGGGGCTACCAACCGCTCGGACTGTACGCGCCAACCGCGCGTTTCGGCGATCCGCAAGGTTTTCGCGATTTTGTCCGGGCGTGTCACGCGGCCGGTTTACGGGTGATCATCGACTGGGTGCCGGCGCATTTTCCGACCGACGAACACGGTCTCGCCCGTTTCGATGGTCAGGCGCTTTACGAACACGCCGATCCCCGTGAAGGCATGCACCAGGACTGGGGTACGTTGATCTACAACTTCGGTCGTCGGGAAGTCAGTAATTATCTGATCGGTAACGCGTTGTTCTGGATCGAACGCTATGGCATCGACGGTCTGCGCGTAGACGCCGTGGCCTCGATGCTCTATCGCGACTACAGCCGCTCCGAAGGTCAGTGGGTGCCGAACGCCTTCGGTGGCCGTGAAAACCTTGAAGCGGTCGCCTTCATGCGCCGGATGAACGAGGTCCTCGGCCAGGAGGCGCCCGGTGCCGCCACCTACGCCGAGGAATCGACGGCCTGGCCGATGGTCAGCCGCCCCCCGTCGATGGGCGGCCTGGGGTTTCATTACAAGTGGAACATGGGCTGGATGCACGACGTGCTGGACTACATGCAGCGCGATCCGGTGCATCGCAAATTCCATCACAACCAGCTCAGTTTCGGCATGATGTACGCCTTCACCGAGAATTTCGTCCTGCCGCTGTCGCATGATGAAGTCGTCCACGGCAAAGGCTCGCTCATCAACAAGATGGCGGGGGATTATTGGCAAAAATTCGCCAATCTGCGGGCGCTGTACGGCTACATGTGGGCGCATCCGGGTAAAAAGCTGTTGTTCATGGGCGGTGAGTTCGCCCAATGGAGCGAGTGGGACGATGAGCATTCGCTGGACTGGGCGCTGCTCGATTATCCGCTGCACGCCGGCGTCAAGCGGCTGATCGGCGATCTCAATCACTTCTATCGCGCCAACCCGGCGTTGCACGAAGTCGATTTCGAACCTGCCGGCTTCGAGTGGATCGCCGCCGACGATTCCGATTGCTCGGTGGTCGCCTTCGTTCGCTGGTCGCGTGATCGCTCGCGCGCCATTCTGTACGTCGGCAACTTCACTCCGGTGGTCCGTTACAGCTATCGTATCGGCGTGCCGATGCCCGGCAATTATCAGGAACGTCTGAATACCGACTCCGACGCGTATGGGGGCAGCAATGTCGGCAACGGCGCCCAGTGTCTGCTCGCCGAACAGGTTTCCGCTCACGGTCGCGAGTGGTCGCTGAATCTGGTTCTGCCGCCCTTGGCGGCGCTTTATTTCGAGTGGCAAGCGTGATTCCGAACGGTCCGCTCGAAACCGGGCGGCCGTGGCCGCTCGGCGCCCATTGGGACGGGAGCGGTGTCAACTTTGCGCTGTTTTCGGCGCATGCTGAAAATGTCGAGCTATGCCTGTTCGAAGGCGACAGTCTCGATACCCCCTGTCTGACCCTACGCCTGCCGGCCTAGACCGAGCAGGTCTGGCACGGCTACCTACCGGGTGCCGCGCCCGGGTTGCGCTACGCCTATCGCGTTGCCGGGCCGTTTGCGCCGAACAGGGGACATCGCTTCTCGACGGACCACTATCTGCTTGATCCATACGCCCGGCAGGTCGCCGGCTGTTTCTCCTGGCATCGCCCGCTATCGTCCTCGGCGGCCGGCGTTGCCGCGGTGGTCGTCGACGAAGACTTTGCCTGGGGCGGAGACGCGCCACCGCATATCCCGTGGGCCGACACCGTACTCTACGAGATCCATGTCAAAGGCGCCAGCCGGCGGCACCCCGGGGTTCCGGACGCATTGCGCGGCACCTATGCCGGCCTCGCCGCCCCGGCGATGATCGAACACTACCGCCGGTTGGGAATCACCGCACTCAGCGTGCTGCCGGTGCATCATTTTCTCGACGAACAGCGGTTGGTCGACCAGGGACGGGTCAACTACTGGGGCTACAATACCCTGGCTTACTTCGCCCCCGAGCCGCGTTACGCCGCCTGCATTGGCGGCCAGTCGGTGATCGACGAATTCAAGACCATGGTTCGCGGCCTGCACGCCGCCGGGCTGGAAGTGCTGATCGACGTGGTCTACAACCACACCGCCGAAACCGATGAATTCGGTCCGACGCTCTCTTTTCGTGGGATCGACAACGCCAGTTACTACCGGCTGCCCGCCAATAACCCGGCCGCCTACGAGAATTTCAGCGGCTGTGGCAACACCGTGAACCTCGCCCATCCGCGGGTTTTGCAACTGGTGGTCGATTCTTTGCGCTACTGGGTGCAGGTGATGCACGTCGACGGTTTCCGCTTCGACCTCGCCGCGTCGCTGCTCCGTGACAGCGCCTTCCTGGCCGTGCTGCGCCAGGACCCGATACTGCAGGGGGTCAAGCTGATCGCCGAACCGTGGGACGTCGGTCCGGATGGCTACCGTCTCGGCCGTTTCATTCCCGGTTGGGGCGAGTGGAACGACCGCTTCCGCGACGACGTGCGCGCCTTCTGGCTGACCCAGGAAGCCGGCGCCGGACAATTGGCGCAACGTCTTGCCGGTTCGAGCGAAATTTTCAATACCAATGGGCGCTCGCCGCTGGCCAGCATCAATTACCTGGCTTCGCACGACGGCTTCACCCTGCGTGACCTGGTCAGCTATCAGCACAAACACAACCAATTGAATGGTGAGAACAACCGTGACGGCCACAGCCACAATCTCTCCTGGAATTGCGGGGAAGAAGGCGAAAGCCGCGACCTGCTGGTCCTCGAAAGACGTCGCCGTCTGCAGCGCGCCCTGCTGACGACGCTGATGATTTCGCAAGGTGTGCCGATGCTGCAGGCCGGCGACGAAATCGGCCGCACGCAGAGCGGCAACAACAATGCCTATTGCCAGGACAACGCGATGACCTGGCTCGACTGGAGTACCGCCGAGGATCAACTGATCGATTTCGTTGCCGGGTTGATCGACTTGCGTCGCAAGTTTCCGCAGCTACGCCGTCATCGCTGGCTGACCGGCTTGCCGGCCAGTCCCGGTGCCGCGCCAGACGTCGTCTGGTGGCATCCCGCCGGGCGAGCGATGGCCGTTGGCGACTGGCAAACGAAAACATTCAGTGCCTTCGGTCTGCAACTGGCACCTGAAACCTCTCAGGACCGGAAGGTGCTCTGCCTGATCAACCGCGGAGACATTCCCGTGCCGTTCCTGTTGCCGGAAGGTGGGTGGCAACAACTCTGCGATAGCAGTGCCGATAAACCCTTCGACATCTGCCATCGCCAGAAAAGCAGTCCGGTCGCCGCGCGTAGCGTGCAAATACTCAGTCGGGAATAGCGTCGATTCGCCGGCAAGCTGGTTTACCGGCGATTGCGACTCTCCTGAACCGGTTCAGAGCGGCGGTTTGACCACCGGCGAGGGTGGCACTTCGTGCGGGGGCGTTTCGTCGGGGTTTGCCTTGTCGAGCGCCGTTTCGCCGACGGTCGTTGGACTCTCCTCGGCCGTCGGCGAGTCTGCCTCCGCCTGCTGGTCCACTTCTTCCGGTGTAGCCGTATCGGCGGCCGAGGAATTATCGACCAAGCGGACGACCCCGTCGTCACCGATCGCCGTGTCCTCGAATTTCAATAGCGTAATCCGGTGGTTGTCCATTTCGAGCACGGTCAGCCGCGCGCCGTCCAGCATCACCGAATCGCCGACACGTGGCACGCTGCCCAGTTTTTTGTAGAAGAGGCCGGCCAAGGTGACGTAGTCGTCGTCCTTCGGGAACGGGAAGTCGAGCAGGGTTTCGAGGTCGGAAACGCGCATCGAGGCGTCGATCTCGTATTGGCTGCCGACCAGTTTCTTGACTCGTCTGGCCTGCCGCGTAAACTCGTCCTCGTATTCGCCGACGATCTCTTCCAGAATGTCCTCCAAGGTGATGATGCCTTCGGTTCCGCCGTATTCATCGATGACCACGGCCATCTGCTGGCGTGTGCGCTTGAAGTCCTTCAGAAGGTCGCTGAGGAGTTTGCTGTTCGGCACGATATACGGCGCCTGGGCGAAGTCGCTGACTGGTTTGCTGCTGACGTCGTCTAGCGTTTCTCCGCTGCTTTCCGCCATCACCGTGAGCAGTTCCTTGATCGCCACGACCCCGGTGATCCGGTCAAGGCTCTTGTCATAGACTGGAAAACGGGCATGCGGCATGTCGCGGAAATAGCGTAGCGCGGCGCCGAGAGTTTCTTCCTGCGCCAGCGCCCGGATCTCGGTGCGCGGGATCATCGCTTCACGCACCGTGTGCTCGTCCAGTTTGAAGACGCCGCGGATCATCTCGGTTTCCTCGCGCGCCAGGGTGCCGTCCTTCTCGCTGGCCGAAAGGATCATCCGAATCTCTTCGACCGACATCGTGAAGTGGCTTTCGCCGTGACCGCCGCCCAGATCGCGTTGCCCGAATACCCAGAGCAGGGCATTCGACGACAGCTTCATGATGTAGATCAGCGGCCGGAAGGTCAGATAGAGGACGTTGATGCTCCAGCCGACCGTCATGCTCAACTGTTCCGCCTTGTGGAAGGCCAGCACCTTCGGCGCCAGTTCGCCGGCAACCACGTGCAGGAAGGAAATGACGATGAAGGCGAAGACGTACGACACCGTGTGCGCGGCCTTGGCCAGCGCCTCGCTGCTGCCGAAAAGCGAGAACAGGGCAACGAAGCTCGAATCGGTCAGGTTGCTGATCGTTTCCATGCCGACGGCACCGAGACCGAGCGACACCAGGGTGATACCCACTTGCGTCACCGAGTAGAAACGCTCGGGCTCGTTGTGCAGCATCTCGACTCGTGCCGCCCGTTTGTCGCCATCCTCGGCCAGTTGTCTGATGCGGCTGCGCCTGGCCGACGAGATGGCGATTTCCGAACCGACGAAAAAGGCATTGCCGGCGACGAAAACCAGAATCAACACAAGATTAAGATAAACGGTTGTTGTATCCATAAAGACTCCTCTTCTCCGCTATTCGCAGCGAGCAATAAAACGGTCTGCCGCTCCTTGTCCCTGCGGCCTTGGCCTAGTCGCTTCCGTGCAGTTGTCCAGCATAGTTCTTGATTTTTTGGTTCCGGCTGGCCCGACGGACCCCAATGGGGGCGAATCATACGTTATTTGTCGGCCGAACCGGCTGCTTTGCATGCACGAAAGCAGCATCCCATGGCTACTTCGTGGGTTCACGAACGCCCGCGGATACCCGAGCGACGGCATGTTGGGCTGGAATTGACTGTCGCTTGGCCGTCTGGAAGAGATTCGTGAACGGGATCAGATAACCCTCGCGAAAGGTCAAATCTTCGCATAATCGCTACGATCGCCGCCGGTCTCGCGACGGCGGATCGGCAGTCCCTTACCCCAAAAGTTGGGGCAATTGCCACGCTCAGATTGGGCAAAAGCCCCATTTCTGACGACAAACTTTTACCGCAGGCAGGTGGTGATTTGCTGTTTTCCTCATTTTATTGATGACTAAGCATTTTTTCCGGAATTTGGCAAGAATTTTGCTTGCTAATCAGCCAGCAGTTGCGGCAGAGCCGGCTGCGGCCATCCGGCGAATGCCCTTTCGACCTTCGGATCCCGTCCACTTTCTGCCGGTAAACCCGTAACAGCAGCGGCACCCGGGTTGCTGCCACTTCATCAACATAGACGTCATACTCATTTGCGGAGAAAAATAATGGCACTCATCAATGCGCGAGCCACCAGCTTCACTTTCGGCACGAGCGGAAACGACATCATCAATGCGTCCTATCTGTTGGGCGACATGATCGACGGACTGGCGGGTGACGACACGATCACTGGTCTCGACGGGTCCGATACCCTGCTCGGCGGCGCCGGTCGTGACACCATCTACGGTCTTGGTGGCCACGATGTCATCGATGGTGGTGCCGGCAACGATAAATTGTATGGTGGAGCCGGCAACGATATCCTGCGTCCCGACAATGGCGGCATCGGCGACGACTTCATTGACGGCGGCGCCGATTGGGATACGCTCGACTACAGTTCCTCGGCGGCTACCCGCGGCGTCAAGGTCGATTTGCGGATCACCACGGCGCAGAAAACGCTGGGCGCCGGCACCGACACGATCCTCAACGTCGAATTGGTCTATGGCACCAAATTCAACGATACGATCACCGGCTCGAGTGGCGACAACTACCTATGGGGTTTGGGAGGTAGCGACACCTTGATCGGTGGCGACGGCAACGATGGTCTGTATGGCGGAAACTACGCCGATTTGAGCGGCGACAAGCTGGATGGCGGCAATGGGGACGATTTTCTGCAAGGCGCCAATGGGGCCGATACCCTTACTGGCGGCGCTGGCAATGACCGAATCTACAGCTCGGGTGGGGCCGACATCATTACGGGCGGCCTGGGTTTCGACCGCTTTGTCTTCCAGGCGACCACGGATTCAAACGCCGCCTCGATCGACCAGATTCTCGATTTCAACGGTGCCGAGGATCTGATCGTCCTCGAGCCGATGTCCTTCGTCATCAATGCCCAGGATACGCGGTTCATCGGCAGTAACGCCTTCTCGGTGACGGGCGTACCCGAAATTCGCGTCACCAACAATGCCGGCACGCAGCTCGTCGAGGTGGACACCACTGGCAATGGCGGCGCGGACATGGTCATCCAGGTCGTGGGAACGGCGCTCGCGCTCGACGATTTTGTCATTTATAGCGGTGGTTTGCTGCTGGTGTAATTCTGACCACCTGCTCCGTCGGGCGGCCGTTTTTCGGCCGCCCGAAGCCGAGCACCACGGTCATCCCTGCCACCTGCGTCTGAACCACGGCGCGCGAGACGTCCTGGACCCCGGTGAATAAACCCTACGGCCGCTCTGGTCGGTCACCGTGGGTGACGAAGCAAAGAGCTGTGCAGGAAAGCCTCTTGGCGGTGTTGGAGGCCCGCTGTGGGCCGAAGCGGACTGAAAAGCCGAGCACGCCTGTGCTTGCGGTCACGTGCAAGCCTGCGCCGGGAGGGCATGATCGTCGGGTCTTTCGGCGGCTGGCAGAGCAATGAAAACAAGAAGCCAGTCCGACGGGAGAATGATCTTCTGCGTTTGGGAAGAACTGCCCATTTTTCCCCGATTTCTCGTTACATTAGCCTACTAGTACATCGTTCCTGCTAAACAGTTACATAAGAAAGTGCCCGGCCTCTGTGTGGCGAACCACTGATTTTATAGGAATTTACGGCCTGTTCACAAAGCCGGAAGTTGTAATGTTATTCGCAGAACGAACTACTAGGCGCCTTGAAATTGTGGAAAACCGTCTTCGCTCTCCCTCTTGACTCGCAACGATCGCTCAGCTCCGACAGGTGTCTAGTCCTGTGCAAACTCACCGGGAGCGCGAGGTTTCTCGGAGTTTGCGGTGGAAGGCGGGGTCGAGGCAAACCTTTTACGCTGAAAGGCCATGGTGGGCCACTTGCCGCGTCACCGGTGAGCGTGTAGGTGATGCCGGTAACCGCATCAGCTTCGGTTTCTGGACGCGGAGCTCCTCCTCACAGAAAACTTCGTGTATGCGGCCTCAGTACCGCCAAGCAGTCTTGGCGACGAAGGTCGCCACTTCGTCATTCGCCAGCGGGTGTGGTGCTGCGAGAGCGGCTGGCAGGGGCTACTGGTGGTTGACAAAAGGCCAGGAATCATAGCCGGATTAATGCCGAGGTAGCTGGCGAAGCGCGAGAAGCTGCGTTCCGACACTAAGCGTACTCGCGCCGGTTTTCGACGTCTTGGCCCTTGCGCTGATCGTCAAGGTACATGCTTTTCCTGTCGCAGGCATCGATGATGCCGTCAGTCTCGGTAGAATGTGCGCAAAACCTGATTTTCCTTGATAATCAGCTAACATTCTGCAAAACGAAAGCCGCCAAATCTACCAAGGAAGGGGAGCATATATGGACACCATATACTATCTCACTATGGCCACCGTCATAATCGTGCTGATTTTTGATTACACGAATGGTTTCCATGACGCCGCGAACATCGTGGCGACCGTGATTGCCTCACGCGCGATGACGCCGGTACAGGCCGTGTGCATTGTCGGGTTCTTCGAGTTTCTCGGTCCGTTGCTGGGCGGTACCGCGGTGGCGAATACGATCGGCAAGTTTGTCGACCTGTCTTCAATCGACAAGCAGGCGGCGCTGCTGATCCTCTTCTGTGGTCTGCTCGGCGCGATCGTCTGGAACCTTGCGACGTGGTGGCTTGGCATTCCATCGTCGTCGTCGCATGCGCTTGTCGGCGGCGTCGTCGGCGCGGTGATCGCCGCGGCGGGCTCGCAGTACGTCATGTGGGGCTGGGATCCGCTGATGCAGCAAGGCAAGCTGGGTGGGGTGATGAAGGTGATTGTTTCGCTCTTCGTCTCGCCAGTGCTGGGGTTCTGGGTAGGGTTCCTGATTCACCGGCTTGGCCGGCGGTTGCTGGCCGGGGCCAAGCCAAGGGCGAACACGACCTTGCGCAGACTGCAGTTCCTTACCGCGGCCGGGCTGGCGTTCTCGCACGGCGCGAACGATGCGCAGAAGAGCATGGGAATGCTCACTCTCGCCCTTGTTCTGGGCGGCTTCATTCCGACATTCGAGGTGCCGTTCTGGGTGATGCTCGCCTGCGCGATGGCGATCACCCTGGGGATCATGTCCGGGGGTTGGCGCATTGTGCGTACGCTCGGTTTCGCGATCTATCGCGTGCGGCCGCTGCATGCGTTTGATTCGCAGGCTACTTCGGCGTTGCTGATCCTTTCCGCCTCGTACCTGGGAGCGCCGGTGTCGACGACGCACGTGGTGGCCACGTCGATCATGGGAATCGGCTACTCGGAGCGCCCGCGGGCCGTGCGCTGGAAGAAGGCGAAGGACATCGGCAAGACCTGGTTGTATACCATTCCCGCTTCGGCGATCACTTCCATCGTTATTTACGCTGTAGCCAAAATCATCGTTGGCTAGATCATTTGAGGAGATGAACCATGGACGATAACCAACAAACGAAGGCCAATACGCCGATCTTCCGCCGTCTGTACGAGCGCGTTTTCCCAACCGTCGCCGATTTCTTCGGCATGCTTGCCGAGCAAAGCGCCAACGCCGCGGAAACGACTCGCTTGCTGGTCGAATACATGGAGACCTGCGACGTCCTGGTCAGCCAGCGGGTGCACGCAGACGAGCACGAAGCCGACCGCGTCAAGGCTGGCAACCTGAATGCCCTCAGCGAGGCGTTTTCGACGCCGATCGATCGCGAGGACATTCATGCGGCGATCATGACGCTGGACGATGTCGTGAACTATTGCAAATCAACCGTCGTCGAAATGGAGGTGCTGGGCCTGAAGCCGGACAAGCAGAGTCTGGAAATGGCGCTGCACCTGCGTGAAGGCGCGGAAGCGCTGGCGCATGGCTTCGCGCGGCTGAATAGCGATCCCGCCGGCGCGGGCGCGGACGCAGCACTGGCCCGCAAGGCGGAGCGCAAAGTCGAGAAGGCATATCGGCGGGCGATCGCCGAACTCTTTCAAGGCGACGACTACCTGCACATGTTCAAGCGTCGCGAGACCTACCGCCACCTATCCAACGCGGCGGACCGCGTTTCGGACGCGGCGGCGGCGCTGGACAACATTGTCGTCAAGCTTTGCTGAGTGTGTTTCCACAGCGTGCCGGCACGGTGTCGTGCCGGAGCACGCTGTGTGTCGTTCAGTGTAG
>JAEUOJ010000040.1 GCA_016789495.1 Accumulibacter sp. | reverse complement strand
CTGAAGAAATACTTGCGCTGACGAAACTGAATTGGAACAACACACAATTTGACGGTGGAGAGCCAATTACGATGCGAGTCGCTCAGCAAGTTGGCAAGGTACTGAAATACGTACCTGAGGGAGGCATCGTGCAGCCTAGGTATAGCTTTTATATGTAACCACAAGAAAAGGGAGCGAAGCCGCTCCCTTTTTTGCGCTGCCCGACAGACTTAATTGTTTCCTATCAGTTGCCGGCTTACCAGTTGACTTCCCGTTCCGGTGTGGCGGTGATCTTGTGGATCGACAGGTCGGCGCCGTAGTATTCCTGTTCCTGGTCGAGGCGAAGACCGACAATGCTTTTCAGCACCGCGTAGACGATGCCGCTGCCGATCAGGGCGATGACGATCGCCAAGCCGGTCATCAGCAGTTGCGGCATGAATGCCACTCCGCCGACGCCACCGAGCGATTGGGCGCCAAAAATTCCGGCGGCGATGCCACCCCAGGCGCCGCAGAGACCGTGCAGCGGCCAGACGCCGAGCACATCGTCGATTTTCCAGCGGTTCTGGGTCAGGGTGAACATCAGCACGAACAAGCCGCCGGCGATGCCGCCGACAAACAGAGCGCCGATCGGATGCATCACGTCGGAGCCGGCACAAACGGCGACCAGTCCGGCCAGCGGGCCATTGTGCACGAAGCCGGGGTCGTTCTTGCCGGCCAGCAAGGCGACCAGCGTTCCGCCGACCATCGCCATCAGCGAATTCATCGCCACCAGACCGGAGATTTTGTCGATGGTCTGCGCGCTCATTACGTTGAAGCCGAACCAGCCGACGGTGAGTATCCAGGCGCCCAGGGCCAGAAAGGGGATCGACGACGGTGGATGTGCCGAGATGTGGCCTTCCTTGGTGTATCGTCCGGAACGCGCTCCGAGCAATATCACCGCTGGCAGAGCGATCCAGCCACCCATGGCGTGCACCACCACCGAGCCGGCGAAATCGTGGAATTCTTCGCCGTAATTCGCTTTCAGCCAAGCCTGGATGCCGTAAGCTTGATTCCAGGCCATGCCCTCGAAGAACGGGTAGATCAGTCCAACGATCATGAAAGTGGCGGCGAGTTGAGGATAGAACTTCGCGCGCTCGGCGATACCGCCGGAAACGATGGCCGGAATCGCCGCGGCAAAGGTCAACAGGAAGAAGAACTTGGTCAGCTCATAACCGTTTTTCTGCACCAAAGTTTCGGCGCCGGTGAAAAAATGGCTGCCGTAGGCGATGCTATACCCGATGAAGAAATAGGCGATCGTCGATACCGAAAAATCGACGAGAATTTTGACCAACGCATTGACCTGGCTTTTCTTGCGCACCGTGCCAAGTTCGAGAAAGGCGAACCCGGAATGCATCGCCAGAACCATGATCCCGCCGAGCAGGATGAAGAGGACGTCGCTACCTGTTTTTAGAGCTTCCATGATCGTTCCTGAAAAACGGACCGTTTCCGTCAAGCAAGTGCCGTTCCAGGCTGGATCTGCTCCCAATACAGGGTCTTATGGTCTCTTTTGGCGCGCAATCGCTCCGTAGTGGTGCGTATTGCTTTTTCAGGGCACCAAGTTGGGGCAATTCATTGGCTTGCCGCCTGGTGTCCGGCCTATTTTGGTGCGGCGCCCGCAGGCAACAATAGCCACATCTGGCCCGATTGCTTCATTCGCCCGGCCTGGTTGCCGGCCTTGTCGCCAAATCCGTAGAACAAGTCGGCACGCACCGCGCCATGGATCGCCCCGCCGGTATCCTGCGCCATCACCAGCCGGCGCAACGGCGCGGTCGACTCGGCCTGGCTGGTCGCCAGGAACACCGGCACCCCCAGCGGCACGTAGCGAGGATCGACGGCGATGCTTCGTTCGGCGGTCAGCGGGACGGCGAACGCACCGTTCGGACCGTCGTCGCCAGCAGGATTGAGCGGCTGTTCACGGAAGAAGACGTAACTCGGGTTGGCGTTGAGCACATCGTGCAAGCGTCTCGGATTGGCGCGCGCCCATTGTTTGATGCCGGGCATCGTCGCCTGTTCGGCGGTCAATTCGCCGCGGTCGATCAGCAGTCGACCGATCGACTGATAGGCGTGGCCGTTGTGTTCGGCATACGCCAACCGGAGAGTGCTGCCGTCGGTCAGCCTGACACGCCCGGAACCCTGCACCTGCAGGAAGAACAGTTCGACGGCGTCATCGACCCACAGTAGCGTACGACCGGCGAAGTCCTTTTCGCGGCCGACGATCTCGGCGCGGCTGTAATACGGCACCACCTTGTTGCCCTGCAGCCGACCACGCAGGCGCAGATTTTTCACTTCCGGCTGAGCGGCGCCGAGATCGACGACCAGCAGATCGTTCGGTACGCCGAGCACCGGGTGCACGTAGGGCGCGCTCCGCGTCCGCGAGCCGCGCAGCAGCGGTTCGTAGTAACCGGTGACCAGACCGCTGGTGCTGCCGTCGGCATTGACCAGCCGCCAGGGTTGCAGACGCGACTCGAGAAACCGGCGGATCGTCGGCGTGCTGACGTTCACTACCCGGGCCTCTTCGCAGACCGCTTTCCACGTCGGGCGATTGACGAGGGTACGGCATGACCGCAGGAACGCCGGCCAGGCGGCGGCGAGGTCGTCGTCGAGCCAGCCGGGCAGTTCGCTCCAGGTCGCGGCACGCAGGGGCTTGACCGGTGCGGCCGTCGTTGATTTGTCGCACGGCGGGCAATTTGCCGTCGTCGAGTAATCGGTTTCGGACGCCTGGCGGCCGGTTCCGCAGGCGGTGAGCAGCGCGCCGAGTAGCGTGCCGACGACCAGCATCGTCCATGATTGGCTTTTGCGCATTGTTTTGGCTAGAGTGTCGAGTTCTTCAACACGCCCAGTATACTGTCCCGATGCTTGACACTTTCCGGCAAATCGAACGTTTTCTGAGCCGTGCCGAACAAATCATCGATCGTCTCGAACCGCTGTTGCCACCAGCCAGCGCGGCACCCGACTGGCAGGCGGCCTCGGCTTTCCGCTGGCGCACCCGCCGCGGCGCCGGCTATCTGCAACCCCTCGTTCGCCTGGCCGAAATCCGCCTGAGCGATCTGCAGGACATCGACGAGCAGAAAGCGCGAATCGATGCCAACACCCGTCATTTCGTTGCCGGCAGACCAGCGAACAACGTGTTGCTCACCGGCGCTCGCGGCTCCGGCAAATCGTCGCTGATCAAGGCCCTGCTCAACGCTTACGCCGGGCAGGGACTGCGACTGATCGAGGTCGACAAGGACGATCTGATCGATTTGCCCGATATCGTCGAACTGGTCGATGGCCGGCCGGAGCGCTTCATCGTTTTTTGCGACGATCTGTCTTTCGAACCGGGCGACGCGCGGTACAAAGCCTTGAAAGTGGTTCTCGACGGCTCGTTGGCCGCCCCTCCGGATAATGTATTGATCTACGCCACCTCGAATCGCCGCCACTTGATGCCCGATTTTTTCGCCGACAATCTCGAAAGCCAGCGTGTCGGCGAAGAAATCCATCCCGGCGAGGCGATCGAGGAGAAAATTTCGCTATCCGAGCGTTTCGGGCTGTGGATTTCGTTTTACCCTTTCGACCAGGACGCATATCTGCGCATCGTCGCCCATTGGTTGCGCTCGTTCGGCTGCAGCGGTGAAAAAATCGTCGCCGCCGAACGCGACGCCCTGAATTGGGCTCTCGAACGCGGTTCGCGCAGTGGTCGCGTCGCTTGGCAGTTCGCCAAGGATTGGGCCGGGCGCCAACAGGGCGAGGCCGACAAAAAGCCGCCGCGCCGCGCCACGCCTGATCAGACCGCCTCGGTGCGCAAACGCGCATCGACCCGTCGATGACTTCCGCTGTCGCGGCGACGGTCGCCGCCACCCCTGGCGGCACGCCGGTCACGGAAGTCGTCGCCGCGGTGTTGCTGCGCGGTCCGGACGCGGCGCCCGAATTTCTGCTCGCTCAACGCCCGCCCGGCAAAGTCTATGCCGGCTACTGGGAATTCCCCGGCGGCAAGGTCGAACCCGGTGAAAGCGCCAGCGCGGCACTGCGTCGGGAGCTGCGGGAAGAACTGGCGATCGAGATCGATGATCCTTGGCCTTGGCTATGTCGTGAATTCACTTACCCGCACGCCACCGTGCGCTTGAAATTCTTTCGCGTCCACGCCTGGCATGGCACGGTGGCGCCGATCGAGCACAGCGCTCTCGCCTGGATGAAGGTGGGTGAGGCGCCGACGGTGGCGCCGATCCTGCCCGCCAACGGGCCGATTCTGCGTGCGCTCGCCTTGCCTGCGCGTTATGCGTTGACCCATGCCGAAGCCAACGGTTGTCAGGCCGAACTGATCCGCTTGCGGCGCGCGCTGGATCAAGGGTTGCGCCTGCTGCAGGTTCGCGACAAAACCTTGCCCGCCGCCGAGCGCCAACGCTTCTTCGCCTCGGTGATTGCTCTGGCCGGCGGCTATCCGGCGGCGCGGGTGTTGATCAACGACTCGCCAGCGGTCGCGGCGGCGACAGTCGGTGCGCATGGCGTGCATCTATCCTCGCAGTGGTTATGGCAGATCGACTCCCGTCCAGACATGGCCTGGGTCGGTGCGTCGTGCCACAACGCGTCGGATCTGGCCCGGGCCGCGGAGCTGGCGGTTGATTTTGTCGTCCTCGGCCCGGTATTGCCGACCGCCAGCCATCCGGAAGCCACTGGCATCGGCTGGCAACGATTCGCCGAACTGATCGCGCGTTGCCCGATGCCGGTCTATGCGCTGGGCGGCATGCAGGCGGCACACTCCGAAATGGCGCTGCGCCATGGCGCGCACGGCCTGGCGATGATGCGGGGTTGGTGAACGACCCGATCCGAGGCATTCCGGACAGCCGACCGGGCAAAATCAGACACCTCCTGCCACCCGTCTGCCTTTGCCCATTGGTTTGCCGACGAGCGCTTAGTCGCGCCGCAAGGCCCGCAGTCATGGGGTGAGGCGATCGTCACGCCGGCAGGCTGAATCGTCTGGAAATTGCCGACGGTCCGATGAAGCGGGCGTTTGCCGGCTGGGCGAACCGCCGTTACGGTTGCATGGGTTCGGAGCGTGCGGGTTCGGAACGGGCGGGCGGTATCCGGCTGTCCAGTTCCTTGATCGCCTGGTCCGGCAGGATTTCCAGCAGCGATACGACCTTGCGCACCCCGCTGGTGGTCCGCGCGACCTGGATCGCGGTATTGGCTTCGCGCTGACTGACGATACCCATCAGATAAACGATCGACGCTTCGGTGACTACTTTGACATGCACCGCGTTCATGTTCTTGTCGTCGACCAGTCGGCCCTTGACTTTGGTGGTAATGAAAGCGTCATTGCTGCGCGCGGCAAACGAACTGAACGGCGCCACCGCCAGTTCATTATGCACTTCCTGGACTTGCGGCACACCGCTGACGAGACGTCCGGTATCGGCCTTGATCTCGTCATTCAACGCTTCTCCCGAAATCAACACCTTGCGGTTGAAACTGGTGTAGTTGCCGTGCACCTCATCCCCGTAGCGCTGATTGACACGCGCACGTGCCTTCCACTCGATCGACTCGTCCTCGGTTTGCGTCCCCAGGGTGCGGCGGTCAACGGTCGCCAGCACGCCACCGGTCGCGCCAGCCGCGACCAACGGGAAGCAACCCTGCAACTGCAGCAAGATGGCGATACCCAGCAACAACCCAAAGCCGAAGCTCCTGTTCATTCCTCAACTCCCATTAGTTGACAATCGATGCCATCGCACAGGCAATGAATGATCAGCAGATGCGTTTCCTGGATCCGCGCGGTGCGGTCTGTCGGCACGCAGAGATGGATATCACCTTCGAGCAAGCGATCGCCGATCGCCCCACCCCCTTTGCCGGTCAGGGCAATGACCCGCAGATCGTTTTCGTGGGCGACGTCGATCGCTTCGATGACATTGGCCGAATTGCCAGACGTGGAAATGGCCAACAACACATCCCCCGGCTGGCCGAGGGCGCGAACCTGTTTGGCATAGACGAGATTGAATCCGTAATCGTTGGCCACCGCCGTGAGAATCGAGCTGTCGGTCGTCAGGGCGATCGCCGCCAGTTCATGCCGTTCGATCTCGAATCGGCCGACCAGCTCGGCGGCGAAGTGCTGCGCGTCCGCCGCCGAACCGCCGTTGCCGCAAGCGAGGATTTTGCCGTTGTTCACCAGACAGGCGACCAACGCCTCTATCGCTTCGGCAATCGATCCGGCCAGGGTCTCCAGGGCGGCGAGTTTGACTTTGGCACTTTCCTCGAAGTGTTGGCGAATGCGGTTGTGCAAATTCATGGCGATCGCGGCAGAGTGGATGGCCAAGGATTCTACCATCAGAGAATGATGAAAATTTCGAACTCGACACGTCGCCAGGGATCGGGGTCAGCGCGCAATCGCGATACCCGCGCCTCCAGCGCTTCACCGTCATCAAGCGCCCGCGCGATGGCCCGATTCTCGGCGCGCGGCACATAGCCCAACTGGCGACCCCGCCATTCGACCCGCACCGCTTGGCGATCATGTCGATTATGCGGCTCACGGACCAGCGTCAGTCGGTCGCCGACCTGGATTTGCGGCCAGACTTCGCTGACCGCGTAATACTGGCTGCCGGCCAGCGGCGAGCTTTGCACCAGCATCTTGACCGATTCACCATTCGCCGGCAGTGCCAGCCAGGCCAGCGAGCAAAGCAGGCTAAGTCGCGTCAAACGCATTGCGCAACCATTCGATGGCATTTTCCGACAACTGGTCGAGCAGCAGACAGTCGAAGCGGCAATCGGTGCCGGTGAGGGCGTGGCTGGCGAGATAATGCCGCGCAGCGAGCAGGAGACGATGCCGTTTCCCGGCGGTAATGCTGGCGATAGCGCCACCATGACTGGCCCGGTGTCGGAAACGCACCTCGACGAAAACAAGAGTTCGGCCGTCACGGCAGACCAGATCGATTTCGCCACCCCGGCAGCGATAGTTGCGCGCGACGATCCGCACCCCGTTACACGTCAAAAAACGGGCGGCCAAGTCTTCGGCAAGCCGGCCGCTCTGGCCGGTCTCCGGCGGTGCGGGGGAGCGGCTCGTGTTATCTTTGTCGATCCATTTCATGCCAGCCACCATGACGAACGAATCGCCCGCATTATATGTCGTTCCGACACCGATCGGCCATCTCGGCGATATCACCCTGCGTGCGATCGATCTGCTCCGACAAGTGCCGTGGGTAGCGGCCGAAGACACCCGACACAGTGGTCCAATGCTCCGGGATCTCGGCTGCCGGGCGCGCCTGCTGGCGGCGAACCAGCACAACGCAGACAGCGCGGCGCAACAGATCATCGGCAAGCTGCGAGACGGCGAGTCGGTGGCGCTGGTGGTCGACGCCGGCACACCGGGAATTTCCGACCCTGGCGCCCGGCTGGTGGCCCGGGTCCGCGCCGCTGGATTCCGTGTCGTGCCGCTCCCCGGCGCCTGTGCCGCCATTGCCGCGTTGTCGGCGGCAGGCGTGGACGATGCGCACTTTTTGTTTTACGGTTTTCTGCCAGCCAAGGCCGGACCGCGCGACGCGCTGTTGCGTGAACTGGCTGTCTTGCCTTACGCCCTGGTTTTTTACGAAGCCCCGCATCGGATCGTCGACACCGTCGCTGCTCTGCTGGTCGTCTGCGGTGCGCAGCGCACCATCGTCCTGGCTCGCGAGTTGACCAAACTTTTCGAAACCATCCACAGTTGTTCGTTGGGCGAGATGCCGGACTGGCTGGCGGCCGACACCAATCGGCAGCGCGGCGAATTCGTGGTCATCGTTTCCGGGGCGACCGCCGGTGTCGACGAGCAGGAAGGGCGACGGGTGCTGAAATTGTTGCTTGATGACGGTCTACCGCCCAGTCAGGCCTGCCGCCTGGCGCAGGCGATTACCGGGGTCGGTAAAAACGCCTTATACCGGCAGGCGCTCGACTGGCGATCCAAGCAATGACAGAGAAATAACACGCCCGCGCATGCGCGGCAAATCGTCTAGAATTCATTTACATTTATCCTGAAGTTCTGGGCAGCCATGCACATCACCTTGACCCGACCGGACGACTGGCATCTGCATCTGCGCGACGGCGCGGCGCTGACGGCGGTCCTGCCGCACAGCGCGAGACAGTTTGCTCGTGCGATCGTCATGCCCAACCTGCGGCCACCGGTCACCACCGTCGCCGCTGCTATCGACTACCGCCAGCGAATTCTCGCCGCACTGCCGCCGGGAATGGCGTTCGAACCGCTGATGACCCTGTATCTGACCGACAATACCCCGGCGACGGAAATCCGGCGAGCCGTCGACAGCGGCGTTGTTTACGCGGTCAAACTCTATCCAGCCGGGGCAACGACCAACGCCGACTCCGGCGTCACCAACCTGGAACATTGCGCGGCGGCCATTGCCGCGATGGAAGCTCTCGGCTTGCCGTTGCTGGTGCATGGCGAAGTCACTGATCCTGCGGTCGATTTGTTCGACCGGGAATTCCTATTCATTGAACGGGTGTTGCAGCCCTTGTTGCAGCGTCATCCGGCGCTGAAAGTGGTTTTCGAACACATCACCACCCGTCAGGCGGTCGATTTCGTCAACGATTGTGGCGACAATGTGGCGGCGACGATCACCGCCCATCATCTGCTCTACAACCGCAACGCCCTCTTCAGCGGCGGCATACGTCCACATTTTTATTGTCTGCCAGTGCTCAAGCGCGAAACGCACCGTCAGGCACTGCTGCAGGCGGCGACCTCTGGAAGCCGTAAATTCTTTCTCGGCACCGACTCGGCGCCGCATGCGCGTTCGACCAAGGAAGCGGCTTGCGGCTGCGCCGGTTGTTACACCGCGCATGCCGCTCTCGAACTTTACGCCGAAGCATTTGACTCGATGGGCGCCATCGACCGCCTGGAAGCTTTCGCCAGTTTTCACGGCGCCGACTTTTACGGGCTGCCGCGCAACTCGGACCAGGTGACCCTGGAAAAGATCGATTGGCCGACTCCGGCGTTCTTCCCTTTCCCGGATGAGGAAACGCTGCTGCCTTTGCGGGCCGGTGAAATGCTGCATTGGCGGCTGCGTGTCTGATCGGTTACCGAAATCCAGCGAAAGATTTTCGAGGAGAAGCGCGGTGACGAGCAAAACGTCATGGTTATTGTTGATGCTCGCGTTATTGACCGGTTGCTCCGATCAGCGAGCGGCTTTTGAAATCGCCACCAGCAAACATTCGCTGACCCTGATCCGCACTCAGGGGTTTTTCTGGGAAAAAACCGCCAAATACGCCGTCGTCGCCACCCGGCTGCCCGATTGCATGCGACGGCATGCCATCGGACCCGGCAACGCCAATACCAAAATGGAAATTTATGCCCCTGGCAACGACGCCTGGATTCTCAAGCAAGGCAAGCGGATGTATGTGGTCGAAACCCGCACCTGCGAAGGATTCGCCAAACTCGAGGCCGAACCCGAGGGGGGTCTGGGGGCATTGCAGGGCGTCTTCCAACTGCGCGATGGCGAACTAACTTTTGTCGCCGCCAAAAACACCGGGCCGCAGACACCGGTGACGGACAACCCGCCTGGCGCCAATCAGGCGCCTGCCGAACCGACGCAAACCCAAAAGGCAGATCCCACCCCCGGACCATCGCCACAGGAAAAGTGATTGAGTCCTTTCCCTATACTGGCGAATTGTTCGCCCCGCTGGCGCCGCTCCTGTCCGGTCTGCCTCCCAACCCCTCGCTGACCGCGCTACAGGGCCTAATCGCCAAACGGCCGGTGTACACTCGCAGTGGACTACCTCTCCGTTTCATTCTCCCTGTCGACGACGGCCTGGTATACGAGTCGCGGATTTGGCAAACCGGCCGGGTCGCCACCCGCGCAGAGAATTGGCATGATTTTTTCAATGCCCTGGTCTGGCTGACTTTCCCGCAGCTCAAGGGAGCGCTCAACGCTCGCCATGCGCAATGGGCGGCCAAGGAAACTTCCGGACGTGGTCGCGCGCGTGATGCGCTGACCCATTTCGACGAGTGCGGCGCCATGCTGGTGGCCAGCGACCGTTCACTGCTCGAGCTGGTACGGGAGTTCCGCTGGAAAACGTTGTTCTGGGAGCGGCGCGGCGATCTGCAAACCACTCTGCGTTGTTTCATCTTTGGTCATGGCACCTATGAGCAACTGCGGCAGCCTCATCACGGCTTGACCGCCAAAGCGGTGCTCTATGACGTGGCCCCCGCCTGGATGCAACTACCGCTAGCCAGACAATTGGCGGAGCTGGATCGGCGGGTCGCCGATGACTGGTTGAATGATCGCTACGAACAGCCGCGCGACTTGCAGCCTTTGCCGCTGATGGGATTTCCTGGCGTGACACCGGACAACGAATCGGCGGCGTACTACTACGACCTTCGGCAATTTCGGCCGGGACGATCGCCTCGCCGAGTATAATCGTCGCGGGAAGCTGGTCAGGCAGCCGCTGGGAACCAGGTGCAAACCTTGTGCCGAGAGGAAAGTCCGGGCTCCGCAGAGCAGGATGCCGGTTAATCGCCGGGCACCGTGAGGTGACGGAAAGTGCCACAGAAAACAAACCGCCCATGTCCTCGACCGAAGACAGGCAAGGGTGAAACGGCGAGGTAAGAGCTCACCGCGGCCGTGGTAACACGGACGGCACGGCAAACCCCATCTGGAGCAAGGCCGAATAGGGAAGCATTGGCGTGGCTCGCGTCGCTTCCGGGTAGGCTGCTTGAACAGGCTGGTGACAGCCTGTCTAGATGAATGGCTGTCCACGACAGAACCCGGCTTATCGACCGGCTTCCCATCCCCCACCCCCTACTTCGACGACCTCCTGACGGAGGCGCTGGCTTTGCCGGCAGACGGCCGCGCTTGCTCGTGCTCCGGGCAGTTTCAGCCCGGAATTCGCTCCATCAAATTAAATCCAATAGTTAATGTTTCACATTAATTTTTTGCTGCTCCAGCCCTGTTTTACCAGCACTAATGCCTTGTTATAGAGACAGCTCGGATATTGACGATAAGTGCTTGTCACTATTGATAAAAATGTTTTATCTCCCTATTGCGCCCAGAGAATGTTTGTCGTAAAGTGGTGACTTGTGGTGAAAAGTGGGGCAACTATCCGCTTTTCGGGCAGACGAAGCAAGGAGTTCCTCATTTTGATGTTCCAAGGCGCGGCGGCGTTAAACCTCGATGCAAAAGGCAGGCTGGCCATTCCGGCGCGCTACCGGGAAGCGCTCGCATTGGCGGCCAACGGCTTGCTCATTGTCACCGCCCACCCTCATCGTTGCTTGTTGCTCTACCCCGAGCCGGCATGGGAACCCATTCGCGACAAGGTTTTGGCGGCCTCCAGCCTCAACCCGAAGTCGGCGGCAATCAAGCGCTTGCTGGTCGGCAATGCCCGCGAGGAGGAAATGGACGCCGCGGGCCGCTTGCTGATCGCTCCTGAGTTGCGTCGTTTCGCCCAACTAGAAAAGGAAGTCTGGTTGGTCGGCCAGGGAAGTCATTTCGAAATCTGGTCCGACGCCGGCTGGCAAGCGCAACAAGCCACCTTCCTCGCCTTGGGCGACGAGTTGTCGTTACCGCAGGATCTTGGAGATCTGGCGCTGTGATCGTCGCCGGAGCTCATCGCAGCGTCCTGTTGCGGGAGGCGATCGAGGCCTTGTCGATCACGCCTTCGGGAACATATGTCGATGGTACGTACGGCGGCGGCGGCCATAGCCTGGCGATTCTGGCGCAGCTTGGACCGCACGGGCGGCTGCTGGCGCTCGACCGTGATCCGCAAGCCGTGGCCTTGGGGCAACAATCGGCCGATGGCCGTCTACAGGTTCTGCACCAGAATTTCGGCAATCTGAGTCTGGCTCTGGCGGCAGTCGACATTCCGGTGGTGAACGGAGTTGACGGTGTGCTGCTCGACATTGGCGTGTCGTCGCCGCAACTCGACGATGGAGCGAGAGGTTTCAGCTTTCGTTACGACGCCCCCCTGGACATGCGCATGGATCCCACGCGCGGCGAGACGGCGGCGCAATGGTTGTTGCGAGCAAGCGTCGAAGAAATTACGGAGGTAATCAGAAATTATGGTGAAGAACGGTTTGCTTTCCAGATTGCAAAGAAGATTGTGGCTGTTAGGCGAGAAAAACCGCTGTCAACCACGGGGCAACTGGCGTCGCTCGTACGCGAAACCGTGCGGACCCGCGAGCCCGGTCAGGATCCGGCAACACGGACCTTTCAAGCTCTACGGATTCATATCAATCAAGAACTCGATCAACTCACGCTAGTCTTGCCGCAAGCGCTCGCCGCTTTGAAGAACGGCGGACGGTTGGTGGTGATCTGTTTTCATTCGCTTGAAGACCGCCTGGTCAAGCATTTTTTGCGCGACCAGGCGTGCCCTGATCAGGCGCCGAAGAAAATGCCCTTGCGCGATGTCGACCTGCCATCGCCGCGCCTGCGGCTGATCGGCAAGCCGGTCAAGGCCAGCGATGAGGAGATTGTCGGCAACCCGCGGGCGCGGAGCGCGGTAATGCGCGTAGCCGAAAAACTCGCTTTACAAGCCGCTTGAAATGATCCGCCTGAATGTCATCCTGCTGCTGGCCGTGCTTCTGTGCAGTCTTGGCCTGGTCACTTCGCAGCATAAGGCGCGCAAGCTTTTCCAGGCGCTCGAAGCCGAACAGGAACGTGCGCGCCAGCTCGAAGTCGAGTTCGGTCAGTTGCAACTGGAATTATCCACCTGGGGAACCTCGCCCCGCATCGAAAAGATCGCTCGCGACAGACTCAGAATGAATATGCCGGAAGTAGGCAAGACCATCGCCGTGTCCCCCACTGGAGGATCGACGAGATGATCAGATTCAAAAACCAGGTAGCCCATAAATTCGCTGAAAGTCCGTTATTGCGCCTGAGTCTGCCGCCTTGGCGCTCACGGCTGATGGCTTTGCTGCTTCTCGCTTCGTTCGCGGTGCTGATCGGTCGCGCCTTTTATCTGCAGGTGCTGAATAACGATTTTCTGCAGGAAAAAGGCGAATCCCGTTATCGCCGGGACATTGAAATTTCCGCCTCGCGGGGTCGCATCGCCGATCGTCATGGCGATGTGCTGGCCATTTCGACACCGATGAAATCGATTTGGGCCGTTCCGTCGGCCACCACGCTCTCGCCCGAACAGACCAGACAACTGGCGTCGCTCCTGGAAACCGATGCCAAGCATCTGGCTCAGAAACTGGACAAGGAAAAGAGCTTCGTCTTCCTGCGGCGCCAGATTCCGCCGCCGATCGCCGATCAGGTCGCGGCCATGAAATTGCCGGGAATCGGTCAAGACAAGGAATACCGCCGGTTTTATCCGACCGGCGAAATGACCGCGCATATGGTTGGATTCACCGGCGTCGATGACAAAGGGCTTGAAGGTGCCGAGCTGGCGTTTCATCAGCAGTTGCTTGGCCAAGTCGGCAGCCGCAGCGTGATCAAGGATCGGCGCGGGCAGATTGTCGAAGACGTCGGCTCGGTAAAGCCCCCGCAGGATGGCAAGGACATTCTGTTGGCGCTGGATTCGAAAATCCAATACCTGGCCTACAGTCACCTGAAACAGGCCATCGCCGAAAATAAGGCCAAGGCGGGCGGCGTGGTGGTGGTTGATGTGCGCACCGGCGAGATTCTCGCCCTGGCCAACTGGCCAACGTACAACCCGAACAATCGCGAATCGCTTTCCGGCGCGCAGTTGCGCAACCGGGCGGTCACCGACACCTTTGAACCGGGTTCGACGCTCAAACCATTTGCCATCGCCTTGGCATTGGACAACAACAAAGTGCGTTACGACACGATCATCAATTGCGCCCCCGGTCGCCTGACCATCGGCTCGGCAACCATTTCCGACGCCCATCCGCATGGCGCGCTGACAGTGGCGCAAGTGATCCAGAAATCATCGAATGTCGGCGCGGCAAAAATCGCCGCCCTTTTGCCCGCGCAGAAAATGTGGCAGATGTTCAGCGACATCGGTTTCGGTCACAGTCCTCAACTGGGCTTCCCTGGCGAAGTAAGCGGTCGGGTCCGGCCCTGGAAAAGCTGGCGTCCGATCGAACAGGCAACCATGTCTTATGGTCATGGCATTTCCGTCTCGTTGATCCAGCTGGCTCGCGCCTATACCGCCTTTGCCCGTGATGGCGACGTTCTGCCGTTGTCGCTGATGCGCGTCGATGCAGCTCCGACCGCCGGAACGCGGGTTTTCGCACCGAAGACCGCCCGAGAAGTGCGTGCAATGCTTGAAATGGCCGTTTTGCCAGGCGGCACGGCGCCGAAAGCGCAAATCCCGGGTTACCGGGTCGCCGGTAAAACGGGCACCGCCTACAAATTGGAAAATGGTCGCTACAACAAAAAATACATTTCATCTTTTGTTGGCTTCGCGCCGGCCTCGGCGCCTCGATTGATCGTCGCGGTGATGATCGACGAACCTTCGGCCGGCCAGCACTACGGCGGCGACGTGGCCGCGCCGGTGTTTGCCGGCGTGATGGGCAATTCGTTGCGAACCCTGGGCATCGCGCCGGACTCGCCGCTGCAGGTGGCGCAAAGTCAGAAGCCGACGCCTGCAACCAAAGCCAAGCTGTGAATCCTTCGATGCTACCCCACTCCGATGATCCAGGCGTCGTGTATGTCGATCGCCTGGCAACGCTCGGCGTATTGCCGACCGGTGTGTCCGATGACAGTCGGCAGGTGCAGGCCGGCGACCTCTTTCTCGCCTACCCCGGAGACTTGGCCGACGGCCGCAATCATATTTCCGAGGCAATAGCCAAAGGCGCCGTCGCTGTACTTTGGGAGGCGTCGATGACCGGCGCCGATCAATTCACCTGGCAAAGCAATTGGGCCATCACCAACCTGCCGGTGCATGGCTTACGCCAGCTCCGAGGCCCGCTGGCACATGCGATTCATGGGCGCCCGTCCGAGCGACTGCCGTTGTTGGCGGTGACCGGCACCAACGGCAAGACCAGCGTGACGCAGTGGATCGCCCAATCGCATCCGCGCCGATGCGCCGTGATTGGCACACTTGGCGCCGGCATGTTGGGCGAGACGGTCGAAACGGGCTTCACCACTCCCGAAGCGACCACGCTGACCCGGTTGTTGGCGGACTTTTCGAAAAGTGGCGTGCAGGTCTGCGCTCTCGAAGCCAGCTCGATCGGCATCGCAGAAGGACGTCTCGACGGCGCGAGGGTCGACTGTGCCATTTTCACCAATCTGACTCGCGATCATCTCGATTACCACAAGACGATGGCCGCCTACGCCGAGGCGAAGGTCAGGTTATTCACCTGGCCTAAACTTCGTCTGGCGATATGCAATCTCGACGATCCTCTTGGCCCCGAAATCGCCGCGCGAACCACGGCCAGCAAATTGCTGGGATATAGCCAAACCGACACACCGGGCTGGCAGTCGGCAACGATTCGCGCCGAAATGGTCGCCGAAACCATCGACGGCCTGCGCTTTCGACTATGCACGCCGGCGGGTCGGACGATGGTCGAAACGCAACTGCTCGGACGATACAATGTTTCCAATCTGCTGGCCGTCGCCGCGGTGCTGGTCGATGCCGGTTTGAGCCCCAAAGATATCGCCGAGCGGTTTGCCGCCCTGCGCTCGCCACCCGGTCGCCTCGAGCGCGTTGGCGGTGCCAACGAACCCTTGATCGTCGTCGATTACGCGCACACGCCGGACGCACTGCAGAATGCCTTGCAAGCGTTGCGACCGACCGCGAGCGCGCGCGGCGCCGATTTGACGGTCATTTTTGGCTGTGGCGGCGATCGTGATCGCGGCAAGCGGGCACTGATGGGGGAAATCGCCAGCCGACTGGCCGATCGCGTCGTGTTGAGCACCGATAATCCACGCCACGAAGATCCATTGATCATCCTCGACGAAATTCGTGCTGGCGCCCCGACAGCCGAAGTGATCATTGACCGCAGTAGCGCGATTCGCCAGACGATTCTCGCCGCGCATCCGGCGGCGGTCATTCTCATCGCCGGGAAGGGGCACGAGCCCTACCAGGAAATCGCTGGCGTACGCAAACCCTTCTCCGATCTGGCTGAAGCGCGTGCCGCGCTGGCCGCACGGCACGAGACGGCGCCATGACCATCGCCATGGACCTGCTGGCCGCCGCACGCGCCACCAGCGGGAGGCTGGTCGGCAGCAATGTCAACTTTCACGGCGTATCGACCGACAGCCGGACGATCAAGGGTGGTCAGTTGTTTGTTGCCTTGCGCGGCGAGTCCTTCGATGGCCACCACTATCTGGCGAACGCCGCGGCCCGGGGTGCGGTGGCCGCCATAGTCGCCGAGGATGCGACCTGCGATGCGACGCTGTCGCTGTTGCGGGTCGCTGACACCCGTCTGGCGCTGGGCGCCCTGGCCGCGGACTGGCGGCGTCGATTCACCTTGCCGTTGCTCGCCGTCACTGGTAGCAACGGCAAGACGACGACCAAGGAAATGATCGCCAGCATCCTGCGCTCGGCTTACGGCGACGCCGTGCTGTCGACGTCGGGGAATCTCAACAATGACATTGGCTTGCCGCTGACCTTGTTCCAGTTGGCCGCCGAGCATCGCGCGGCAGTGGTCGAAATGGGCATGAACCATCCCGGCGAAATCGCCTATCTGGCCGGCCTGGCCCGGCCGGATATCGCCCTGGTCACCAATGCGCAGCGTGCCCATCTGGCCGGCCTGGGCTCGACGGCGGCAATCGCCGAAGAAAAAGGTAGCATTTTCAGCGGCTTGATCGATGGCGGCGTGGCGATATTCGGCGCTGATGATCGCTGGACGGAATTATGGCGTGCTCAATGCGGCGCCGCCTGCAGACCGATGACCTTTGGCATCGAGCGTCCTGCCGATGTACGCGGCGAGTGGTCGACGCACGGTCTAGAAAGCCGTTTGCTTCTGCGCACCGCCGCTGGCGAGCGCGAGGTGGTCCTGGCTTTGCCGGGACGGCACAACGCCTATAACGCGTTGGCCGCCGCCACCGCCTGCCTGGCCAGCCGCGTTTCGCTCGACGATGTCGCCAGCGGCCTGAGCGCATTTCGCGGCATCAAAGGCCGCTTGCAACGCCGTGCCGCGCGCCATGGAGCGGTCCTGCTCGACGACACTTACAATGCCAACCCGGATTCGGTGAGAGCCGGGATCGATGTGCTCGCCGCGACGGTCGGCAAAAAGGTGCTGGTATTGGGCGACATGGGCGAAATCGGCGAGATGAGCGGACAATTCCACGACGAAATCGGTGGCTATGCCAAAAGCCAGGGTATTGACCGGCTGCTCGCTTTCGGAACCTTAAGCGCTCTTGCCGCCCGCAATTTCGGCGCGGGTGGCGAGCATTACGAAAAGATTGAAGCCTTGATCGACGCGCTGGACGCCGAAATGGGCCCGCAAACCACCGTGCTGGTCAAAGGCTCGCGATTCATGCACATGGAACGGGTTGCCGACGCGATCGGCGTGCCTCCCATTCTTGGAGAACAGTGATGCTGTTGCTGCTCACCCAATGGCTGGCACAGGACGTGCGAGCTTTCAACGTCTTCAATTACATCACCTTGCGTACGGTGCTGGCGGCGATGACCGCGCTGGTCATTTCCTTTCTCGCCGGGCCTGCGGTGATCCGCTGGCTGGCGGCGAAGAAGATCGGCCAGGCCGTGCGCAATGACGGCCCGCAAACGCATCTGATCAAATCGGGTACGCCAACCATGGGCGGAGCGTTGATCCTGATCGCCATCGCCACCACCACCTTGCTCTGGGGCGATTTGAGCAATCGTTACGTGTGGGTGGTGTTACTGGTAACACTCGGTTTCGGCGGTATCGGCTGGTATGATGATTGGCAAAAGGTCGTCCATCGCGATCCGCGCGGTCTGCCGGCGCGCTGGAAATATTTTTGGCAATCGGCCATCGGCCTGGCGGTGGCCGTCTATCTCGGCCTGACCGCCAGCACGCCCGCGCAACTGCAGTTGATCGTGCCGTTTTTCAAGACCATTTCGTATCCGCTCGGCGTGATCGGTTTCGTCGTTCTCAGCTATCTGGTCATCGTCGGCACCAGCAACGCCGTCAATCTCACCGACGGACTCGACGGTCTGGCGATCATGCCGACGGTGATGATCGCCAACGCGCTGGCCATCTTTGCTTACGTCGCCGGGAACGCCGTTTACGCCAAGTATTTGTTCCTGCCGTATATTCCCGGCGCTGGCGAACTGGCGATCTTTCTCGGCGCCATGGCCGGCGCGGGCCTCGGTTTCCTGTGGTTCAACGCCTATCCGGCCGAGGTGTTCATGGGCGATGTCGGCGCGCTGGCCTTGGGCGCCGCGCTGGGCACCGTGGCGATCATCGTCCGCCAGGAAATCGTGCTGGCGATCATGGGCGGCATTTTCGTCGCCGAAACGCTGTCGGTCGCCGCGCAGGTGCTGTATTTCAAATTGTCCGGCGGACGGCGAATCTTTCGCATGGCGCCATTGCATCATCATTTCGAACTCGGCGGCTGGAAGGAGACACAAGTCGTCGTACGTTTCTGGATCATCACCATCATGTTGGTGCTGGCCGGTTTGTCCACCTTGAAGCTGCGTTGACATGGACTTGTCCGGCAAATCGGTGCTGGTGCTCGGCCTGGGCGAAAGCGGCTTGGCGATGGCCAAATGGCTGACCCGGCAGGGCGCGCGGTTACGCCTGGCCGACAGTCGTCAGCACCCACCGCAATTGCCGCTCTTGCAACAGTTGGCGCCGCAGGCCGCGGTGTGGACCGGTCCGTTTGCCGATGAAGCGGCCAAGGGTATCGAGCTGATCGCCATTTCGCCAGGTGTGCCGCTCGATAACCCGCTGGTCCGTAGCGCCCAGGCACGGAATATTCCCGTGGTCTCAGAAATCGAACTGTTCAGTTGGGCGCTCCGCCGGCTGACGCCGACGGCGAAAGTTGTCGCTATCACCGGTAGCAACGGCAAAACGACCACCAGCGCCTTGACCGGCGCCTTGTGTCGGTCGGCTGGTCTGACGACCAGCGTCGCCGGGAACATCGGTCCCGCCGCACTCGACGCGCTGATGGACGCGGCCGACGCCGCGGCGTTGCCAGCGGCCTGGGTGCTGGAATTATCCAGTTTTCAGCTCGATACCACGTATACGCTTGCGGCCGACGCGGCGACGCTATTGAACGTCAGCGAGGATCATCTCGACCGTTATCCTGGCTTCGAAGCCTATGCCGCCAGCAAAATGCGCGTCTTTCAGGGTGACGGGGCGATGATTCTCAACCGTGACGATCCACGCAGTTGGCTGGCTGCTCGTCCCGACCGCCGGGTCATCAGCTTCGGTCTCGGTCCGGCGCTACAGGCAAACGACTATGGCGTCGCCGATCATTGGCTCTGTCGGGGCGATCAACGGCTGCTGGCCTTGACCGATCTGCGTCTGGTCGGTCGGCACAACGCCGCCAACGCCTTGGCCGCCCTGGCGCTCTGCGAGGCCATCGGCATCGCGCCGCAAGGCGTTTTGCCGGCACTGGCCGCTTTCAAAGGGCTGGCGCACCGCGTCGAGTGGGTCGCCCACCGGGCCGGAGTCG
Source organism: Accumulibacter sp. (assembly GCA_016789495.1). Lineage (GTDB taxonomy): Bacteria > Pseudomonadota > Gammaproteobacteria > Burkholderiales > Rhodocyclaceae > Accumulibacter. The sequence goes on along the minus strand of JAEUOJ010000040.1, from coordinate 17,515 downwards.
ATTTCTATGACGATTCCAAGGGCACCAATGTCGGCGCGACGCTCGCCGCATTGCAAGGGCTCGGCCGGCCGGTGGCGATCATTCTCGGCGGCGAGGGTAAAGGTCAGGATTTTTCGCCACTGCGATCGGCGGTTGCCGCGCATGCCCGCGCGGTGGCCTTGCTCGGTCGTGACGCTCCGGCGATCAGAGCCGCTCTCGAGGACTGCGCTGTGCCACTGCACGACTGCGTCGATATGGCCGAAGCGGTTGGCTGGTGCGCCGCACAAGCGCGTTCCGGCGACGCGGTGCTGCTCTCGCCGGCCTGCGCCAGCATGGATATGTACCACAATTATGCGCATCGCGCCGAAGCGTTCATCAACGCCGTCCACGAGCTCGACCAGGAGGCCGCCTGATGTTACGCGCACTGGATTTGCCGCGACGACTGCCATCGGAAATCGACCTGGCACTGCTCTGGAGCGGCTTGATGCTGCTGTTGTTCGGCATGGTGATGGTCTATTCCGCATCCATGGCTACCGCCGAGGCCGGCAAGATGAGCGGTTATCAACCAACCTACTTCTTGATTCGCCACGCCGTTTTCGTGACCATCGGTCTGGTCGCGGCGGCGGCCGCTTTCCAGGTGCCCTTGCCGGCCTGGCAGCGCTGGTCGCCATGGCTGTTCGTCATCGGCTTCGTGCTGTTGGCGCTGGTGCTGGTTCCCGGCGTGGGCCGGGACGTCAACGGGGCGCGGCGCTGGCTGCCGCTGCTGGTGGTCAATCTGCAGCCGTCCGAAATGATGAAGCTGTTTGCCGTACTTTACGCCGCCGATTACACCACCCGGAAAATGCCGTACATGCACAATCTCAAGCGCGCTTTTCTGCCCTTGGCCAGCGCGATGTTCGCCGTTGGCGTGCTGCTGCTCAAGGAACCCGATTTCGGTGCCTTCGTGGTGATCATCTCGGTGGCCATGGGGATTCTCTTTCTTGGCGGCATGCGCGCGCGGCTGTTCGTCATTCTGATCCTGCTGCTGGCGGTGGCGTTCGCCGCGCTGATCATTTTTTCACCGTATCGCCGCGACCGGATTTTTGGCTTCATGGATCCCTGGTCCGATGCATTCGGTCGTGGCTATCAACTTTCGCATGCGCTGATCGCCTTCGGCCGCGGCGAATGGATGGGCGTCGGCCTCGGCGCCAGCGTCGAAAAACTGTTCTATCTGCCGGAAGCGCACACCGACTTCCTGTTGGCCGTGATTGCCGAAGAGCTCGGATTTTTTGGCGTGTTGACGGTGATCGTCCTCTTCGGACTAGTCGTCCAGCGGGCCTTCGCCATCGGCCGGCAAGCGGTATCGCTCGATCGGCTGTATTCAGCGCTGGTCGCGCAAGGAATGGGCGTCTGGCTTGGGGTGCAAGGTTTCATCAACATGGGCGTCAATATGGGATTGCTGCCGACCAAGGGGCTGACCTTGCCGTTCATGAGTTTCGGTGGTTCGGGGATTCTCGCCAATTGCCTGGCATTGGCGGTGCTATTGCGCGTCGACTGGGAAAACCGCCAATTGATGCGTGGGGCGAAGCTATGAGCAAGACGCTGTTGGTGATGGCCGGGGGAACCGGTGGCCACGTCTTCCCGGGACTGGCCGTCGCCGATCTGTTGAAGAGCCGCGACTGGCGCGTGGTCTGGATGGGCGCCCCCGATTCGATGGAAGCCAGACTGATCCCGGCGCGCGGCTACGAGATGGCCTGGGTACGTTTCGCGGCGTTGCGTGGCAAGGGTTTGCTGCGCAAGCTGGCGTTGCCTTGGCGTCTGTTTTCGGCTTGTTGGCAGGCGCGCCGGGAAATCCGCCGCGTCAAGCCGAATGTCGTGCTTGGCATGGGGGGGTATGTCAGCTTTCCCGGTGGGTTGATGGCCGCGCTGCACGGCTTTCCGCTGATCATTCACGAACAGAATTCGATCGCCGGTCTGGCGAATCGCGTCCTCGCCCATCTGGCCGATCGGATCGCCTGCGGTTTTCCGCAATCGCTACACGGCGGCATCTGGGTCGGCAACCCGCTGCGTCCCGAAATGAACCTAGTGCCGCCGCCGAGCGAACGTCTGCCGGCTCGCGACCAGGCACCCCACTGGCTGATCCTTGGCGGCAGTCAGGGCGCGACGGCATTGAACGAAATCGTCCCGCGGGGACTGGCGCTGATCGACCCCGCCGATCGTCCGCAGGTGGTCCACCAGGCTGGCGAACGGCATCTGGCAACGCTGCGGCAACACTACGCCGACGCCGGGGTGCAGGCGCACTGCGTCGCTTTCATCGACGACATGGCCGGCGCTTACGCCTGGGCCGACCTGGTGATATGCCGTTCGGGCGCGCTGACCATCGCCGAACTGGCGGCGACCGGCGTTGCCAGCGTGCTGGTGCCGTTCCCGCACGCCGTGGACGACCATCAGACAGTCAACGCCAGGTTTCTATCGAAGGCGGGCGCCGCCATTCTGATCCCGCAGCATGAATTGACCCCGGAATCCATCAGCCACCTGCAACGCCACAGCCGCGCAGAGTTGCAGGACATGGCGGAAAAGGCTCGGCAACTGGCCAAACCCGAAGCGACCGCCGAGGTCGCGCGGCTGTGCGAGGAAATAGCCCAGTGAAACACAAAGTAAAGAATATTCACTTCGTAGGCATTGGTGGTGCCGGGATGAGCGGCATTGCCGAAGTGCTCGCCAATCTGGAGTTCTCGGTCAGCGGTTCGGACTTGGCCGATAACGCGACAACCCGGCGCCTGGCTTCGCTCGGCATCCGCATCGTGCTCGGGCACCACGCCGCGAATGTCGATGGCGCCGATGCGGTGGTCGTCTCGTCGGCGGTCAAGGACGACAACCCGGAAGTGGTCGCCGCCCGGCAAAGGCACACTCCGGTGGTGCCGCGCGCGCAGATGCTGGCCGAACTGATGCGCCTGAAACAGGGCATCGCCGTCGCCGGCACGCACGGCAAGACCACCACCACCAGCTTGGTGGCCTCGATTCTCGCACAAGGCGGCATGGACCCGACATTCGTCATCGGCGGTCGTCTCAACGCCGCCGGCGCCAACGCGCGTTTAGGTTCGGGCGAATTCCTGGTTGCCGAAGCCGACGAATCCGACGCGTCATTCCTGTTCCTCACGCCGGTACTGTCGGTGGTCACCAACATCGACGCCGATCACATGGAGACCTACGGGCACGATTTCAATCGCTTGAAACAGGCTTTCGTCGATTTCCTGCGGCGTCTGCCTTTTTATGGCGTCGCCGTGCTGTGCGCCGACGACGCCAACATCCGCGAAATCCTGCCGCGGGTCAGCAAGCAAATCGTCACTTACGGCTTAGGACCCGAAGCCAATGTTCGCGCTGAAAACGTCCGCGCGGTCGCCGGCCAGATGCACTACGACTGTGTGCGGGTCAACGGCAGCGTCAGTCGCTTGCCGGTGATCCTCAATCTGCCGGGGATGCACAACGTGCTGAATTCGCTGGCGGCGATTGCCGTGGCCAGCGAATTGGGCGTCGACGACTTGGCGATTCAAATCGCGCTGCGCGATTTCAGCGGCGTCGGACGTCGCTTCCAGCGCTACGGCGAAATTGTCCTGCCGAGTGGCGGTCACGGCACGCTAATCGACGATTACGGTCACCATCCCGCCGAAATGCGGGCGACGCTGGCTGCCGCGCGCGGCGCCTTCCCCGGCCGTCGCTTGCTGCTCGCCTTCCAGCCGCATCGTTACACCCGGACCCGTGATTGTTTCGAGGATTTCGTTCAGGTATTGAGTGGCGTCGATGCGCTGGTGCTGGCCGAAGTCTATGCCGCCGGCGAGCAACCGATCGTCGCCGCCGACAGCCGGGCACTGGCCCGCGCACTGCGCGTCAATGGCAAGGTCGAACCGGTTTTTGTCGAGCGCATCGATGATCTTCCGCAAGCGATTCGCGACGTCGCCCGCGATGGCGACGTGATCATGACCATGGGTGCCGGTTCGATTGGCGGCGTTCCCGGCAAACTGGCGGCCAGCTGAGGGGAGCAGGCGATGAACATGCAGCAATTTGGCAAAGTGGCGGTTCTTTTCGGCGGACGATCGGCGGAGCGCGAGGTATCGCTGAACAGCGGCTCGCGGGTGTTGGCCAGCTTGCAACGCCAGGGGGTCGATGCACACCCTTTCGACCCGGCGGTGCGCCAACTCGACGAATTGACCGCTTTCGATCGCGTGTTCATCGTCCTGCATGGACGCTACGGTGAAGACGGCACCATCCAGGGCGCTCTGGAGCTGATGGGTATTCCTTACACTGGCAGTGGCGTGCTGGCCTCTGCTCTGGGGATGGACAAATGGCGGACCAAGCTGCTTTGGCGGGCTGCCGGTTTGCCGGTGCCCGAGTATCGCCTACTCGACGCCAGCAGCGATTTCGCCGCCACCGAAGCCGAGCTGGGTTTGCCATTGTTCGTCAAACCGGCCTGCGAAGGGTCGTCGATCGGAATCAGCAAAGTCAAAGCCCGTGGCGAGTTGCCGGTGGCCTATCAACAGGCGGCAAAGCACGATAAACTGGTGATCGCTGAACGGGCGATTCTCGGTGGCGAGTACACCGTCGCCATTCTCGGCGAGCAAGCCTTGCCGATCATCAAAATCGAGCCAAGCAACGAATTTTATGACTATGACGCGAAGTACCTGCGGGATGACACCACGTATCGCTGTCCGTGCGATCTGCCGAGCGAGCGCGAACAGTTCCTGCGCGAACAAGCACTCGCCGCCTTCCGTGTCATCGGTGGACGCGGCTGGGGTCGGGTCGATTTTCTGATCGACCGACCGGCTAGCGACAGCACCAGTCAGGTGTATTTTCTCGAGATCAACACCTCGCCGGGAATGACCGATCATTCCTTGGTACCGATGGCCGCACGAGCGGCCGGCATTTCCTACGACGAGCTGGTCATTCGCGTACTTTCTCTTGCCGCACTGGGATGAACGATGTGGCACAAACCGCACCTGTTGACGGCAATTGCCGACCTGCTGTTCCTGGCAGGCGCTGCCGCGCTGCTGGTGGCCGCCGTCATCTGGGGAGCGCCGCGCTGGCGCTTGTATCCGCTCAACGAAGTGCGGGTGGCCAACGAGTTACACCAGGTCCGGCGCTGGGAGATCGAACAGACGCTCCGCGTGTTGCTGCACGGCAATTTTTTCACCGTCAATATCGAGGCCTTGCGGTTGGCGCTGGAACAATTGCCCTGGGTACGGCGTGCCGAGGTCTGGCGCCGCTGGCCATCGCAGGTCGAGATACGCATCGAGGAGCATCGGGCAGCCGCTTTCTGGGGCGATGGCAACGATCGACTGGTCAATACCTATGGCGAAATCTTCGCCGCCACTTTGCCACGGGAAACGAGTTTGCCGAAACTCAGCGGACCGACCGGAACGTCGGCCGAAGTACTCCTCAGACACGAAGAATTCGCCAAAATATTGCAACCTACCGGGCATCTGCCGGTACAGGTGGTGTTGTCGCCGCGCCAAGCCTGGGTGCTCAAGCTGGAGGACGGACTGTTGATCGAGTTGGGTCGTGAGCAGGCGAAAGCGCCGGTCCGCACGCGCCTGCAGCGCTTCGTGGATCACTACCCGACTTTGTCGGCCTCGCCGCACGGGCAGCCGATCGCCGTGGACATGCGTTACCCCAACGGCTTCGCCTTACGCTTCGCCGCCGGAACCGTTCAAGAAGTCAAAGGAAAAAAATGAGCAGGGACAGTAAAGATCTGATCGTCGGTCTCGATATCGGTACCTCGAAAATTGTCGCGCTGGTTGCCGAACTCACGGGCGATGGACGGTTGAACGTCATAGGCATCGGTTCGCAGGAATCCAAAGGGCTGAAAAAGGGCGTGGTGGTCAACATCGAGGAAACGGTGGCGACCATTTCGCGGGTCCTGCAGGAAGTCGAACTGATGGCCGATTGCAAAGTGCGTGATGTGTACACCGGCATCGCCGGCAGCCACATCCGCAGTTTCAATTCGAATGGGATGGTGGCGATCAAGGACAAGGAAGTAACCACCATGGATGTCGATCGGGTCATCGAAACCGCGCGCGCGATGCCGATTCCCGCCGATCAGGAAATCCTGCACATCCTCACCCAGGAATTCATCATCGACGACCAGGACGGCATCCGCGAACCGATCGGCATGAGCGGCTTTCGTCTCGAAGTGAAGGTGCACATTGTCACTGGCGCGGTGTCGGCGGCGCAGAACATCATCAAATGCGTCCGCCGCTGCGGCCTGGAGGTCAACGACCTGGTTCTACAACCATTGGCCTCGAGTTGTGCGGTGTTGTCGGAGGACGAAAAGGATCTAGGCATCTGCCTGATTGATATCGGCGGCGGCACCACCGATCTGGCGGTATGGACACAGGGTGCCATTCGACACACTTCGGTCATCCCGATTGCCGGCGATCAGGTGACCAACGACATCGCCATGGCCTTGCGGACCCCAACCCGGGAAGCCGAGGAGATCAAGCGGAAACACGGGTGTGCCCTGGCGCTTCTTGCCGATGCCGATGACGTGTTCGATGTCGCCGGGGTCGATGATCGTCCGTCGCGCAAGCTGTCCCGACGAGCTTTGGCCGATGTCATCCAACCGCGGGTGGAGGAGCTTTTCGAATTAATCCAGGCCGAGTTACGCCGTTCCCGTTTCGAGGATGTGCTCTCGTCCGGCATCGTGCTCACTGGCGGCGCCTCGGTGATGCCCGGGATGGTCGAGCTTGGCGAAGAGATCTTCCACATGCCCGTTCGACTCGGCATCCCAAAATACCAGGGCGCTCTTGCCGACGTCGTGCAAAGCCCTCGTTTCTCCACGGCCTGCGGTTTGTTGATGGAGGCACAGACCCAGCGCAAGCGCGGATTGAAAGTGCGCGAGACGCGCGATGTCAAGCAGGTCTTCGGCCGCATGAAGTCCTGGTTCGAGAAAAACTTCTAGAGCAAGTGGTCTACGACCAAATTCCGATTTTTACAAATGGCTTATTTTTGCAGAGGAGGCATCAATGTTTGAAATCATCGATAAAGAAGAAAAAGGCGAACTCGAAACCATCATCAAGGTCATCGGGATCGGTGGCGCGGGCGGCAACGCCGTCGATCACATGATCCGCGAAGGAGTCAATGGGGTCGATTTCATCGCCGCCAATACCGACTCGCAAGCATTGAACCGCAGCATCGCCATTCAAAAACTCCAACTCGGCAAAACCGGTCTCGGTGCCGGCGCCAAACCGGAAGCTGGCCGCAGCGCGGCTATCGAAGAACGCGAAACGATCGCCGAGGCGTTGCGTGGCGCGCACATGGTGTTCATCACCGCCGGCATGGGCGGTGGAACCGGTACCGGCGCGGCGCCGATCGTCGCCGAAGTGGCCAAGGAACTGGGCGTGCTGACCGTCGCCGTGGTCACCAAACCGTTTGCCTTCGAAGGCAAGCGTCTGAAAGTCGCCGAAGCAGGGATTGCCGAACTGCAGAAAACCGTCGATTCGTTGATCGTGATCCTCAATGATCGTCTGATGGACGTGCTCGGTGACGACGTTTCGATGGACGATGCCTTCAAGGCCGCCGACAATGTGTTGCGCAACGCGGTCGGCGGGATCGCCGAGATCATCAATTTCCCCGGCCTGGTCAATGTCGACTTCGAGGATGTGCGCACGGTGATGGGCGAAATGGGCATGGCGATGATGGGTTCGGCCAGTGCCGCCGGCGTCGACCGGGCCCGCATTGCGGCCGAACGCGCCATTGCCTCGCCACTTCTGGAGGGCGTCAACCTATCCGGAGCCAAGGGCGTGCTGGTCAATATCACCGCCACTCGTTCGCTCAAAATGAAGGAAGTCAATGAAGTGATGAGCACCGTCCGGGCTTTCGCCGCCGATGACGCACACATCATCTTCGGCGCCGTTTATGACGAACAAATGGGCGAGGATATCCGGGTGACAGTGGTGGCCACTGGGCTGGGTCAGCCACAGGCCAAACGGCAAACCTTCGAGGTGATCAACAATACCTCCCTGTCGGCGACCGGCACCGACCACAACCATGGCGGTCCGATCGATTATTCCAGTCTCGACCAGGTGCCAGCCATCGTCCGCAAAGGGCGCAGCGCGACGGTCGAGGCACTGGCCAACAGCGGTGTCGATCGTTATGACATCCCGGCGTTTCTCAGGAAACAGGTCAATTAGCAACGTCCCCGCTCCTCTACGTCTCATCAGACGATGCGAAAGAACGGCAACAACAACTTGGGTTAAGCGGAGATTACGAATTCGGGCCGGGCTGCCTGCTCACCACGGGTCGCCCGGCTTCATTCATCGCCGATTGTCGAAGAGCGAACATGCCCTCTCCGCGCCACCGGTTACAGATAGGCCGCCAAACAGCCCTGGAGCCGCTGATTGGCGCATCTCTCCGACAGGGCAAACGACGCCAAGCCCGCCTGGCCGTGCTGATTGGTTATGCAAGGCCTGAGCTTCGGTCGATCGGACAAGGGCCACCTTACTTCACTCGTTTCCGGGTCTGTCCGCCAGACGGCAACGTGCTGGTCGGATGGCGGCGTGAATCATGCCGCTCCACTCCGTCACCCAAGGACCGCTTACCTTGCGCCTGGTTGTGATCAAACCAACCGGGCCACTTCTGCGGCTACGGATCGCTATGCCAGTTGCCGGTAACGACCGGCATGAAAAATGAGCGGCTGTCGGCCGTTTCCCAAAGAAAATCGCGCCACGCGCCCGACAAAAATCAGGTGATCGCCGCCTGGATGCATCGCCTCCGGCGTGCATTCGAACCATGCCGCGCACTCCTCCAGCAATGGAATACCGCCTAGGCCATCGTGTATCCGGAATCCTGCGAAACGATCGTCATCGGACGAGGCAAACCAGTCGGCAACCGCCGATTGATTCATCGTCAACACATTGACCGCGTAATGATCGGCGTGCCGAAAAAGGTCGAGTTTGGGCGAGGTCAGCGACAAGCTCCACAAAATCAATGGCGGATCGAGAGAAACGGTATTGAAAGAGCTGATCGTCACCCCAATCGGCGTACCCGCCGCCGTCCGGGTGGTCAGCACGGTGACGCCGGTAGCGAACTGGCCGAGCGCATCACGGAAGGCGCGCCAGCGAGTGTCATCAGCACGCCTGGCGGACGTTGCCGGCCGTGCCTCGCCACGTTCGGACAAGGAATCGGTCAATTGCCGCATTGCGGGCAGGCCCACTGTTCTGGACATCAAGTGCTCCAGCCGGGTATTGCGGACATGCTAAGATTCCTCTCGTCCAATATGTCGTACAAAGCTCATCAATCACCCCGACCGTCAGGGTGAGTCGAGTTCTCCCACTTGCCGGATTCGGCTGCCCGTTACGCCAAGCCGCCATCGGATCGTCTCGTTATTGCCGATCGACCGTGTCCGAGGGAGGTCGCCCCGACCACCGCGCGCAGCAGCGTCGATTATCCGCGCGCCGACATGGACTGTCGAGACGAATCGGCCCGGTCTCGCGGAGATATTTCACTCGCTGGCCGCAATGCGCCTGGAAAGCAACAACCTCCTGATCATGACAAATTCATCAGTCGACGATTCCGACAGCTTCGCCAGCCTGGTGATTCTCTGGCAACTGCGACATGGCCGGCACGACTTGCCGTGGCAAAATACCCGTGACGCTTACCGGGTTTGGCTGTCGGAAATCATGCTGCAACAAACGCAGGTGCGGACGGTGCGGCCTTACTATGCCCGTTTCCTCGACCGTTTCCCGGACATGCAGGCATTGGCCGTCGCGCCGCTGACCAGCGTGCTCGAACTATGGTCCGGACTGGGTTATTACGCCCGGGCACGCCATTTGCATCACTGCGCGCAGACGCTCGTCCACAACCATGCCGGACGTTTTCCCGAAAACCTGGAAGAAATCGCCCAATTGCCCGGCATCGGCCGGTCAACGGCGGCGGCGATCACCGTATTCGCCTTTGGCAAGCGCGCGGCAATTCTCGACGGCAACGTCAAACGGGTATTGGTTCGCTGTTTCGCTATCGAAGGACAGCCGTCCTCCGCTCGCCTCGAACGGCAATTGTGGGAACTGGCCGAGTCACTCTTGCCAGACCATGACATCGAAAGTTATAGCCAGGGGATGATGGATCTTGGCGCGACGATCTGTACCAGCCGTCGACCGTCCTGCGACCTCTGCCCGTTGCATGCGATCTGCCTGGCCCGCCGCCACAACCGGCAAGCCGAACTGCCGCCCCCCCGGCAAGGCAAAACCTTGCCGCAGCAACGCCGTCAGGTGCTGCTGTTGACCGACGGGCGGCAGGTACTGCTCGAACGCCGGCCACCGCTCGGTATCTGGGGAGGACTGCTGACGCTCCCCGAGGGCGTCGCCGACGACGCCTCACACTTCGCGCAGCGGCACGGCAGCGAATTGCTGTCCCTCGGCGAAGTTTGCACCGTCCGCCACGATTTCAGCCATTTCCGGCTGATGATCGACATCCTGCCGTGCACCGTCCGCGTTCTCGGACAAGCCGCCGGTGAAGATGGTTGGCAATGGTTGGCGTGCGAGCAGATCGCAAACGCCGCGCTGCCGACACCGATCCGCAAGATACTTTTCTCTCATCTTTCGCCACCCGACCAGAGGATGTTGAATGCAAAATGAAAATGCTGTTGGCAGATGCTGCCGGCGGAAACATTGAGGCGATCATCCAGTTGATCACCAAGCGCCAACTGCTCCGCACGGTGATGTAACCGACTGTTTATTTGTATAAAACTGGATTCAGCCTGCCGTGGTTTGTAACCGTGAATTACTGGATCAATTCATCACGCACGTTTCGATTTTCGCTGATTCCGGCGTGAATTCGGGTTCTGGCAAAAACCATCCCGATCTAACGGAAGGTGTCGACGGCAAACTTGACGATGAAACCACTGACGACGCATAAAAACGCCACGCGGAGAAAGCGGCTGCCGTGACGTAGCGCCAAATGGGTGCCGCACAACGAACCGAGCACATTGCAGACAGCCATCGCCACCGCCAGCCACGGCAGCAGATGGCCATGTGGAACGAAGTAGACCAGGGCGGCGAGATTGGTCGCCACGTTGACCACTTTCGCCGCCGCCGAAGCATGCAGAAAATCGAATCCGAAAAAGCGGATGAACAGAAAAATCAGGAAGCTGCCAGTCGCCGGACCAAAAAACCCGTCGTAGAAGCCGATGGCCCCGCCAAGCAGCACCGCGTAAACCAATTCGCGGCCGCCGCTGTGCTGGGGCGCATGCAGTGCACCGAAATCGCGGCGCATGAAGGTGTAGGCGGCGGCGGCGATCAGCAGCAGCAGAATCAGCGGCCGCAACAGCAACGGCGGCAGCCAGGCAACCGCCATCGCCCCCAGATACGAGCAAGCGAAAGCGGCCAAGGCCGCCGGCAAGGTCGTCCGCCACGGCATGCGCACGCGTCGCGTGTACCGCCAGGCGGCGTTGATGGTGCCGAAAATGCTGGAAAATTTGTTGGTGCCGAACAGGGTCGCCACTTCGAACCGCGGTAGCGCGCTGAACAGCGCCGGAATCTGGATCAATCCACCACCGCCGACCGCCGAATCGACCAAGCCGGCGGCAAAGGCAGCCAGCATCACTCCCGCCAGCAACGTGGCATCGAGCCCGTCGACACCGATCAATTTGAACCACCTGCTTGGGATTGACGAGTCGGAACATGATTTTTCAACGGTGACAGCTCCGGATTTGGCGAGCTCCGCGGGTCACTCACTGGCATTTTCTCCTCGTCCTGGCGGAGTCCGGCTGGATCGGCAAACCGGGACTTCATGATCACGACTGATGCCCATTGCCAGCCGGGGCCACGGACGGGCGACTGGTCGACGGCACCAGCGGGAAACACGGTTCATCGGAAGAGCGGTTCATTTTTGTCCGTTTTCTCATGACATAGGCCCCAATGCACCCCGACACCTGGAAAAACGGCTCGCGCTCTTCCTCTGAACTCGCAACGACCGCCCTGGCCGACAGACTCCGCTGTGGTGGCAATCACCGCTGTGCCATCATCGCTCCGATCCGCTGGCGAGACGGCATCTTTCGGCAAGTGTAGCCCGGATGCGCTAGTGAGGTATCGGCCCGGGGCGTCCTCCAAGGGGTTTCGCTCGGCCAGCGGCGCACCGTTGCCACCGGATGACGGTCACCGATCGACGTACAATAGCTTTCTCGGCCACCGTTGATCATGACTCATCTCGCCACGCCTTTCCGGCCCCGGCGAGTGATTTTCTCCGAAGGACTTGACGCCTGATCCACTCCGCCCCCCTCCGCACCCAGGCGTGAACATGAATCACGCCCTGCTGTTCTCGGTGTTCATCGTCGCTTCGTGCGGCCTGGCCTACGAGTTGATCGCTGGCGCGCTGGCCAGTTATCTGCTGGGCGATTCGATCCTGCAGTTCTCGACGGTGATCGGCGCGTATCTCTTCGCCATGGGCATCGGCTCGTGGTTGTCGCGTTATGTCGAACAGCGGCTGGTGGCGCGCTTCATTCAGGTCGAATTACTGGTCGGCACGCTCGGCGGTCTGTCGGCCGCCGGTCTGTTTTTCGTTTTTGCCTGGTCACCGGCACCATTCAGAGTGCTGTTGTACCTCGCGGTGCTGGCGATCGGCGTGCTGGTCGGGCTGGAAATCCCGTTGATCATGCGTATCCTGAAGCGCGACCTGCAATTCAAGGATGTGGTTTCGCAGGTGTTGACGTTCGATTACCTAGGCGCGCTGGCGGTGTCGGTGCTTTTTCCGATCTTGCTGGTGCCGCATCTCGGGCTGATGCGCAGCGGGCTGTTGTTCGGCGTGCTCAACGTCGCCGTCGCCTTGTGGACCAGCTGGCTGTTCAACGCGCAATTGGCCACCTCGGCCCGCCGACTGCGCGCCCAGGGAATCGGCGCCCTGCTGCTGCTGCTGATCGCCTTCGCCGCCGCCGGCCGGCTGACCTCCTTGGCTGAAGCGCAGATTTACAACGACGAAATCGTCTATAGCGAAAGCACGCCGTACCAGCGCATCGTCGTCACCCGCTGGCGAGACGATCTGCGCCTGCACTTGAACAACAACCTGCAATTCAGTTCGCGCGACGAATACCGCTACCATGAGGCGCTGGTCCATCCGGGACTGGCGACGCTGCCCCACGCACGGCGGGTGCTGATTCTCGGCGGCGGCGACGGTCTGGCCCTGCGCGAAGTGCTCAAATACCCGCAGATCGAGGCCGTCACGCTGGTCGACCTCGACCCGGCGATGACCAGCCTGTTCTCGCGCGCCGCGCCGCTGCGCAAGCTGAACGCCGACTCGCTCGCCTCGCCGAAAGTCACCGTGGTCAATGCCGATGCCTTGCAATGGCTGGAGGAAAACAGCGCGACTTTCGATTTCGCGGTCGTCGATTTTCCCGATCCGTCCAATTTCGCCATTGGCAAGCTCTATAGTGCATCGTTCTACCGTTTGCTGGAAAAGCACCTCAACGGCGGCGCACTGGCGGTGATCCAGTCGACTTCGCCACTCTACGCCCGACAGTCGTTCTGGTGCGTGGTGAATACCATCGGGAGCGTCGGCCTGGTCGCCACGCCATACCATGCGCTGGTGCCTTCGTTCGGCGAATGGGGTTTCGTTCTCGCCAGTCGGCACGGATATCAACCGCCATCGGCGTATCCAGTGGAAACGCGCTTTCTGACCCCGGAAACGACACCGGCGCTGTTCATCTTTCCCGGCGACATGACGCGCGTCGAAACCGAAATCAATCGTTTGAACAACCAGGTGCTGGTGCGCTATTTCGAGCACGAGTGGCGGCAGGTGATCCGTTGAGCGTCGATCGCCGTGACTTCCTGCGCGCGCTGGCCGCCGCCGGCGCGTCGTCGTTGACCGCTTGCCACCGTGCGCCACCCCCCTTGCCACCGGGTGAACTCGCCGGTCCGTCAATCGCCCGCGGTCACCGTCTGCGCACTGCCGATTTTCCACCGCCATCCGAAACGCGCCGGGTGCCGGTGCTAATCGTCGGGGCCGGGATCGGCGGGCTGTCAGTCGCCTGGCAATTGGCCCGAGCGGATTTTGGTGATTTCGCCCTCGTCGAACTCGAAAGCGAAGCCGGCGGTAATTCGCGCGCCGGGCAAAATGAGGTCAGCACTTATCCGCTGGGCGCGCATTATCTGCCCTTGCCGAATCGCGAGGCAACGGCGGTTCGTGAATTGCTCGCCGAGCTGGGGGTGCTGCACGGTGATCCGCAGGCCGAAAAGCCCGTCTATGACGAACGATATCTGTGCGCGACGCCGCAGGAGCGGCTGTATCGCGACGGCCGCTGGCAAGACGGCCTGTTGCCGCACCACGGCCTGAGCGCCGCCGAGCAGTCGCAGAATCAACGCTTCAGCGAGTTGATCGACCATTACAGACAGCGCCGTGACCGACACGGCCGACGAGCCTTCGCCCTGCCGATGGCGTTATCCAGCCGCGACGCCGATCTGCTGGCGCTCGACCGGATGACGATGCGTGACTGGCTGCTGGCGCAAGGACTGGACGCGCCTTCGCTGCATTGGTACGTCGATTACGCCTGTCGCGACGATTACGGCACCCGCAGCGCCGACGTCTCCGCCTGGGCCGGCATTCACTATTTCGCCTGCCGCGACGGCAAGGCGCAAAATGCCAGCCATGATACGGTGTTGACCTCAGCGGGTGGCAACGCCTGGCTGGCCAACGGTCTGGCACGGTCCGTCGCCACGCGTGTCGGCGACCGGCTGATCGGCAATGCGCTGGCCTTTCGCGTCACCGGCGGCGAATCCAGCGCCCGAAACGATCGCGTCATCGTCGACCTGTGGCTGTCCGCCGAGAATCGGACCTTACGCATCGAGACCGGACAACTGATCTGGGCCGCGCCGGTGTTCCTGTTGCCGGCCATATTCGTCGGTCACCAGTCCTTGCGACATGCTGCCGCCGATTACAGTTACGCGCCGTGGCTGGTGGCCAACCTGACGCTGAGCCGGCCACCCGAGGAACGCCATGGCGCGCCACCGGCCTGGGACAACGTGCTCTACCAGGCCGAAGGATTGGGATACGTCATCGCCACGCACCAGCGGCTGCGACTGCGGCCCGGCGCGACGGTATGGACCTATTACCGGGCACTGGACGGCATCGATCCCCGCCAAGGCCGGCAACTGCTGCTCGACACGAAGCGCGAAGACTGGGCTGAACGCATCCTTGCCGAGCTCGCGCCGGTGCATCCCGACCTGCGCTCGATTACCACCCGTCTGGATATTTACCGACACGCGCATGCCATGGCCCGGCCGCTGCCCGGATTGTTGTTCGGTCAGGCACGGCAACGCTTCGCCGCCGACGGTCCGCACCTGCGATTCGCGCACGCCGACGCCAGCGGATTTTCGATTTTCGAGGAAGCGCACTACCGGGGCGTGTTGGCCGCCGAACGAACGTTGCGTCGGCTCGGCATCCGCCAGAGCACGCCCCGCCACGAGGCGGAGATCGGCTGAGGGCCCCTTGTCGGCCCGCGGCGGCCGGTCATCGCGTACGCCAATCCGCAGCGACGACAACGACCGGTGTCCTTTCAAGGAATCGCCAACCGCAATTAGCCGGCGGATCGACCATGGCCACTCCTCCCTAGACACAACCCGCGAGAGGCGACGAACCGTGTTCAATCATTGGTGCACCGTGGGCGGTCTAACAGGACATGGGCCAAGCCACCTCGCTGCGGGAACCGCGCCCTCAAATTGTTGCAACGGTAGGGGAGTAGATGTTTCAATCCACGCCCCCCGTTGCCGAGAGGCGAAGCGCCCATGGCGTGCCATACGGGTCTTGCGAGACGGCAAAGCGGGTCATTGTGAACTCCATGACCAGTTCGCCGATGGCGTCAAGACCGGCCTGTGGATTGCGCATGCGCTACCGCAAAGACGACAGTCCGGCATGGACGCCGTGGTCATCAATGGTGATCTTTATCATGGACTATCGCGTGCGGCGTAAAAAATCGGGTATCTCGTAACGTTCCGAGCTCAGCGGATTGGGGAGCGGACGGGCCTCGAACTGTATGCCCCGGTCGCCGAGGTACGGCTCGCGGTGGCCGTGGTAGGCGAACCAGATAGCGTCAGGAATGCCCTCGGGAAAGGCAACACATGTGCGGGTCGGCATGCCGAAATGCCGGCAGTGTCGGCAAGTGGCCGACACGAACGAATTGCTTGGCGTGCCGTCCAGACGATTCGGAACGCGGATCAAATCGTCAGTCATCGGCCGATTCTCGGGCGACGCGAATAGCCAATGTTAACCACGTCGTTCACCTCCGTCCAGATCAGATGCTCGAGTAGCACGTCGAATTGATCCGAGTCGATCAGCCCGTCGGCAAGACCTTTGGCTAATCGGGATTCGACGTCGGCCTTGAGGCGCTGCCAGACTGGCAGTTTCAATCCACGCCCCCCGTTGCCGAGGGGCGAAGCGGTGATGGATATGGACAGACAACAAATCATTGAAAGTTTCAATCCACGCCCCTCGTTGCCGAGGGGCGAAGCGCTCTCAAAAAGTATTGACTGCGCAAATTGAGAGGTTTCAATCCACGCCCCCCGTTGCAGAGGGGCGAAGCCACGGTTTTGTGGCCAACGGTCGATGAGGTAAAGATGTTTCAATCCACGCCCCCCGTTGCAGAGGGGCGAAGCCATCGGTCCGATGCGGGTTGATTTTCCGAGACTGACGTTTCAATCCACGCCCCCGTTGCAGAGGGGCGAAGCAGAGAGTTATATTCGGTATATGGTTTGTTAATACATGTTTCAATCCACGCCCCCCGTTGCAGAGGGGCGAAGCCGCCGGTAGCAATGGTCTCCCAGGCGTTCCCGAGGTTTCAATCCACGCCCCCCGTTGCAGAGGGGCGAAGCCCGCCCGTGCCGAAATTGAGCACTACGCGGGCAATGTTTCAATCCACGCCCCCCGTTGCAGAGGGGCGAAGCATTGACTGTAGCGGATCAGAGCAAGGTGACGAGGCGTTTCAATCCACGCCCCCCGTTGCAGAGGGGCGAAGCCACTCGTGCGCATGGACGCCGCAGGTACAGACGCAGTTTCAATCCACGCCCCCCGTTGCAGAGGGGCGAAGCTCGCGGCGAGGTGTCCGGATAGCTGTCGCCGGCCGTTTCAATCCACGCCCCCCGTTGCAGAGGGGCGAAGCCTGTTGCCTCGGCATAGTCGCCGATGTGGTGCTCGTTTCAATCCACGCCCCCCGTTGCAGAGGGGCGAAGCCAGATCATCCAGTCCGTAATCGACTACTTTGTCAATGTTTCAATCCACGCCCCCCGTTGCAGAGGGGCGAAGCCTGGATTAGAAAGAAACATCGACAGCGTCAAGTCGTTTCAATCCACGCCCCCCGTTGCAGAGGGGCGAAGCAATCCCGTGCTGACAAAGCAGGGCTGGCTGATGCCGTTTCAATCCACGCCCCCCGTTGCAGAGGGGCGAAGCGATGCGCTGCCTGACATCAAAATGCTCAACGAGCTGTTTCAATCCACGCCCCCCGTTGCAGAGGGGCGAAGATCCGAAGGGCGCACGTCTGAACCGCAGCCCCAACGAGACAAACCGAGACCCCCCTTCGGGAGGG
>JAEUOJ010000117.1 GCA_016789495.1 Accumulibacter sp. | reverse complement strand
CGGTTTGCCAGTTATCATCGAGCCGTCGATTTGTGGTAAATTTTACACACTTGCGGATTTTGACGGCCATTCTGGAAAATTTTCCATTTCGGACCCCCATTTCACGCTCCAGCGTGACGCCCTGAACCTCGTTGCAACGCGCTTTGTTTTTTCATCAAAAATTGTTTTCTTTAATTCATGGCTCTTTCGCTGCCTCACCGCCGACCACCGGCTGGCAGGCCAGCGACTTGCCCTTCACCCGACTGTCGGATTTTTTTACACACGGTGTAAATTGGTGACCAAAATGCAGAGTGACCACGCGGAACTGGAAAATTCAACACAATTAATTCAATGGATTAATCTGTATTAAAAAATCCTGGCACACAAAGTGCTTTATGAAAAGCGTGGCAGAGGATCGGTGGCAACATCCGCGCTGCAGCGTTAAACTCTAAGCTCAAAATGTGCAACAGTCCTAAATGGAGATCGAAATGAAAAACTTCAACAAGCTTGCCCCCCTCGCGCTGGCGCTTGGCTTCGCCGCCGGCGCGGCACAGGCGACGACCATCAACAGCGGCTTGGTCGCCGGGGCGAACAACCTGATCGATGAAAGTCGCGAGACGTATGTCGATGCCAACAACGACGGTAAATTTGGTGTCGGCGACGTCATCTTCGGCTATATCCGGATTTCGGACTTCCAGCCGTCGGGCAACACCGCTGGCAATCAGGTTTATGGCGTTTTTTCGCAACAGATTGCCGCTGGCAGTGCTGGACGTGACGTCGTCTTCCAGGCGACGACCGTTGCCGGTTTGCGCCTGAAGGATCTGCTCGGTGGCGACGCCAATGTCGGCACCAACGCGCTGGCCGCGTTCTACGATCGTCCGACGGCTTACACCGATCTGATCAATAGTGAGCCGCCAACCGCCCCGACCAGCATGCCCGGTTATCTGGACTACATCCGTAACAACGGTACCTTGCGTGTGGTCGCCGGTTTCGGTGATGCGGACGACTTCCTGTACAGTGAAATCTCGCGTTTGGCCGCAGGGATGGGCTTGACCGTTGGTGGCAGCAACACCTCGATCCTCTCCGCTCGTTTCGCCGATACGCTGGCCAGCAACTTTGGTGCTTTCTCGATTCTTTATGAAGACACCGATTGGTCGTTCAACGAAATCGGCACCTTTAACCCTCTCACGGGTGGAGCAGCGGATGGTGGCGTGTTGATTTCTTCCGGCACCACCAGCGGGGCGGTTGGGGCAGACGTTTTGCCAGCCTCCCATAACTGGCAGGATGCCGGTGGCGCGTTCAAACAATGCGCGACCGTGACCGGTGGTGACGTGAACTGTGGTTTCACCAACAAGAACAACTTCTCGGTCAATGTGTACAAGACTCCTGAGCCGGGTTCGCTGGGTCTGTTCAGCGCCGCGCTGCTTGGTCTGGCCGGCCTGATCCGCCGTCGCAAGTCCTGAATCGAGGATGGGAAGAGTTTCCTGATCAGTTAAGGACCGTTGCTCTCGACCTCCCGGGATTCGTCCCGGGAGGTTTTTTTGTGTCTACGCTGACCCTGCGATCGGTGAATTCCGATTTTTCGTTATGGTCACTTGAACACTGATTGGAGATATCAATCGGGATGGCATGGTCGGCGAAGCGCGCGAACGTTCGTCACCACCGATTCAATCAGTGGCTGAGACCTCGCTTCGATCAAAGCCCGAATAGCAGGCTGTGATCTTCATCCTTCGAACGGTCATCAATTGAGCGCTTGGCCAAGCCAGAGATCCGCGTTATGTTGGCCGCCAGGACTTCAAGTGGGTCATGGCTCGACAAGCCACTGGCGCAAAACGCCAAAATGACTCACGATTGCATTATCGACGACCTGAGTCGCGTAAATTTTCAGTCAGCGCACCAATCATGTCCGACAAAAAGCATAGTAAAGTCCGTTTCGGTTTTCGTGCCGGCCCGCGTATCGCCGAAGAAATCCTCGACCTGGTCGGTCAAACGCCGAGCAGCACGGAAATCCGGCTAGCTCATCCGGAAAGTCGCGTCCGGGCGATCGGTCGGGCCACCGCACGCCAAGCGGCAATGACCGCCGGCGGCCTGACCTTGCCCCCCGGTCCGCTCGGCTGGCTGACGCTGTTGCCTGAACTGCGGGCTCTCTGGGAGTTGCAAACCCAGATGGTTGCCGATATCGCCGCCTGCTATGGCAAGAGTGGTCAGCTCGGCCGCACCGAGATGATTTATTGTCTTTTTCGACACACCGACGCCCAGACTATCCGGGGGCAACTTTCGCAATTTGGTCGGCGCGAAATCATCGAACGGGATGCGCAACCCGACTTGGCGGCTTTGGCACTTAAAATCGGTCTACACATTTCGCAAAGACTTCTTGGTAAAGGCTTGTCGCGTTTCGTGCCGGTCGTCGGCGCTCTCGGTGCTGGCGCCTACGCTTACTACGACACCAATCAGGTCGCCAAAACAGCCATCGAATTCTTCCGGGACGTGATCGATATCGAAGGCGAGCAGCTTTCGTCGTCCGACGAGCCACCGGCTGAAAGTGTCGGCAGCGGTTGGCGGCGGCGTTAGAGCGGCACGATTCCATGCCCGCTCTTTTCTGATTGCCCAACAACGGATACCAGACTCGATCCCATGCTCAAGGCGACCAGCAAACATCTGGAGGAATGGGCCAACCCGCGGACAGTCATTCTATTGACCACTGTTCTGGTCGGCGTCCTGTGGATCGTGGTCATCGCCTCGGCAATCAGTGCCCGACGACAGAGCATCGAAACAACTGGCGACGCCTTACGGCGGATGACTCACGCCGTCGAAATCCAAACCCGTCAGCAATTGCAACTGGTCGAAACCTTGCTCGCCTCGTGTTCGCATTGGCTGATGGAGAACCCGACTCGCGACCCGCGTCACGATCCTGGTTTCAGGCGTTTGCTCGACAGTTTTTCTGTCACGACCCGTGGCACGATACAGTTTCGCCTGTTGACAGACGACGGGGCGGTCTTCGACGTTTTCGAGCAACGCTCGTCGTTGGCTCGCAGTGAGGCGGAACGTCAGTTTCTGGTCGAGGTCGGCCAGGCCGATGGACTGACGATCGGTACTCCGCACAGTTTTCAGGATGCCGGCCTGCCCGGCTGGCCGCTGGCGCTGCCGGTGAAGCCCGGGCCGCCGCACTTGCTCGGCGTGCTGGCTGTCGTGGATTTGTCGGCATTGAACACTGGCTACGAGAGACAACGGATCCAATCGCAAGGCCGGATCATGCTGCTCAAACGCGAAGGCACCCTGCTGTTGCATGCGCCTCAGGAAAATAACCTGTCCGGCAAACGGCTGGGCATCGAAGCCTTGCTGGCCGATCCGGCCGGAAAGACGGTTTCCAGTGTGGTGTTGATGGATCAGCCGTTGATCGACAACGGCGCTGAAAACATGGCGGGTGAGCTGGCGACCTACGCCTTGCTTGCCGATTACCCGCTGATGATCGTCGTTTCCCAGGACACCAACGAGGCTCTTGCCCCCTGGTTACGTCAAACCTTATGGATCGTCCTGCTGGCGATCGGGGTGACCGTACCCATGGCGGTGGTGGCTTATCGTTCGTTGCGACTGATTCATGCCTTGGCTACCCAGCGCGCACATCTCCAGCAACTGGCAAATCGCGACCCATTGACCGGCGCTAGCAGCCGGCCCTATTTCGTCGAACGGTTGGCCGAGAAGATCGACGAGGTAGGCGGCGGTTTGTCGCTGAGCGTATTGCTTTTCGATATCGATTTTTTCAAGCGGCTGAACGACGGCTATGGACACGCCGTCGGCGATCAGGTTCTGATCGAATTTGCCAAAGCGGCGGAAAGCTGCCTGCGCGACCAGGATCTGCTCGGCCGGCTCGGTGCGGGAGAATTTGCCATTCTGCTTCCTCACACCCCGATTGCCAAAGCCGTGATTGCCGCCGAGCGGATTCGCAAGAAAACGTCCGAAATCGCCATCGAATCGGCAGAGGGCATCGTCAGCTTCACCACCAGCGTCGGCGTCGTCCAGGCCAACGCGGACGACACGACGACCGATGGCCTTCTCAAGCGAGCCGGTTACGCTTTGCAGCAGGCGAAATCTAAAGGATACGACCGGGTGGAAGTGGCCTCGGCTAATAGTCAGCCGGCGGGCACAGCAGCCACTGGAGCCGCAGCGACTGCAGGTTCCTCTTTGCTCTTTTGACTTTCAGACCGCTGCCGTTGTCAATCTGAAATAGATCAATAGCTTGTTTCTGCTTTTTTTGCTCGAGCGGATGAGCCTCGTCTCAGCTCGAAGGCATTGCCGCGCTCGCGCACTTTGATGGCCATTCCGCGTCGAGCCTGACCCGTTTGCGCGCCGCGACGCCCAGCATTCCGGTCAGCCGGGAAAGAGTGGATTCCCGACACTCCTCTGCGATCCGTGCCTACGGGGCATCGCTCAATAGCCGCCGATCCCTGTCCCATCGCCAAATTCCTGAATGTGCAACCAAATCAGCTACTGTGAACAGAGCCTAGAGTGAAAGCGGCACTGAGGAGGATGAAATGAATAAATTGAGTGAACTGGACGAGTCAACGGCGAATCGAGGGTTCGGGCAAGGTCCGGACGGTGCTCAGGACCAAACGATGCGTCGTTTGCTCAGCGAACAGCAAACCATCCTTAATAACGTTCTTGACGGCATCGTTTATCTCAAGCATCGCCGTATCGTTTCCTGCAACCGGCGGATGAACGACATCTTTGGTTATCTGCCTGGCGAACTGATCGGCCAATCGACCGAAATTCTCTATGCTTCCCGGCAGATTTTCCTGGAGGTCGGGAAAACTGCTTATTCGCAATGCGCCGCCGGCAAGACGCATAGTGACGAAGTGCTGATGCGTCGCAAGGACGGTCAGACTTTCTGGGGCAATTTGCGCGGTCAGGCGATCGACCCTCGGCGGGTTCATCAGGGAAGTATCTGGATTTTCACGGATATTTCCGAGCGTCGTGCCGCCGAGCAACAAACGCGCAAATTGCTGCGCGCTGTCGAGCAGAGCCCGGTATCGATCGTCATTACCGATTGCGATGGGGTGATCGAATATGTCAACCCACGGTTTACCCAGGTCACCGGCTACAGTCGGCATGAAGCGGTCGGTTGCAACCCGCGCATTCTCAAAAGTAATCGAACACCTAAGGAAATCTATGCCGAGATGTGGGAAAGCTTGCTGGCCGGCAGCGAGTGGCGCGGCGAATTGTGCAACCGCCGAAAAAATGGTGAGCTGTTCTGGGAAGATGCCTCGATTTCGCCGATCATCGATGAGCAGGGAAAGATCACTCATTTTCTCGCCGTCAAAGAGGATATTTCCGCCCGCAAGCGTGATGAGGACGCGCTGCGTCAATCGTACGCCTTGTTGGAGCTGACCGGACGGCTGGGACGCATCGGCGGCTGGTCGTGTGATGTCCAATCAGGCTCGATCAGTTGGACCGACGAGGTGTTTCGCATACACGACCTGGCGCCGGGAACACCGCCCGATCCGCGAACCTCGCTCAATTTCTATACTCCGGAATCGCGGCCGCTGATTCTGGCGGCGATCAAATCGGCGATCGAAGACAGTACGCCGTGGGACCTGGAGGTCGAACTGTGCACCGCTGCCGGGCGCTTGATCTGGGTTCGCGCGCAAGGGCGCGCCGAACGCGATCCACTGACCGGAAAAACTATTCGACTGTACGGTGTATTGCAGGACATCAGCGAACAGCGCGCGGTCAAGGCGCAACTCGAGGAGTATCAGTTGCATCTCGAAGAAGTCGTCGAGCGGCGCACGGCGGATCTGGCCAGCGCGCTGGAAGCGGCGAAGGTCGCCGATAAGGTCAAGGATTCCTTTTTGGCCAACGTCAGTCATGAATTGCGGACTCCGTTGAATGCGGTGATCGGTCTGACCGCGCTGGCGCTGAAGGACTGTCAGGACGACCGGCAGCGTGAGTATCTTGAGAAAGTTAACAGTTCAGGGGAAACCTTGCTGGCGATCATCAACGACCTGCTCGATCTGAGCAAAATCGCCACCGGCGAAATGCATTTCGAGGCGCTGCCGTTTCGTCTGCGCGAGATCGTTGCTCGGGCGCTGTCGAGCATCGGTCATCGAGCCGTTGAAAAATGTCTGCATTTGGACAGCCAGATCGATGATCGGCTGCCGGAGGTGATGGTCGGCGATCCGCTGCGCGTCGAGCAAATCCTGCTCAATTTGCTGAACAACGCCATCAAATTCACCGACAGCGGCGGCGTCGCTTTGCGTGTCGGACTCAGCGACGGCGACGGACAGCATGTCAAGGTGCTGATCGAAGTCGAGGACAGCGGCATCGGCATGCGCGAAGAGGATTTGGCGAGGATCTATCAGCCTTTTGTCCAGGCCGACCCGTCGATTACCCGCAAGCACGGTGGCACCGGACTTGGCCTGGCGATCTGCAAGCGACTGGCCGAAGGCATGGGTGGTCACATTGCGGTCAACAGTCGGCTTGGGCATGGAACCTGCTTTTCGGTTGTTCTGTACTTCGGTCTTCAGGACGAAAGCGAGCTGCCGTCAAGCGAATCAGTGGACGTCAGCCCGGAATTGCCGACACGCTATCGTGACGCCAGAGTGCTGGTGATCGACGATCAACCGCTGAACCGTGAAATTGTCGTTGAACTGCTGGCTTCGGTCGGGATCGTGCCGCGCTTGGTCGAAAATGGCCGTGAAGCACTGGAGATTGTCAGTGCAGGCCAGCCGGGCGACTTTGATCTGTTGCTGATGGACATCCAGATGCCGGTGATGGACGGGTTGACCGCGACACGCAGGATTCGCGCGCTGCCCGGTTTCGCCAGTCTGCCGATTGTGGCGATGACCGCGCACACCATGATTCATGAGAAGCAGAGCTATCTCAGTGACGGAATGATGAATGATCACATCGGCAAACCGTTTTCGATGGCGCATTTCTTCAAAGTGCTCGCCAAATGGCTGCCGCAACGCGTCGAAAGCAAGCCCGCGGTGCAAGTTGTCCGGGACGTTTCGGCGGGGCAGGTGCTGCCGTATATCGCCGGCGTGGATAGTGTCGAAGCGCTCGACCGATTTGCCGGCAATCAGGAGCGCTACCGATATTGGCTGCGTCGATTCGTCGACGAATCGGTGCACTTTCTGCCGACCGTCGAACGGCTGTTGAACGCCGGCGATCATCAACGGGCTCGCCAGACGGCGCATGCCTTCAAAGGGCGGGTCGGGATGCTCGGCCTGCGTGAACTGCACGGCTTGGCCGGGGCGTTCGAACGGATGATCCTGGAACGACAACCGCTTGGCGATTTGCGCCGGAAAATCGCCCGGGTCATCGACGACTTGCGTGGCAAATTGCGCAGCGCGCTTGGCGATGCGGTCGACCAGGAGCCGGTGGGTCTTGTCGCCACCCCGGCGCCGCTGCCGGAAGGGCCGCCCCCTGCTGTCATCGTCGATCTCTGTGGCCTGCTCGACCAAGCCGATGGCAGCAGCGTGACGGTGATCGACGAAGCGCTGTCGACTTTGTCCGACAGCGCGTGGGGAGCGACGCTGAAAGCGGCCCGGGCGCTGGTGATGCAGTTCGATTTCGATGCCGCGCGGCGCCTTTTCCCCCGGTTCCCTTGACGAAAGGACAATGATCATGGAAACGATTTTGCTGGTCGACGACGATCTGGCGACGCTGGAAATCATCAATGCCTGCCTGCGGCCTTATTTCCGCACACGCATTGCCACGCGCGGCGAGAAGGCCATCGAACTGGCCCATCTGGAGCCGGCACCGGATCTGGTGCTGCTCGATGTCGAATTGCCGGACATGGATGGCTACGAAATCTGCGCCGCTCTCAAAAATGACCCACAGACCGCTGGCATTCCGGTGATCTTCCTATCCAGTCACTCGGACATCGCTGAAACCACTCGTGGCTTGGACCTGGGGGCGGTCGATTATGTCGCCAAACCGGTGGCGCCGCCGATCCTATTGGCGCGGATGCGTACCCATCTTCGGCTCCATGAGGCACAGCGACATCTGGAAGGACGCAATCTCGATCTCGAATCATCGATCCGAAAACGTGCCGAAACCCTGGAAGCGACGGCGGAACAGTTGCGCCTCAATCGTCAACTCACGCTGACGGTCCTCGGTGAGTTGGCGACGATGCGTGATCCCGGTGGCAGTGCCCATCTCGTACGAACCCGTGAGTACATGCAGCGGCTGGTCGCGGTACTACGACGGCGTCCGGGCCAACTTGAACGTCTGTCGCCGGAGCAGTGGACGTTGACCTGGCAGTGCGCGCCGCTGCACGACATCGGAAATATCGCCATCCCTGACCGCCTGCTCTTCAAACCCGGACGACTTGACGCCAACGAATTGGCCTGTGTCAAAAACCATACCGTTCACGGGCAGCGGGTGCTTGCCGCCGCCGAGCCGTGTGTCGGGAACGACGATCCGTTCCTGCAAGTCGCCAGCGCCATCGTTTACGCTCATCACGAGCATTGGGACGGTAACGGTTATCCGCAGGGGCTTTGCGGCGAAGCCATTCCCTTGCCGGCTCGGTTGATGGCCGTTGCCGACGTCTACGACGCGCTGATCAGCGAGCGGCTATACCGCGTCGCCGTGCCGCATGGCGAGGCGGTAAACATCATCCGACAATCGAGTGGTAAGCAATTCGACCCGTTGTTGGTGGACTGTTTTCTTGGTTGTGCCGAGGCGTGGTACGAAATCGCCCAGCGTCATCCGGCCGATGTGCTGGCTCAATGAACCGTCGTTGGATGTCCCTGGGCTGTTCCGGCGCAAATTGGCGTCTATACTGTTCATCCAGGTGGTCAAATGAATGACATGCAATTGATCACTTGATTGTCTTGTGACCGAGCCGGCCAGATCTATTCATGAACCCCAAGAAAATAAAAGTATTCATCGTCGATGATTCGGCCTTGGTTCGTGAAGTGGTGTCGAAGGCCATTGGCAGAGTTCATGACATGCGTGTGGTTGGTGTGGCCTCCGATCCCCTGTTCGCCGGCGAAAAAATGCGCCAGGATTGGCCCGACGTGATTCTTCTCGACCTCGAGATGCCGCGGATGGATGGTCTTTCATTTCTGCGGAAATTGATGAGGGAACGCCCGACCCCAGTGATCGTCTGTTCGTCATTGACCGAAAAAGGCAACGACACCTGGCTGCAAGCGCTGTCAGCTGGCGCGGTAAGCGTCATCACCAAGCCAAAATCGGGGCTGAAAGGTTTTCTGGAAGATTCGAGCAATGATCTGATCGCGACTATTCGTGCCGCTGGTCAGGCCAATTTGCGTGTTTTGGCTCACTCGGTCGTTGCTGTGCCCGAGCGTCCGCCGTTGACTGGGTCCTCGCCGCCACTGACCGCCGACGCGATGCTGGCCCCCGGACGCCAATCGTTGACCAAAACGACCGACCAAGTGATCGCCATCGGCACCTCGACTGGCGGTACCCAGGCCATCGAAGCGGTGTTGACGCGCTTGCCGGTGACCGTCGCCGGTATTGTCATTGTCCAGCACATGCCCGAGCGTTTCACCGCTTTGTTTGCCGAACGACTCAATTCATTGTGTGCTCTCGACGTCCGCGAAGCGAAAAGCAATGATCGCGTCGTTACTGGTCGCGTGCTGATCGCGCCAGGCGGCAAGCACATGATGTTGCGGCGTAACGGAGCGCAATACCATGTCGATGTCGTTGACGGGCCGGTGGTGAATCGTCATAAGCCGTCGGTCGACGTGTTGTTCCGTTCGGTTGCCAAGTTCGCCGGTCGTAATGCGCTGGGAGTGATCATGACAGGCATGGGCGACGACGGCGCTCGGGGGATGAAGGAAATGAAAGACGCCGGCGCTTCGACCATTGCTCAGGATGAAGCGTCCTGCGTCGTTTTCGGCATGCCCAAGGAAGCCATCAAACACGGTGGCGTCGACCGCGTCCTATCGCTGGAGCAGATTCCGCAGGCATTGATCGACGCCAGCCGAGGCTGATCTGCCGCAAGTCAGGCGCATCAGTGGTGACCGCCCAAGGCGTCGGTGCAAACTCAGCGATGAAAATCGCTCCGCCAAGTGATGATATTCGTCACTTGCGTACGTCCTGCCTTCGCTGAGTAAAATCCATCGGCGGGAAACGCAATCCGAGAACGGCGGGCCCATGCCGGACTTCCGCTTCAGAAAGTTGCTGGCCATTCTGCTTTGAGCGGCTCAGCAACCCTCTCCTCCGGGAGGGAAGACTCTGTGAAACCCCATGGCCCGGAAGGCCAGGGCGATTAGCCCGTCGAATTCGATCGGATCTATCGCCATCTATTGCGACCAGTGCTGGAAGCGGGAGGAGCAGCGGTCTTCAAAAGCTAGCCGGACAGGCGTGCCGTAGTGCCTCGACTACGACTACCTCCAGGAATTGCTGTTTTCCGGCCTGGTGGTAGTCGACGTGACCGGCGGCAACGGCGTCTACGAGCGTCGGCACGAGCTGCCCGAGGCCCGCCACACCATCGGCAAGCATCGGCGGGCCGAGTGGGTCGGGACGCTGCTCGAGCGCGAGGAATTGGTGATGGCAATGGCCCAGGGCTCGAAGCTGGTCAAGTGGTTGGACGTGCCGGACGGACCGGTCGCTAGCGGGCAGGCGATGTTCGTCACCGGACACCTGGGATGCTCGGGTGCAGGCGGCCCGATGGGGAATCAGCGTTCCCGGGCAAGGGTGGAAACGGTCCGTCTCCAGGGAAGACGGGCGGTTCCCAGCTTCCCGGAAGCCTCTCTCTAAAGAGAGGGTGAGCATCGGGATGCTCACCTCCCTCGCGCCTGATGGCTGACGTCCGTGGGGCGTTCTTACCAAAAATTGCCAAACCCTCTAACCTGCCGGCATGAGCACGATGAACATCTCCTTGCCCGACAGCCTCAAGGACTTCGTCGACGAGCGGGTCAGCCAACGCGGCTACGGCACCAGCAGCGAGTACGTGCGCGAACTGATCCGCCGCGATCAGGACCGGCTGCAGCTGCGCAACCTGCTGCTTGCGGGCGCCTCGTCGGCTCCCACAGCGCCGGTGAACGAAGCCTACTTTGAGGGCATGCGTGAGCGGGTGCGCGGCGCGGCCAAGGTGGCAGGCAGGGCACGCAGCCGGTCGTGAAGGCCAAGCCCGTCGTCTCGCGCGAGCTGGCTCAACGGGATGTCGAGGACGCGGTCGCCCACTTTCTTGCCGGAGGCGCCGAGACTGCCGCGCACGGCTTCATTGACGCCTTGGAGAACGCATACCGCCACATCGGCCGGCATCTGACCAAGGGCTCGCCGCGATATGCCCACGAGTTGAACCTGCCGGGCCTGCGCTCCTGGTTGCTGAAGCGTGATCCCTATCTGGTCTTCTACGTTGAGCATCCCGACCACGTCGACGTCTGGCGTGTGCTGCATGGGCAGCGTGACATCCCGGCTTGGATGCAGATGTCCGGAGACGCGTGAAGTTCGGCCCACCGGGTCGATGGTGCCCTCGCGTTTCGTGACCCCATCGGCTGCCCCAGGCAAGAGGGTCCCTCCATCCGAAGATGCCATGCGGGGGGCGCGAGCGCGGCGCTTGGCCACCGTCAGGCTGCAAACCGAGGTTTGCAGGGTTTGCGGTTTGCACCTTGGCGCCGCCGGCACGGTCATCCATCGGCCGGCAGGACGGCCGAGGTACGCAGTTCGCGCGTACCCCAAGGGTCGGAACTGAATTCCGACCCTCAGCGGCGCGGCCGACCGTCAGTCGATGCGGTACACCCGTTTGTCCGTGGGGTTCGGCATCAACACCACGTTGAAGCCCAGGCGCTTGCGCAGCAGGCCCGAGATCGCGCCGCGCACTGATTGCGGCTGCCAGCCGGTGGTCAGCATCAGTTGCAGATTGGTCGCGCCCTGCGGCCGGCGCAGTGCCACCACCAACGCGGCGAGCTTGGTGCCGGGGGACCGGGATCCTCTCCAGAAGTTGGAGGGCGTCAAGGGTGTCCGTTTTCTGGATACCCACAGCCTCCGCTGCCGAAAGCCGCTTGCGCCCGGCCACCGCGTAGCCGGCATCGGTCAGCACGTAGCCGCCATCACCGGTCTCGATCAACTCGCGCCGCATCAGCGCGGTCATCGCCTTGACTCGCGCGCCGCCGCGCAGGTTGTCGGGCGGGATCACGCACCCATCGGCGCGGCGGGCGGCAGAGCGCAGCAGCAGGGCCTGGGTTGGGGTGAGCTTGGGCAGGGCTTCCATCGCGGCCTCCGTCACTCGGGCCGACCGTCGAAGATGGCGAGGAGGTCGTCGAGCGCCTGCTCCACCCGCCCCAGCTGGGCGTGGATCTGCGCGGTGCGCGCGAGGTAGGCGGTGCGAGGGTCGTTGCGGCGCATCGGGGGCTCCGGGTTGATCGCGATGCTGGTCTTCACGTGTTGTTCCGCCCCGAAGCCAAGCTTGGGAGAGCCTTTTTCCGCTGATACACTTTCATCCGATTTAATCCACTTGAAACGCTTCC
Source organism: Accumulibacter sp. (assembly GCA_016789495.1). Classification (GTDB taxonomy): domain Bacteria; phylum Pseudomonadota; class Gammaproteobacteria; order Burkholderiales; family Rhodocyclaceae; genus Accumulibacter. Next base: position 11,855 of record JAEUOJ010000117.1, on the reverse strand, counting down.
ACTTGGTAAGCGCAGAGGCCATGACCACAGAACCGTGGGTTTCCGTCGAGCAGGTCGCGCAGCACTTGGGCGTGGCCAAGGACACCGTCTATCGCTGGCGGGAACACCGCAGGCTGCCTGAGCACCGCGTCGGGCGCCTGTGGAAGTTCAAGCTGTCTGAGGTGGACGACTGGGTGCGCGCCAGGGGTGCGGACGAAGAGAACAAAGAGCGTTCAGGAAAACCGACATGACCGTCACCCTCGCAGACCTGCTGAGAGACAGCACCTACCGGCTCGATCAGTTCAAGCCCGGGCACATCGCCGCGCTGGAAGCGTGCATCACGCCATCACCGTGCTCGCCTACCACTACCAGTGCGTTCAGTTCCTGCGCGTGAAACTCAAGGCGGCGGGGATTGCCGACAGTTGGGCGACCCTGCGCGAGATCCTCTCGGTGCAGCGCCGGGTCACCGCGACCTTCAGCCAGCGCGACGGGCGATCGCTGCATGTGCGCAAAGCCACCGTCGCCGAACCCGATCTGCTGGCGATCTATCGCGCGCTGGGCATCAGCGCCGCACCCGGTGGAATCAGAAGACTGATCCGCTGAATCCCCGATTACGGGGGTTTAGTGCCACTGAAGATCTTCTTGGCTCGCAACCAATTGTTTCAGTGATAGGTTTCCTCGGGCTCGTTTAAACATGGGTTAGGGCTACGGATTCCCTTTGTGAACCAGAGGATGTCCTCAAGCCAACCCCAGGATTCCACTCCGTCATGGGAGCGCGGAACTCGACGACCCTCATTGCTACCGCTGGACGACTGCAGTCGGCAGACGGGCGATCTAAGCGACCATGGCAAGGACATCCAGCGCAGATGTTCGCCGGCGATGGTCCGCAAGAAGATGGCCGTGAGCCTGCTCGCTAACAACCCGGTCGGCCGGGTCATGGCAACGGCCGCGGCGCTGGTTCTCCTACTCCCCGCGGGTTGTTGTTTTCAGCACGGCCAGGACGGCTTGACATGGCGTCATGATGGGCTGCACCCCTGCATCCGCCTGGCTTATGGCCGCTTGGCCGCCTCGTCCGGATTCGGTAGCCACATCAGCCAACAAGGTCATCTACCCTCGGGCGAGAACCTCAGTCGCCCCGCCACGCCGATGGGCGTGGGACTGAAAAAGATGATCTCGACCGATTCAGGGAATGGATTGCCGCAAGGACGAAGCGCGGTCGCTGCGCTCGTCGTTGCCGCTCATCCTCGAGTCAGGCACGCCGCCGTCGCCAGGCCGCCAGACCGCCAAGCAGGCCCACAGCCGCCAGCGCCAGACTCGATGGCGCGGGAACGGCACGGGTGGGTTCGGCATAGAGGAAGTCGTCCATCACCACCATATCGGTGCTCTCGTTGGCGCGCACACCATTGGACAGGATGGCATTGGCGCCCGAGGTGAGCCGCACCCGACTGATCTTCTCGCCGGCATTGGCCACGGCACCGACGAAGCTCAACCCCTGGTTGCCGCCGACGAGCACTTCACGCGCCAGGAGCAGCGAGTTGGTCGCGTCGAACAACTCGATCTTGGTCTCGCCAAGCAGTTCGACATCCACGAAGATGGCGCCAAAGGCGCTCGTCGTCGCGGCGAGACCTGTCCCTGGAACAAAGAACGTGATGTCGGTGATATTGCTGTTGACGGCCGTAAACAGCCGCTGCGCGCTGAAAGTCTGCAAATCACCCGGGAAACCGAACAGCGTCGGGGTGGCCTGGCCAGCGTTGGCGCTCACCAGAAAACCGGTACCCGGCGTGCTGAAAACCGCTCCACGCGGCGAATTGACGTTGAAGAAATTGCCGGGCAGGGGGTTGGGATCGGCCCTTGCGTCAGGCACGCCATCCCAGTTGATCTCGCGGCGAAGGCCAGCGAAAGATCCGTTCGCTCCAGCGACGCTTCCTCCCCCGACGGCTGCGCGGAAGGCGTCACGGGCGGGGCTGATCGCCGCCGAGCTACCGCCGGCCGCCTCGAAGGTGATCCAGCTGGCTCCTGCTGCCGGGGCCAGCAGCAAAGCGGCAATCGTTGCCGCCGAAGTGTAGATTGCCTTCATGTTCCTTCTCCTCGCTTTGAAAACGCATTGAAAATACGACTTTCGGCTCGCGGTGAATGCGAACGATACTCATAAGCAAGATCCCGGCCGGAAATAAATGTCTCTTCAATACAGTTGGTTATTCCGGCCTTGCCGCCCAGGTTGCCGATCGATGTAAAGAATGTCGACAGGGGAGCGCCGAGGCCACCACCGGCTGACAGCGGCAAGGGGTACGGCATAGACGGTGAACTTGTGGCGGTGTCAGCACGCCGTGTAAGCGTCACCTCGGACGTCCGACGATCATCCATGTCGGAGCGCGGCGGGCGCGCAACGGCTGGCTATCTTCCGCCGTCGGTGCCTAGAGGCGGGATCGTGACGGGAACCAAATGACGGGACGGCGTGACGAGATCAGCCTTGACGGGCTCAGATCTTTCAGAGCGCACGCCCTCCTGAAGAAAATCGTCCACGACCTGATTCGCCGGGATGCCGCCGACAAAACCAGGACTGGCCTGCGCCTGAAGCGCAAGCACACGCAAAACTAAATGCTGGATTGCTTGATCCGCGCATCGACTGGTAAAGGCCGGACGACCACCCTCCGCTCGGGCCCGTTGGGGACGGCTTGCGCCACCAGTCGCCGTGGTCGCCCTGCATCACGACCGCTGCTACGACCGGTCAGAACTCAAAGGCCGGTGGTAGTGGCGCTGGAACTCCTATCCATTTGTCGCGTCGAATTTAATGGCAGGCGAACGATATCGCGGCGGCAGCATGGTGTCCGCTGTTGAAAAGATCGCGTGCGGTATATGGGGGACAAAACATCTCTACGTCGCTTTGTCGCGGCGGCAATGCCGACCGCGACGGCGGTGCACATTACAACCCGACAGGAGAAGGCGATGAAGGAGCATCTGCGAAAGGTCGTTCAGGGCAGGCCGGAAGAGGCCATTGCCTTGCTGAGGCGGAGAGGGGTGCGCGTGCTGCACCGCTTTGGCGACACTCTGGTGGTGGAGGGAGAATCGGTCTCCGATCCGACCGGTGAGGTCGAGTGCGCGACGCGTGCCGTGACCGTCGAACCGCTGGCCGCTGTGCCGGCCGAATTGCGCGACGAGGATCTCGCCCTGTTGGCGCATCGTCTGCGTCTATCGGAAGGATATCGGCGCGCGAAGGAACGCCGTCCGGACGTAGGGGAAGATTGGGACGTGATTTTTCATCGCATGTGACCTTGCCCTGCGCTTAATTCACCACCAGAACAATCGAGGGACACCATGGCACTTAATCAACGGTTAATCAACGAGGTTGCGGTCGGCGTTGTCCTCGTGCAGGGGCCCACGTCCGATTTGCAGATGACGAATGCCGAGCTGCTGAATATGTGTGCGGAAGTGCTGGAAGGGCTTGAGTGGCTGGCGACGCTGGAGCCGCAGGCAAGAGTTTCCTGGGTGTACGACTGCAAGGCCGTGTCGATCAATCAGGCGCCGTGGCCGAATGCGCCGTGGGCCGGGCTTCCGCGCGAGATGTATCAGCAATCGATCGATGCGGTTCTCTGGCGAGAGTCGAACGGAAAGATCTACATGTTCAGCGGCCCGAACTACGTGCGCCTGACGGGTTCCACGGCTGATGCGGGCTATCCGAAGCCGATCGCGGGGAACTGGCAGGGTTTGCCCGCCGCCTTCAACGACGGTATCGATGCGGCGTTCTGGCGCAAGACGAACAACAAAATATACATGTTCAAGGGCGACCAATACGTGCGCCTGACCGAGACGGACGTGGACCCCGGCTATCCGAGGCCGATCGCCGGAAACTGGCTGGGAATTCCCAGCGCGTTCGAGGAGGGGATCGATGCCGTATTCATGCACGAGGGGACGAACAAGATCTACATGTTCAAAGGCGATCAATATATCCGCCTGACCGACTCGACGATGGATGCCGGCTATCCCCGGCCCATCAAGGGGAATTTCAAGGGACTGCCCGAGCACATGGAGGAGGGCATTCAGTCCGCATTCTGGCGTGGAAGCAACGACAAGGTCTATTTCTTCGCCAGGCATTCCCGTCGCACGCTCACCGATTATGTCCGTTTCAGCGATATCACGCAGACGGTCGATGCCGGATATCCGCGGTATGTCGGCGGGCTCGACAAGGCGGGCGCCGAGGCGCTGTGGCGTGATCCGGCGCAGGCGGAACTCGGTGTGGCCGCGGGCGAGGACGGGTATATGGATTACCTGGCCGGGCTGCGCGAGGAGTTCGGCACCGAATGGGGCATCGTCATCTTCATCACCAAGTATCCCGTCGGCTGGTCCGCGTATGCAGCGACGCCGAGGATCGTGATGGCCTGGAGCAACTCGGTGAACTTCGATCGCGTGGTCGCCCACGAAACCGGGCACACGTTCGGGGCGCCCGATGAATATGTGGCCAGCAAGTGCAATTGCGCCGACGAGTTCGGCCGCTTCTTCCGTGCCGCGAACGGCAACTGCAAGCTGTGCGCGAAAGGGATTTCGATGGACGACGGTTACCCGAAGGGGATCGCCGACGGCTGGAACGGGTTGCCGGCGAGCTTCCAGAGCGGGATCGATGCGGCGTTGTGGCGCGAGGACAACAAGAAGGTCTATTTCTTCAAGGGGGATGAGTACGTCCGCCTCTCCGACACGACGGCCGACGCTGGGTATCCGAAGCCGATCGCGGGCAGCTGGACCGGCCTGCCGGCGAGCTTCGAGAGCGGCATCGACGCAGCGTGCTGGCGCAAGGCGAACAACAAGATCTACCTGTTCAAGGGAAGCCAGTACGTTCGGTTGACCGGGGCGACGGTCGACGACGGGTATCCGAAGTCGATCGCGGGCAATTGGCAGGATCTGCCGGCGAGTTTCCAGAGCGGGGTCGACGCGGTCGTCTGGCGTGAGAGCAACGACAAGATCTACATGTTCAAGGGGAGCGAATATGTGCGCATCACCGACACGAAGATGGATGCCGGCTATCCGAGGGCGATCGCGGGCAACTGGCAGGGGCTGCCCGCGTCGTTTAGCAACGGGATCAGCGCCGGGTTCACACACCGCGGACGCAAGGCCCTTTACCTGTTCGACGGGAGTCAGTATGCCAGGATGAGCAACGGTGTTCCCTGCTTGATGGCTTCGAACAGCTCGGAGTTATGCGCTTTCACCCCATTGCACTTCGGCTGGGGTGCCTTTCTCGCGAAGATCGACGCCGCTGTCTGGCGCAAGGACAACGACAATGTCTACCTGTTCAGCGGCGAGTGGTATGTTCGATACTCAAACATCAGCAACGATATCGACGAGGGATACCCGAAGAAGATCGCCGGCAACTGGAGCGGCCTACCGAGCGAGTTCCTGGCTAACATCGACGCCGCGCTCTATCGCGACTCCAACGACAAGCTCTACCTGTTCAAGGGAAGCAAGTATGTGCGGATGACGGGCTCGGCGATGGACGAGGGCTATCCGAAACCGATTGCCGGCAACTGGAGCGGACTGCCGGTGAGCTTCCAGCAGGGGATAGACGCCGCCTTCCTGCGTGAATCGAACGGCAAGATTTACATGTTCAAAGGCGATCAGTATGTACGGTTGACCGAGACGACGGTGGACCCCGGCTACCCGAAACCGATCGCCGGCAATTGGCCCGGGCTGCCGAGCGCCTTCAACGACGGCATCGACGCCGCGTTGATGCGCTGGGATACGCACCAGATCTACTTCTTCCGGAATCGGCAATACGTCCGCTACACCAACGTGGGGAATGGCATCGATCCCGGTTATCCGAAATGGATCGACAAGAACTGGATGCCTTTCCCGACCTGATCACGCGGTGTTCGCGTTCGGAAGAATCCGCTCGGCCCAGCGCGCGGCGTTTCGCGCAAAGCCGTGCGGCGCGCGAGCAGGCCCTTGTTGCTGACGGGCCACGCGGCCTTCCTCGCCCATCGGCCGGCAGCGCCGCGTCGGCGGTGCCGCGATCGGGCAGTCCGCTACCGGGTTCATGTGGAGCGGACCGACCGCAATCCTCTGCGCCAGGATCACCCGGCGCCGCGCTCATTCGTCGAGCGGCACGGCCTTGAACGCCGCGCTCTCCTCGAGCCTGTCGGCCAGCGCGGTGAGTGCCGGGCAGGCGACGCCAGCCCATTCGTCCGGCTGCACGTAACGAACGAAGCCGATTCCGGCAGCGGTCGTGATGTCGGCCTGCGTCAGGTGGCCGCCAAACAGGAAGTCGCCGGCCAGCCGTTCTTCGAGCAGGGCGAAGGCCTGTCGCATCTGGCCACGCAGACGTTCGGTCCAGTCCGCCCACTGCCGTTCGCCCGGCCGCTTGTGCTCGTACTCGATGGCTACCGCCTTCTCGGTGGCGACGATCGCCAGGGCCATCAACTGGTGCACCTGCCGCCGCTCCGGACCCTGCCGCGGGATGAGCGGTGCGAGGCCGCGTTCGACGGCCAGTTCGTCAAGATGATCGAGGATGTACGCGCTCTCGTACAGCGTCTCGCCGCTCGGCAGCGTCAGCATCGGCACCTTGAACAGCGGATTGATCGGCCGCATCGCGTCCATGTGCCTGAACACCGACAGCGACAGATGTTCGAATGGCAGCCCGTAGAGGTGCATCGTCACGGCGACCCGCCGGACAAAGGGTGAGTCGTAGAGGCCGAGCAAACGATAGGGCGCGGCGTCTGGCAGATTCGTCATGTGAGTGCTCCGATTGTCAAAGGTTGGCGCACAAGGTCGAGGATATGGCCGTCGAGGAGGGCGCCGTGGCCGACGCCGTCGGTCGGCCGGGAAACGCCGTCCAGCCAGGCGAGATCGCCTGCCGCCGGTCAGGCACCGGCGGCACCGGCCGGCGCGCCGGCCAGCCGGAACTTCGGCAGGGACCACCGGCGACCGAGCGTGCCCGCCGGTGGTGCCAGGCGGACTCTCGCCGACGAGTCGGCACCCGGTAGCGGCCAGGATTCGACGACCGTCCTCCCCGCCCGCACGATACGGTGCCGCTGGCCGGGAAGCAACCAGATGTCCCGGCCGCCGGTTTCTTCGGTCAGCCAGAGGCGACCGGTGAGCGAAATCACCGTCCAGCCGGCCAGCCGGTCGAATGAAACGGCGGTGTCCGCGGACAATTCGAATTCGAGGTAGGGTGACAGGGTGGCCATGAGGTTCTCCTTGGCGGGCGGTGAGCGTTGTCCGATGCTTGACAGGCACGGCCATTTTCAGCGCTCAAGCGGGCAAGTACAATCGAATTGTTCTGACCTGACATGTGAGAAAAATTGACCGATAGCCGTCGCACCCCACCGCTCGGCAGCCTGCGCGTCTTTGTTGCGGCGGCACGTAGTCAGAGCGTCACCGGCGCTGCCGCCGAGCTTCATCTGACGCATGGCGCGGTCAGCCATCAGTTGCGCCAGTTGCAGGACGATCTGGGTGTCGCCCTCTTCAGACGTCACGGACGCGGCCTGAAGCTGACGACGCAGGGCGCCGTCTACGCCGAACAGGTGGCGCGTGCCTTGGCCGAAATCGGCAAGGCCACCGAGCAACTGCTGGCGACACGCGACTATCGCCTGCTGCGCGTCAGCTGCATGCCGTCGTTCGCCGCGCGCTGGCTGCTGCCGCGCCTCGGCACCTTCATTTCGCACCATCGCGAACTCGATGTCGAGGTGCAGTCGAGCGCCCGGCTGGCCGACATCAAGGGCGGCGAAGCCGACGTCGCCCTGCGTTTCGGTCACGGTCGCTACCCCGGATTGAGCTGCCGGCTGCTGATGAAAGACTGGTATTACCCGGCCTGTTCGCCCGAGTTCATCGCCCGCCACGCGCTGATCGAGCCGGCGCAGCTGATCGACCTGCCGCTGCTACGCTCGAACGACGAACTCTGGCAACCGTGGTTCACCGCTGCCGGGCTGCTCGTGGACGAACCGCAACGCGGCGCGGTCTTCGACGATTCGAATCTGATGTTGATGGCCGCCGCGGCTGGCCAGGGCGTGGCCCTTGCCCGGCACACGCTGGCGCTCGACGGTCTGGCGAGCGGCGCGCTGCGTCGTCCGTTTCAAGTGGCCGTCGAGTCGCCCCTCTCCTACTACTTTGTCTGTCGTCCGGCTGACGAGCAGCAGAGCGCCGTCGTCGCTTTCCGCGACTGGCTGTTCGCCGAAGCGGCTTCCTATCGCCCGCCGGACGGCGAACTCGTCCCGTCCGGCCAACGCTGAGCGACGCCGGGTCCAGCCGATCGTCGGCGGACACGGTGCCGCCCGGCGGCTCGCCCGCCGGGAGATCCTGCGAGCGAATACCCCGTGCGCACGGCAACCGCGGCTGACCCGTGCGGACAAGGGTGTAACCGGCCGACAACTTTGCCGCGAGAGGGTTACTGGCCTGTGGGTTTCCGGTGGGCGACGGGTCTGCGCCTCGGTCGACACCGCGGCCATCGATGGTCGGCCTCGCGCGGCGATGGCGCCCGCTTTTGTGAAGTAGTCGCCGCGCTCTCCCCACAGCACGACTGCCGCCAGCCCTGGCGCGCTTGCGGTCGCGATCAGCGAGCAGGAAGGCGCCCGGGAAGCAGAATATCCCCTATATGTTACAGTTACTGCCGCATGCAAAAGGCCGAGGGGGAGGCGCAAGTCCGACGGCTGCTGCGCGTGCGCACCGGGGTCAGTGACCGTCGCGACCGCCGCCAGGGAAGGCAAGGAGCCTTGCCTGGGCTCGCTTCGCGCGGCGGACATTCTGGCCGTGACCAGTCCGATCAGGGTTCCGCAATGCCAAGCAATCCGCAGTTCCAAGGCCCGGCCACAGGCAATATCCTCGTGCAGGGCGGCCAATACGGCATCTCTGCCACCGGCGATCACAACATCAACTACCAGATTATTGTCGCCACCGAGGAGCAGGCGCAGGCGCTGCTGGCGGAGCTCAAGGAAGGCCGGCGAAAAATCGAGCAGATTCCCGGCGCGGTGCCGTTGCCGACGCTGATCCTTGACATCTCGCCGGTCGCCGATCGCGCGCCGCCGGTCTGGCGAGTCGTCACCCGTCAGCCGGCTGCCGATCCAGCCGCCGAACCGCCGGCGCCGAGCGAAGCCGTCGACATCGCCAGCCCGCGCAGCGCCGACTTCGACCGTCAGCTGGCCCGCTTCCACGCCCAGGCGGCAACCGCCCTGGCCAGGGCCGAGCAGCGAGCCGGCCTCGAAGCGCTCGCCGTGAGCCTCGGCGACGCGCTTGCCGCCGTCATCCCCGCGGCGGCGCGCCAGCTCCTGGTCGACCGCGGCCGCGCGGAAGGACCGCCGCCGTTCCTGGTCATCGAGAGCGCGGACGACCGGGTGCTCAGCCTGCCGTGGGAACTGTTGCGGCTGGCCGGCGAATGGTCCGTGCGCGACGGCCGGCTGGACGTGGCCCGGTGCGTCCCGAATCCCCACGCCGCGCGACTGCAGCCGCCCAGCGCTGCGGTCAGCGTCTACGTGAACGTCTGCGCGCCGGAGGGCGGCGGGCTGCCCGCGCTGAGCCACGAGACGGAGGCGTACCGCATCAGCCGCGCCCTGCAGGACCACCCCGGTGTGCGGGTGAACGAAATGGGAGAACTGGACGACCTGCTCAAGGTGCTGTGCGCCCCGGAACCGCCCACCGTCATCCACTTCTCCGGCCACGGCGGGCAGGGTCAGTTGCACTTCGAGGACGAATTCGGCGGCGACCGCTGCGTCCGGGTCGAAGACATCATCAGCCGCTCCCGGTCAAGCGCCAGCGGAGTGCAGCGCTGGCCGCGGCTCTTCTACCTGTCCTGCGGCCACGGGCAGACGCCGGCGCAGGAAGGATCGACCGCGGGCGTCAGTTCCACCGCCGCCCGCCTGCACGCGGAGGGCATCCCGCAGGTCATCGCACATTTCGGCCCGGTCTATGACCGCCAGGCCACCGACGCCGAGGCGGCGTTCTATACCGCGCGGGCGGCAGGCCGCCGAACCCGAGAAGCCCTCCGCGCCGCCCGCACCGCGCTGGCGGCACCGTTCACGGCCCGGCCGCGCGAGGCCCAGCGGCGCGACGACGCCGCGCCCGATACCGACGGCCAGCTACCCTTCGCCTGGGCGCTGCTGGTGCTGTACCACGCCGGCGACGACCAGGCGCTGGGGTTGCTGGTGCCGCGCGGGTCAGAAGCGGACATTAACCGGGCCGAAATCCGCCGCCGCGACGAAGCCTTGCACGCCGGCGGACGAACCCGGGTGCTTCGCGCCGGCTTCATTGGCCGCCGCCGCGAGTTGCACACCCTCCGCCGCCGCTTGCGCGACGGCCAGAACACCCTGGTCGTTCAAGGCCTGGGCGGCCTGGGAAAGAGCGTCTATTGCTGGAAAGCCCTGGCACTCTACGGCGAGCGGGGCTATCTCTCCCTGCCCCTGTGGTGCGCCGCCGTCGAGGACGAGCCCGATCCCGCCGAAGCCCTGGTGCACCAGTTCACCACCGCCATCCGGCCGTTGGCGGGCGCGCAGTGGGACGAACTGGTCGAGAACGCCCTGCGGCAGATTCCCGAGCCGGCGGCGCGCCTGGCCGCGCTGCTCAACCGGTTGGTCGGCCAGGAACAGGCCCCGCCCATCGCGGTGTACCTCGATAACCTCGAATCGCTCATGCGCCGGCCCGACCACGAAGACGACCACCCGGCAACCCCCGGCGAATGGCGCACGGCGGGCTGCCGCGCGGTGTGGACCGCCTTCGCCGAGCTCGCCGCGCAACACCCGCGCCGCCTTGCCGTGCTCGCCTCCTGCCGCTACCGGCACCCGGACTTTCCGCGCGTCGACCTGATGCCCTTCCTGCCGATGGCGGACGACACCATCTTCCGCCTGCTGGAATGGTTCCCCGCCCTGGGCCGGCTTTCCCACTGGACGCGCGATCGACTGGTCCCGCTGCTCCAGGGCCATCCGCGCGCGCTCGAATTCCTCGAAGGCTTCGTCCTGGCGGAGCAGCGGCGCTGGGAAAATGACGAAGGCCCCTTGCCGGCCGTGCCCGACGAAGACGCCTCCGAACAGGAATGGCAGCGCTTCGTGTCCCCCGTGCTGGCCGCCACGCAGCAAAAGCTCCGCGAAGACCTGCTCTTCGACGCCCTCTGGCAGAAGGTGCTGCGCCCGGCAGATCGGCGGCTCCTGCTGCGGCTCACAGTCCTTCGCCGGCCGGCGGAACGCGAGCTCGCCCTGGCGCTGGCCGACCCCGACGCGGGCGGCGCCGACCTGCAACGCCTGCGCGACGCGGGTCTGCTCGAGGAAGAAATCGAGCGCAACCCGCAGGGCGACGAGCTCACCCGCCGCTTCGCGGTGCATGCCGTCGTCGCCGGCTTCGCCCGCACGCTGGCGGGCGGCGAGGGAGACACCTGGCGCCGGGAAGGGTGCCGGCTGGCGGGGGATTTCCTCGACGCGCGGCTCCGGGCGGCGCAGCAACGGGACGCCGTCGACGCCCTCGATGCCGGCCATTACCTGTTCGACGCGGGCGAGGTGGATCGCGGTACCGTATGGCTCCTGACGCTGGGCGAGTGGCAAACGGGCCGGGGCTTGATCGCCCAGGCCCTGTCCACCCTCACGCCCCTACAACGCGAGGACGCCCGCCGCGCGCTCGGCCGGCAGAACCAGGTGCGCACCTCCGGGGTGCTTGCCGACTGTCTCGCCGGCCTCGGCCAACTCGAGCCGGCCGCGGCCGAGCTGCGCCGCGCTGTCGCGCTGGGTCAGGAACTGGCGGCGGCCGACCCGAGCAACGCCGAGTGGCAGCGGGATTTGAGCCTCAGCTTGGCGAAGCTGGGCGACGTGGAGTTGGCGCAGGGCGATCTGGCGGGCGCGCAGGCCCGTTTCGAGGACAGCCGGACGATTAGCGCCCGGCTGGCGGCGGCCGACCCGAGCAACGAGATCTGAAGCCCA
>JAEUOJ010000086.1 GCA_016789495.1 Accumulibacter sp. | reverse complement strand
TACGCCTTCGCAATCCCGCCGTATTTCTTCGCCAGAATCGTCGTGATCGCCGCCGTCAACGTCGTCTTCCCATGATCAACGTGACCAATCGTCCCCACGTTAACGTGCGGCTTGTTCCTCTCAAATTTTCCCTTGGCCATTATTAGTGCCCTATCCTCATGATCATTTCTTGTTGATGACTGCCTCGGCTACGTTCTTGGGCGCCTCGGCGTAATGCTTGAACTCCATGGAGTAAGTCGCTCGGCCTTGGCTCAGGGAACGCAACGTCGTCGAATAACCGAACATTTCAGCCAACGGCACCTCGGCCTTGATGGCTTTCTGGTTGCCGGGCAGGTCTTCCATCCCTTGGACCATGCCGCGACGGCTCGACAGATCGCCCATCACGTTCCCCATATAGTCTTCCGGGGTTTCCACTTCGACCGACATCATTGGTTCGAGCAGAGTAGGTGAGGCGCGCTTCATCCCTTCCTTGAAAGCAATAGCCGCCGCCATGCGAAATGCGTTTTCGTTCGAGTCGACATCGTGATACGAGCCCTCGAACAGCGTGAACTTGACATCCACCACCGGGAATCCAGCCAACACGCCACTGGTGATCGCGTCCTGCAAACCTTTATCGACCGCCGGAATGTATTCGCGCGGCACAGTACCGCCCTTGATGGCATCGACAAACTCGTAGCCCTTACCCGGCTCGTTCGGCTCGATTTTCAGCCAGACATGACCATACTGGCCACGACCTCCAGATTGCTTGACGAACTTGCCTTCTTGCTCGACCGACTTCTTGATGCATTCGCGATAGGCCACCTGCGGCGCACCGACATTGGCATCGATACCGAACTCTCTCTTGAGGCGGTCAACAATGATCTCCAGATGCAGCTCGCCCATCCCGGAAATGATCGTCTGACCCGACTCTTCGTCGGTCCGCACCCGAAACGACGGATCCTCCTGCGCCAATCGGCCGAGAGCAATGCTCATTTTTTCCTGGTCGGGCTTGGTTTTCGGCTCGACCGCGACATGAATGACCGGCTCAGGAAATACCATTCGCTCCAGGGTGATGACCGCGCTCGGATCACACAGCGTTTCACCGGTGGTCACCTCCTTGAGCCCTACACAAGCAGCAATGTCGCCGGCCAGGACTTCCTTGATTTCTTCCCGGTTGTTGGCATGCATTTGCAGCACTCGGCCGATGCGTTCACGACGACCCTTGATCGGATTGAATATCGTATCGCCGGACTTCAATACACCTGAATAGACGCGAATGAACGTCAATTGTCCGACATATGGATCGGTCATCAACTTGAAAGCCAACGCGGAGAATTTTGCGGAATCGGACGCCTCACGGGTATCGAGCTCGCCATTCTCCTTTTCTCCGGTCACCGGCGGAATATCGACCGGCGAAGGCAGCAGATCGATGACCGCATCGAGCATCCGCTGCACCCCCTTGTTTTTGAATGCGGTACCGCAAAGAGCGGGCTGGATTTCGCATGCAATGGTCCGCTGACGCAGACCCTTGATGACATCCGCCTCGTCGAGATCACCATTTTCTAGATAGCGATCCATCAATTCTTCAGAAGACTCGGCCGCCGCCTCGACCATTTTGCTGCGCCACTCCTCTGCCTCGGCCCGTAGCGAATCGGGAATATCACGGTAGTCGAACTTCATGCCAAGCGAAGCCTCATCCCAGTAGATGGCCCTCATCTTGATCAGGTCGACGACACCTTCGAAGTAGTCTTCTTTGCCAATGGGAATGACGATCGGTACCGGATTGGCTTTCAAACGAACACGCATCTGGTCGACGACCTTGAGAAAGTCGGCACCCTGTCGGTCCATCTTGTTGACGAAAGCAAGGCGTGGCACCTTGTATTTGGTGGCTTGGCGCCAGACGGTCTCGGACTGTGGCTGCACCCCACCAACCGCACACTAAATCATGCACGCCCCATCGAGCACGCGCATCGAACGCTCGACTTCGATGGTGAAGTCGACGTGCCCGGGCGTATCGATGATATTGATGCGATGCTCTGGGCGATCGAGCTGCATTCCCTTCCAGAAGCAGGTGGTCGCCGCCGAGGTGATGGTGATGCCGCGCTCTTGCTCTTGCGCCATCCAGTCCATCGTTGCCGCACCATCATGCACTTCACCAATCTTATGGTTGATGCCGGTGTAGAACAGGATACGCTCGGTCGCGGTCGTCTTGCCAGCATCGATGTGAGCACTGATACCAATGTTTCGGTAACGCTCAATGGGAGTTTTGCGTGCCACAGTTATAGACCTTCACTAATAAAGAACGAGCCGTCGGCAGCAAAGCGCCGCCGCGCGGCAAATCGAATCAGAAGCGGAAGTGTGCGAACGCCTTATTGGCCTCGGCCATCCGATGAACCTCGTCACGCTTCTTGACCGCCCCGCCGCGACTTTCAGCCGCTTCAAGCATTTCAGCCGCCAAGCGCTGCCCCATCGACTTTTCGGAACGCTTACGCGCCGATTCACGCAACCAGCGCATGGCCAGAGCCATCCGCCGACTCGGTCGCACCTCGACCGGAACCTGGTAATTGGCACCACCAACGCGGCGGCTTTTCACTTCAACCAACGGCTTGATATTGCTCAAGGCGGCAGAAAAAACCTCGATCGGCTCCTTGCCGGTTTTACTGACAATCTGATCGAAAGCGCCATAGACGATCCGTTCGGCGACCGACTTTTTGCCGCTCTTCATGATCGTATTGACGAATTTAGAAACCTCGACGTTGCCGTATTTGGGATCCGGCAAAATATCGCGTTTGGGAACTTCACGACGACGCGGCATAACGACCTCTCATGTTCACAATTCAGTTGAAGGGTGCACTCCCAACCCCTCCGGCCGCCCATCGAGAACGACCCTTAATCGGACGAAACTCAAGCCGCCTTCGGGCGCTTGGTACCGTACTTGGAACGACCCTGCTTGCGCTTTTTGACACCCTGCGTATCCAACGAACCACGCACGGTGTGATATCGCACCCCGGGCAAGTCCTTCACCCGACCGCCGCGAATAAGCACCACCGAGTGCTCCTGCAGGTTGTGTCCTTCACCACCAATATACGAAATGACCTCAAAGCCATTGGTCAGCCGAACCTTGCAAACCTTACGCAGCGCGGAGTTCGGCTTTTTCGGCGTCGTGGTATAGACACGGGTGCACACACCCCGTTTTTGCGGGCAATTGCTCAGCGCAGGCACTTTACTTTTGCTGCGCACCGCCTCGCGAGGCTTGCGCACCAATTGGTTAATGGTCGGCATATGGACACCCCTAGGTTCGTAAAACCACCGTCGTGATCAGCACCCGACGGCTGCTGCAAAAAAAACCAAGGCGGACCCGAAGGCCGCCCCGGTATTATTCAAGACCCGCCGAGAGGCATATCCGCTTCGGCGACAAAGACTGTTGATTCTATGGTTTATACCCTCGCAAGTCAACCGACCGAGGCATCGTGCGGGCTCTCCTCGACGACGGCCACCTCGCCGCTTTCTGATTCGATCCCCGCCCCGAAATCTTCGCCAGCGGCATTCTTCTTGCGAGTGTTGTGGTAGGCCAAGCCGGTTCCCGCTGGAATCAGGCGACCGACAATGACGTTCTCCTTCAGTCCGCGCAATTCGTCGCGCTTGCCCATGATCGCCGCTTCGGTCAGCACGCGAGTCGTTTCTTGGAATGATGCGGCGGATATGAACGAATCGGTGGACAACGAGGCTTTGGTGATCCCCAGAAGCACATGCTCGTAAGTCGCCGGCAGTTTGCCTTCACTGATCATGCGATCGTTTTCGTCAAGCAAATGCGCGCGCTCAACCTGCTCGCCTTTGATGAACTTGGTGTCGCCGACGTCGACAACATTCACCCGGCGCAGCATTTGTCGAACGATCACTTCGATGTGCTTGTCATTAATCTTGACCCCTTGCAGGCGATAGACGTCTTGCACTTCGTCGGTAATGTACACCGCCAGCGCTTCGACCCCCAGCAGACGCAGGATGTCATGCGGATCCGGCGCGCCGTCAACGATCAGCTCTCCTTTATTGACCACTTGCCCGTCATGGACCAACACATGTTTGTCCTTGGGGATCAGGTATTCGTGTGCGATACCGTCGAGATCGGTGATCACCAATCGTTGCTTGCCCTTGGTGTCCTTGCCGAACGATATCGTGCCGGTATATTCAGCCAGCATCCCCGCGTCTTTGGGGGTACGCGCCTCGAACAATTCCGCGACCCGCGGCAGACCGCCAGTAATGTCGCGAGTTTTCGCCGATTCCTGCGGCAGGCGCGCCAATACGTCACCGACCGAAATTTGCTGGCCATCCAGGACATTGATGATCGCGCCGACCTGGAAGGTGATCGTCACCGGATGATCGCTGCCGTGCATCCTGACTTCTTCACCACCGGCATCGAGCAGTCGCACCTGCGGCCTAAGACCCTTGCTTGGCGTCTTGCCACCACGCTTGGGGTCGATGACGACCAAAGTGGACAGACCGGTGACTTCATCGATCTGCTTGGCAACTGTCACCCCTTCCTCGACGTTCTCGAACTTCACCTGCCCCGAGTACTCGGCGATGATCGGTCGGGTGTGCGGGTCCCAGCTGGCCAGCCGCAGACCGGCCTTGACCGCCTGCCCATCGACGACCTGCAAGGTGGCACCGTAAGGAACTTTGTGCTTTTCGCGTTCGCGCCCATTGTCGTCGGTGATCAGGATTTCGCCAGAGCGAGTGATGACGATCTTTTCACCTTTGGCGCTGGTAACGTAACGCATGGTGGCGGTAAAGCGGACCACCCCGGCACTACGTGTTTCGACATGGCTCGCCACCGCCGCCCGGGAGGCTGCACCACCAACGTGGAAGGTGCGCATGGTCAACTGCGTTCCTGGTTCGCCGATTGATTGCGCAGCAATCACCCCGACCGCTTCGCCGACGTTGACCGGCGAACCGCGACCGAGATCGCGGCCGTAGCATTTGGCGCACAAGCCGTAGCGCGTATCACAGGTCAGCGGCGTACGGACCTTGACTTCGTCGATCCCCAATTGCTCAATAATGTCGCAACAATCTTCGTTGATCAGCGTACCGGCTTCAATCGCCGTTTCGTCGGTATCGGGATGAACAACATCCGCGGCGGTGACCCGGCCAAGGATCCGCTCACGCAGAGCCTCGATCACTTCGCCGCCTTCGATCAGCGCTTTCATCGCGACACCGTTGCTGGTGGCGCAATCCTCTTCGATCACCACCAAATCCTGGGTGACGTCAACCAGGCGCCGGGTGAGGTAACCGGAGTTGGCGGTTTTCAGCGCCGTATCCGCCAGACCCTTGCGGGCACCGTGCGTAGAAATGAAGTACTGCAGAACGTTCAGACCTTCGCGGAAATTGGTGGTGATCGGCGTTTCGATGATCGACCCGTCCGGTTTGGCCATCAGGCCACGCATGCCGGCCAACTGCCGGATTTGCGCTGCTGAACCACGCGCGCCCGAGTCGGCCATCATGAAGATTGAATTGAAGGACTCCTGCTTTTCCTTCTCGCCACGCCGGTTGAAGACTTCAACGTGACCCAGTTGTTCCATCATCACCTTGGCCACTTGATCGCCGGTGCGACCCCAGATATCGACCACCTTGTTGTAGCGCTCACCATTGGTCACCAAGCCGTTGGTGTACTGGTTTTCGATTTCCTTGACCTCTTCTTCAGCGGCGGCGATGATTCCATGCTTTTGTTCCGGCACCAGCATGTCGTCCGAACAGATCGAGATGCCGGCGCGAGTCGCCAGTCGATAGCCGTTCTGCATCAGCTTGTCGGCGAAAACCACGGTTTCCTTCAAACCGCAGCGGCGGAAGGCCGCATTGATCAGCTTAGAAATTTCCTTCTTCTTCAGCGTCTTGTCGATCAGGCTGAATGGCAGCCCCTTAGGCAGGATCTCGGACAGTAAGGCACGTCCGGCGGTGGTGTTGTACCGGGTGGTTTTTTCCTGCCAAACCCCGTCGTCGTCTTTTTCGTATTCGGTGATCCGTACCGTGATCCGTGCATGGACATCCAGCTCGCCAGCCTGCATCGCCCGGGTCACCTCTGCCAGATCGGGGAAGAACATGCCTTCACCTCTGGCGTTGATTCGCTCCCGGGTGGCGTAATACAGACCCAGAACGATGTCTTGCGAAGGAACGATGATCGGTTCGCCGTTCGCCGGCGACAGTACATTGTTCGAAGCCAGCATCAGCGTCCGAGCTTCCATCTGCGCTTCCAGAGACAACGGCACATGTACCGCCATCTGGTCACCGTCGAAGTCGGCGTTGAACGCGGCGCAAACCAGCGGATGCAATTGAATCGCCTTGCCTTCGATCAACGTCGGCTCGAACGCCTGAATACCGAGTCGGTGCAGGGTCGGCGCCCGGTTGAGCATGATCGGATGTTCGCGAATCACTTCTTCGAGAATGTCCCAAACGATTGCTTCCTGCATTTCGACCATTTTCTTGGCCTGCTTGATCGTCGTCGCCAAGCCCATCACTTCCAAGCGATTGAAAATGAATGGCTTGAACAATTCCAAGGCCATTAATTTCGGCAAACCGCACTGGTGCAGCTTGAGTTGCGGACCGACGACGATCACCGAGCGGCCGGAATAATCGACGCGCTTGCCGAGCAGATTTTGCCGGAAGCGCCCGCCTTTGCCCTTGATCATGTCGGCCAAGGACTTGAGCGGACGTTTATTGGCCCCAGTCATCGCCTTGCCCCGGCGGCCGTTGTCGAGCAGCGAATCGACGGCTTCCTGCAACATCCGCTTTTCGTTGCGGACGATGATTTCCGGTGCTTTCAACTCGAGCAGCCGCTTCAGTCGATTGTTGCGATTGATCACCCGGCGATAGAGATCGTTGAGATCGGAGGTGGCAAAGCGTCCGCCGTCGAGTGGTACCAGCGGCCGCAAATCGGGCGGCAGCACCGGCAGCACTTCAAGCACCATCCATTCCGGCTTGATCCCGGATTTCTGGAAGCCTTCGAGGATTTTCAAGCGCTTGGAAAATTTCTTGCTCTTGGTTTCCGAGGTGGTAGTTTCCAATTCGGAACGCAGGCTGTCGACTTCACGGGCCAGAACTATCGACCGCAACAGTTCACGGATCCCCTCGGCACCCATGGCGGCATAAAAATCGTCACCGTATTCCTCGACCTTGGCCAGGTAGTCATCCTCGGTCAGCAACTGGCCACGCACCAGTGGTGTCATGCCGGGATCGCAAACAACGAACGCTTCAAAGTAGAGCACACGCTCAATGTCACGCAAAGTCATGTCGAGCACCATGCCGAGACGGCTGGGCAGGCTTTTCAAAAACCAGATATGCGCCACCGGACTGGCCAGTTCGATGTGCGCCATTCGTTCACGGCGGACTTTCGCCAATGTGACCTCGACGCCGCATTTCTCACAAATCACCCCCCGGTGCTTGAGACGCTTGTATTTGCCGCACAGGCACTCGTAATCCTTGATCGGTCCAAAAATCTTGGCGCAGAACAGCCCGTCCCGTTCCGGTTTGAAGGTACGGTAGTTGATCGTTTCGGGTTTCTTCACTTCGCCATACGACCACGAACGGATTTTGTCCGGCGATGCGAGACCAATGGTGATCGCGTCGAACTGCTCTTCCGGCGTCACCTGCCTAAACAAATCAAGCAATGCTTTCATCTTTTGCTCCAGAGAGGAGTGAGCTATCGATAGTGGCTGGACACCGCGAAAGATTCAGCGCGCGGAGCCCGCCATTCACCCCGTCAAAATCCCATCAGAACCGTTCAAGATCGATATCGATGGCCAGCGAACGGATTTCCTTGACCAGCACGTTGAACGATTCAGGCATGCCGGCGTCGATCTTGTGATCGCCTTTGACAATGTTTTCGTACACTTTCGTGCGGCCGGTGACGTCGTCGGACTTGACCGTCAACATCTCTTGCAGCACATATGACGAGCCGTAGGCTTCAAGTGCCCACACCTCCATTTCGCCGAAACGTTGGCCACCAAACTGCGCCTTGCCTCCCAAAGGCTGCTGAGTGACCAGCGAATAGGGACCGGTCGACCGGGCATGCATCTTGTCATCGACCAGATGATGCAGTTTCAGGACATGCATATAGCCGACAGTCACCTGTCGCTCGAACTGCTCACCGGTCAGACCGTCGTAGAGCGTCATTTGCGCCGATTCCGGCATGCCGGCCAACTCCAGAACGGCCTTGATTTCCGATTCCTTGGCGCCGTCGAAAACGGGGGTGGCGAAAGGTACGCCAGCCTCGAGATTGCCGGCCAAAGCGACGATTTCGTCATCGTCGAGTTGATTCAAATCTTCAGGTTTTCCGGTACCGTTGTAAATTTCCTCTAGGAAGGCGCGCACCTCGGCCGCCGCGGCCTGCCGACGCAGCATTTCACCAATCTTGAAACCGAGACCTTTCGCCGCCAGGCCGAGATGCACTTCTAGAATCTGACCGACGTTCATCCGCGAAGGCACGCCGAGCGGGTTCAGAACGATATCCACCGGCCGGCCATCGGCCATGTACGGCATGTCCTCGACCGGGACGATCCGCGAAACGACGCCTTTGTTGCCATGACGTCCAGCCATCTTGTCGCCGGCCTGCAAGCGTCGCTTGACCGCGACGTAAACCTTGACCATCTTCTGCACACCGGGCGGCAACTCGTCACCCTGGGTCAACTTTTTGCGCTTCTCCTCGAAAGCGACATCGAAGCCTTTGCGCGTCTGCTCCAGACCTTCGCGCAAGGATTCCAGCTGCTGGGCAATCTCGTCATCGGCCATGCGGATGTCGAACCAGTGATGCGGATCGATGCCATCCAGATATTCCTGGGTGATCAGGGTCCCCTTGGCCAGACGCTTCGGACCGCCGTTGGCCGCTTTACCGATGATCATCCGGCCAACACGGGCAAAGGCATCCCGTTCGACGATCCGTAACTGATCGGCAAGATCGAGCTTGTAGCTGCGCAAGTGGTCGTCAATGATCGATTGAGCACGGGAGTCGCGTTCGATTCCTTCGCGGGTGAATACCTGCACGTCAATGACCGTTCCCGAAATACCCGATTGCACACGCAACGAGGTATCTTTCACATCGGACGCTTTTTCGCCAAAGATCGCCCGTAACAATTTTTCTTCAGGCGTCAATTGTGTTTCGCCCTTCGGCGTCACCTTGCCCACC
The DNA here is from genome assembly GCA_016789495.1 of Accumulibacter sp. Taxonomy (GTDB): domain Bacteria; phylum Pseudomonadota; class Gammaproteobacteria; order Burkholderiales; family Rhodocyclaceae; genus Accumulibacter. Next base: position 6,927 of record JAEUOJ010000086.1, on the reverse strand, counting down.
AGAACGTCACCGGCTTCAACTTCCGCACCGATATAAACGATTCCGGATTCGTCGAGGCGCGACAACTGCGACTCACCCAGGGAGGCGATGTCACGAGTAATTTCCTCGGGACCTAGCTTGGTATCGCGCGCGACGACGGTTAGTTCCTCGATATGAATCGACGTGAAGCGGTCCTCGGCGACCACCCGTTCGGAAATCAGAATCGAGTCCTCGAAGTTGTAGCCGTTCCAGGGCATGAAGGCGACCAACATGTTCTGCCCGAGCGCCAGTTCGCCCTTGTCGGTCGATGCGCCGTCGGCCACCACGTCGCCGCGTGCAATGACATCACCGACGCGAACCAGCGGCCGCTGGTTGATGTTGGTGTTCTGGTTCGAACGGGTGTACTTGACCAGGTTATAGATATCGACACCGACTTCACCAGGCCCGGTTTCGGCATCGTTAACCCGCACCACCACTCGCGAAGCATCGACATAATCGACCACTCCCCCGCGCAAAGCTTGCACGGCGGTTCCAGAGTCCACCGCCACGGTTCGCTCGATACCGGTGCCGACCAACGGTTTCTCCGGACGCAGGCAAGGGACGGCCTGACGCTGCATGTTGGCACCCATCAAGGCGCGGTTGGCGTCGTCGTGTTCAAGAAAGGGAATCAGCGACGCCGCCACCGAAACGATCTGGCTCGGTGCGACGTCCATGTACTGCACCCGTGACGGCTCAGCAAGAATCGTTTCCCCCTTTTCGCGACAGGTTACCAGTTCGTCAAGCAAGGCGCCGCCCCCACCGAGATCGGAGTTGGCCTGGGCAATGATGTAGGCGCCCTCCTCAATCGCCGACAGATACTCGATCTGATCGGTGACGCAACCACTGGCCACTTTGCGGTAGGGTGTCTCAAGGAAGCCGTATTCGTTGGTCCGCGCAAAAAGAGCCAGCGAGTTGATCAGGCCGATGTTCGGACCTTCCGGGGTTTCGATCGGACAGACCCGGCCATAGTGCGTCGGATGCACGTCACGGACTTCGAAGCCGGCACGCTCGCGAGTCAAACCGCCCGGTCCAAGCGCCGAAACACGTCGCTTATGCGTAATCTCGGATAGCGGATTGGTCTGGTCCATGAACTGCGACAGTTGACTCGAGCCGAAGAACTCACGCACCGCAGCACTGATCGGCTTGGCGTTGATTAGGTCGTGCGGCATCAGATTGTCGGATTCGGCTTGCGACAAGCGCTCCTTGACCGCCCGCTCGACCCGGACCAGACCGGCACGGAACTGATTCTCGGCCAGTTCGCCCACCGACCGCACACGGCGGTTGCCCAGATGGTCGATGTCATCGATCTCGCCGCGACCATTGCGCAGCTCGACCAGCAACTTGATCACTTCGACGATGTCACGTGGCGAAAGAGTGAGCTGTTCACGAACCTCGCCGGTCACTCCCATCGCCTTCAGTTGCTCAAACAACGAACGCGCCGCATCCTCATCGAGGTTTTCGGCCACCGCTCGCGGGCCATACCCCAGTTCGGCCAGAACCTGTTCGACCGAAGCCGCCGCGTATCCCACTCGCTCACTGACCAGATTGACGATTGGGTCGCGTTTGGCCGGCGCCTGCTTGACCATCACTTTATATTCGACGACTTCCTTGCGTGCAACTCGACGATTGAATTTCATCCGGCCAACCGCTGACAGATCGTAGCGGTCGTCAGAGTAAAACAGGCCATTGAAGAGAATCTCGACCGCCTCGTCAGTCGGCGGCTCGCCCGGACGCATCATCCGATAAATGGCAATCCGTGCCGCTTGCCGGGAAACTGTCTCGTCGGCACGCAGCGTTTGCGAAATGAAACCACCACGATCAAGATCATTGATATACAGGGTCTGCAACGAGGTGACACCAGCTTCGGCCAATTTGGCCAACAGGCTCTCGGTCACTTCTTCATTGGCCGTTGCTAGGATTTCACCACTACTCTGGTCGACGATGTCTTCAGCAACGGTACGGCCGATGAGAAAATCGTCCGGCACGGCCACCTGTTTGATTCCCGCCGCATCGAGATCACGAATGTGCTTGGCGGTGATCCGCTTGTCCTTGGCGATGATCAACTTGCCGGTGGCATCGATGAAATCGAAACGCGCCACTTCGCCGCGCAAACGCTCGGGAACCAACATGAACTCGACAACGCTCTTGCTCAGGTAGAAGGTGTCGAACTCGAAAAATTCGCGCAAAATTTGCTGCGAACTCAGACCGATGGCCTTCAGCAACGTGGTCACGGGCATCTTGCGCCGGCGGTCCACCCGGAAGAACAACAAGTCCTTGGGATCGAATTCGAAGTCCAGCCATGAACCACGGTAAGGAATCACCCGCGCCGAAAAAAGCAGTTTGCCGGAGCTGTGCGTCTTGCCACGGTCGTGCTCGAAAAAAACGCCGGGAGAACGGTGCAACTGCGAAACGATGACCCGCTCGGTCCCGTTGATCACGAACGAGCCGGTGGAAGTCATCAACGGGATTTCGCCCATGTAAACTTCCTGCTCTTTCACTTCCTTGATCGTATCCGGCACTTCCCGGTCGAGAATCACCAATCGGACCTTGGCCCGCAGCGCCGAGGCATAAGTCAAACCGCGCTGCTGACACTCCTTGACGTCAAAGGCAGGGTCGGAAAGCGCGTAGCTGACAAATTCCAGCCGAGCATTGCCACTGTGACTGACAATTGGGAAAATCGAGGAAAATGCTGCCTGCAGGCCGTGATTTTTGCGCTGCCCGGCAGGTACGTTTTCCTGAAGAAAAGCCGAGAAAGACTCCAGTTGGGTGGCCAGCAAGTACGGCACGTCAAGCACACTGACGCGCTTGGCGAAGCTCTTGCGGATACGTTTTTTCTCGGTGAAGGAGTAGCTCATGTTCGCTCCGAACTCAATAGGCAAATTCTCTGCTGCGCATCAGCCGAAGTCATCCGACCCGCCAATCCGCAACGGACAAAGGCAAAGCGACCAGAAAACCAAGCGCCGGTATTTTGGCCCGATCGTTTTCGACTCGTATTGCGTTTGCTCGCTGCTTGACCAAAAAATCCGCCATTAATCAATCATTGCCAAGCCGTTTCCGGAAAAGCAGAAAAGGGCTGACCGCCACAAAGGCGGTCAGCCCAGCTTGCTGGACCGGAATTACTTGATTTCAACCTTGGCGCCAGCATCCTCCAGCGATTTCTTCAACGCTTCGGCGTCGGCCTTGGAAATCAATTCCTTGACCGCCTTCGGCGCACTGTCTACCAAGTCCTTGGCTTCTTTTAGACCCAGTCCGGTCGCGGCACGCACCACCTTGATCACCTCGACTTTTTTCTCGCCGATACCCGCCAGGATGACGGTGAATTCGGTCTGCTCTTCGACGACCGGCGCGGCCGCACCCGGCGCTGCAACGGCCATCGATGCGGCGGACACGCCAAACTTTTCTTCGAACGCCTTGACCAGATCGTTCAACTCCATCACCGTCATCGCACCGACGGCTTCCAGGATGTCTTCTTTGCTGACTGCCATAATTAATCCACTCCTAAATCTGAATACTCAAAATAGCTGACAACCGCTCAAGCGGCCGCTTCTTCACGCTGCTTGGCCAGCGCCGACAAGACACACGCGAAGCCGGTTACCGGCGCCTGCATGACGCCGAGCAATTGAGCGATCAGTTCGTCGCGACTCGGAATCGAGGCGAGTTCCTGCACTGCCGCTTTATCCAACAGCTTGCCGGCATAGTTGCCCGCCTTAAGAATCAGCTTGTCATTAGTTTTCGCAAAGTCGTTCAAGACCTTGGCCGCCGCCACCGCATCTTCGGAAACGCTGTAGATCAGCGGCCCCTTCATTTGTTCGGCAAGATTGGCAAAAGCGCTACCTTCGACCGCCCGACGAACCAAGGTGTTTTTCAACACCCGAAGATACACCCCGGAAGCACGCGCTTGCGCGCGCAATCGCGTCATATGCGCCACCGGCATGCCGCTATACTCGGCAAGAACAACCGTCTGCGCCGTTGCCATCTTGGCTTTCACCTCGTTGACAACAGATTTCTTTTCATCAAGATTGAGACCCACAGGCCCTTCTCCCTTCAAGTCAACAAACGGCATATCCGTAGGGATACACCGAAACCCACGGCGACCTGGAGCAGGGACGCAACATCAGGCTTGAACCTTTTTGCCACGCGGTCCTTCTCGGGGCACACCGTCTACGCAGGCTGATTACGCACTTAAGCCGCGGACGGGTCCTTGGCACCTGCGGTCTTTGACGATCTGCCGACAACACCAAATCAACTGTTGCCGGCAGCCCACAAAGTTGGTTAATGCAGCCCGCTCTCCGGGACTGCCCATTGATCAAACAACTCAAATCGTCGAGGCATCGACCCGGACACCCGGCCCCATCGTGCTCGACAAAGCCACTCGCCGCACGTATTGTCCCTTGGACGTCGCTGGCTTGGCCTTGATCAAAGCGTCCATCAACGCCTTGAGGTTGGTGTTCAGTTGATCGACACCGAAGGAGGCCCGGCCAATGGTGCTGTGAATGATGCCGCCCTTGTCGGTACGATACTGAACCTGACCGGCCTTGGCGTTCTTGACCGCGGTTGCCACATCGGTGGTCACCGTACCCACCTTGGGATTAGGCATCAGTCCACGCGGTCCGAGAATCTGCCCGAGTTGGCCGACGACGCGCATTGCGTCCGGAGTGGCAATCACTCGATCGAAATTGATCACTCCTGATTTGACTTCGGCCGCCAGATCTTCGAAGCCGACCACGTCAGCACCCGCCGCCTTGGCCGCGGCGGCGTTATCACCTTGTGCAAATACCGCGACGCGGATCGTCTTGCCGGTACCTGCCGGCAGAACCACCGAGCCACGAACGATCTGATCGGATTTGCGCGGATCGACGCCAAGACAAACGGCGACATCTATCGACTCGTCGAACTTGGCGGTAGCCAGTTCCTTGGCGATTTTCAAGGCATCCGCGGCCGGATAACTTTTGCTGCGATCGACCTTGCCCTTGACCGCCTTTTGACGCTTGCTCAATGTTGCCATTTCAGACACCCTCCACCGTGACGCCCATGGTCAGGGCACTGCCGGCGATGGTACGCACCGCAGCATCGAGATCGGCCGCCGTCAAATCAGGCATTTTTTGCGTCGCAATCGCCTCAAGCTGCGCGCGAGTCAACGTCCCGACCTTGGTGGTATGCGGTTTGGCGCTCCCCTTCTGCAAGCCAATCGCCTTCTTGATCAGCACCGTAGCCGGCGGCGTCTTCATGATGAAGGTGAAACTCTTGTCGGCGAAAGCGGTAATCACCACCGGAATGGGCAAGCCGGGTTCCATGCCTTGCGTCTGGGCATTGAAAGTCTTGCAAAACTCCATGATGTTCAGACCGCGCTGACCGAGCGCCGGACCGATCGGTGGCGAAGGGTTGGCTTTCCCCGCCGGCACTTGCAACTTGATATAACCGATAATTTTCTTTGCCACGTTCCCAAATCCTCCACGCGGGTTCAAACGCGCCCGAAAGAACGCTCCCCAAAACGACTAATGCGACTTGTCAAAGCCACACGACGACAGGTGCAGAAAAGGCGCACCACCTACTGTTGCAGACAACGACTGGCCAAGACTGATCAAGCCTTTTCGACCTGGCCAAACTCCAACTCCACCGGGGTCGGTCGACCGAATATGGTCACCGATACGCGCAAGCGGTTTTTCTCGTAATTGACGTGTTCGACAGCACCATGAAAATCGGTAAATGGACCTTCTTTGACGCGTACCACCTCGCCAGGCTCGAAAAGCACCTTCGGCCGCGGCTTCTCGACGCCTTCCTGCATTTGTTGCATGATTTTCTCGACTTCTTTTTCAGAAATCGGCGAGGGCTTGTTGGCCGTTCCCCCAACAAAGCCAGTGACTTTCGGCGTACTCTTGACCAAATGCCAGGAGTCGTCATTCATCTCCATTTCGACCAGCACGTAACCCGGGAAGAATTTACGCTCCGAAATGCTTTTCTGCCCCATTTTGAGCTCGACGACCTCTTCGACTGGCACCAGAATTCGCCCGAAAGACTGCTGCATGCCATTGCGCTGAATCCGCTCAACCAGAGCACGCTGCACACTTTTCTCGAAGCCGGAATAGGCGTGCACCACGTACCAACGCATGCTCATGATTTTCTCCATCCCAAGACCAGATCATAGAGAACCCATTCCAGGCTCTTGTCGGTCAGCCAGAGAAAAAGGGCCATCACCACCACGAAAGCGAAAACAAGACCTGTCGTCTGCATCGTCTCCTTGCGCGACGGCCAGACAACCTTTTTGGCTTCTGTGGTGGATTCTTTGGCGAAATCGAAAAAACGGCGACCCGGCTCGGTCCGCCAGGCAACCGCAGCCGCCAAGCCGACACCCGCCAGAACGGCAAGAATACGCAGAATCATTGCCTGCTCGGCGAGCAGGTAAAAGCCAGCCACGCCGGCCGCAAGCAGCAGAACCGCCAGCGCAAACTTGAACTTATCGGCCATTTCGTCCGCTTTGGTTAAATACATGGCAGGGGCAGAGGGAATCGAACCCCCAACCTTCGGTTTTGGAGACCGACGCTCTGCCAGTTGAGCTATACCCCTGCAGCAGAGACCGCGCGGACTCCGGAGAGCCCGCGCTGCAACCGTATTGAAGTGCTCGATTACTCGATGATTTTGGCGACGACGCCGGCGCCGACAGTCCGACCGCCTTCGCGGATGGCGAAGCGCAACCCTTCTTCCATGGCGATCGGCGCGATCAGCTTGACAGTCATCTGGATGTTGTCGCCCGGCATGACCATTTCAACTCCTTCCGGCATGGCGATCGCCCCGGTCACGTCGGTCGTCCGGAAGTAGAACTGCGGCCGATAGTTGTTGAAGAACGGGGTATGGCGCCCGCCTTCTTCTTTCGACAGCACATACACTTCGCCCGTGAAGTGGGTATGCGGC
>JAEUOJ010000066.1 GCA_016789495.1 Accumulibacter sp. | reverse complement strand
GATTTTTGGATGGTTCGCCATGCGCTGGCAGTATCCTTGAGGATCGAAGGTTCGATGCCCAAGCGGCCGAGCATCTCGGCTAACTGAGTCCCGACCGCCGGATGGTGGGCCAGGATCAGCGCCCGTTGATCGTTGAATGTCACCACCGGGGGTTCTTCGGACGTGTTGGTATCGATGGTGAAGCGCCCATTGAAGAAGAATTGCGAGCCTTTTCCTTCGGTACTCTCGAGCCAAAGACGTCCATGCATCAATTGCACCAGATGCGTGCAGATGCTTAATCCCAAGCCGGTGCCGCCGAAGCGGCGGGTCATCGAATCATCCCCCTGCGAGAACGATTCGAAAATGATCGCTTGCCGCTCAATGGGAATGCCGATACCGGTATCTCGTACTGCGAACCGAAGCGTCGCCGAGTTCGAGCTACGTTCCTCGACCGACACGGCCAATGAAATCTCCCCCGCTTCGGTGAATTTGATGGCGTTGCCGAGCAGATTGATCAACACCTGGCGTAGCCGTGTCGGGTCGCCGAGGATGCGGGACGGGACGTCGGGCGCCACCGTCACCAGGACTTCCAGTCCTTTGGCGTGAGCCATGACCGCCTGTGCGCGAGTGGCGTCGAAAATCAGTGCCGACAAGGAAAACGGCACTTCTTCAAAGCGCAATTTTCCCGCTTCGATTTTCGAGAAATCAAGAATGTCGTTGAGAATCGACAGCAGCGATTCGGCCGACGACTTTACCGTCTTGAGATAATAGCGCTGCTCGGCGTCGAGCTGCGTATCCAGCGCCAGATCGGTCATGCCAATGATCCCATTCATCGGCGTACGAATTTCATGGCTCATGTTGGCCAGAAAGTTGCCACGGGCCCGATTGGCCGCTTCGGCCGAATCTTTCGCCACCCAGGCGGCGGCCTCGGCTTGCTTGAAATCGGTGATGTCGCGTTGCAAGAGCATCACATGCGAAGGAACATCGTGCTCGTCGTAGGCGGAAATCCTCCCTTTCAGCAACAGCCAGCGCCATTGCCCGGATTGGTCGCGCAGTCGGCAAGCACTTTGAAAAAAGGCGGTTTTCCCTTGGGCATGACTGGCGACCGCCGCATCGAACACCTTGAGATCGTCGGGTTCGGCCAGACTGCGCCAAGCGACCAGACTGTCGGCAAGGTCCGCTTGCTGATAACCGAGCAGCGCTTTCCAACCGCGTCCGGATTCGATCCGCCCGTTACGGAGATTCCATTGCGAAAAAGCGTCTCCGGACAATTCCGCCTGTACGGCTTGCAGGCGGCCAAAACTGGCCAACAGATTATCGGCAAGTTGCAGGATTTGTGCGGTGGTTTTGGCCAGTTTTGGATTTTTACCGGCCATTTCAGTCAACAGGCGATCGATTTCGTGCTCGGTGTTATTCCCCAGTACGGAGACCAGTTGCGCAGCCAGGATCGGGATTTTCAACGCCAAAATCGACTCGCCTCGACGGGAAGCACAGGCTGGTTCAACGAAGACCGAGCACGTCCTGCATATCGAACAGGCCGGATCGCTGGTCTCGAAGAAAACGTGCCGCCCGCAGACTGCCCAGGGCATAGGGCATACGGCTGCTGGCTTTGTGACCGATTTCGACCCGTTCGCCGATTCCGCAATACATCACCGTGTGGTCACCGACGATGTCGCCACCGCGGATGGTGGCAAAGCCGATGGTCGAGGACGCTCTTTCACCGGTGACCCCTTGACGACCGAAAATCGAACATGCGTCTAGGTTCCGACCAAGCGCTTGGGCAACCACTTCGCCCATGCGTAACGCCGTACCGGACGGAGCATCGACTTTATGCCGATGATGGGCTTCGACGATCTCGATATCGTAACCTTCGTTCATTATTTTCGAAGCCAGATCGAGCAACTTGAAAACCACATTGACACCGACGCTCATGTTGGGAGCAAAAACAATGGGAATGTCTTGGGCGGCGGCGGTGATAGCTGCTTTGCCATCACTGTCGAAGCCTGTGGTCCCAATGACCATCCGGGTACCGCTCTGGCGGCAAGCGGCAAGGTGCCTCAGGGTTCCGGCTGGGCGGGTAAAATCGATCAGGCACTGCGCGCGGGCGATGGCGGCAGAGTCGTCGTCGTCGATTGGAATGCCGCAAGGCAGCCCGATCATTTCCCCGGCATCCTTGCCGATGGCTGGGGTGCCGGGTTGGTCGAAGGCTGCGACCAGTTGACAGTCGACATCCTTGAGGATGGCTTCGACAAGCATTTGCCCCATCCGGCCACCGGCGCCGGCGACGGCGATTTTCAATCCACTCATCCTAAAATCCCATGCCTTCCAGGAGCCGTCGAAAGAAGCCTGGTCCCGAATCAGTTGGTGAGGTGGCCGTGCCGTCATCGGCCAGTTCACTGATCGCCAGTTCACGATTGCGGGTTTCGGAAATGACCATCGGCTCCTTGCTGGTCGCCGGGGCAACGTCACCGGTCACTTTACTCAGCTTGCCATCAGAATCGAAAAATACCGAAAACCGACGTGAATCGACTTGTCCACTGTTACCTTTTTTAAGCCAATACGCGTAATCCCAGCGATCGGCGTGAAACATGTCCACAAGCATGGGCGAACCGAGGATGAAGCGCACCTGATCCCGGGACAGTCCAGGACGCAACTGGGAAACCATTTCCTGGGTCAATACATTGCCTTGTTGAATGTCGATACGGTATTCGTTGACGATGCGCGGTACTGATGAACAACCGGCAACGATACTCAGAGTTAGCGCAATAGCCAGGAGTCGGGAATCGATCATGTGTTAGCTGAGCAGGAAGTGGGGGCACGAAGCATTACAATTGGCCGATTGAGCTCCGTGTCGATCTTGGCAGGGTGGCGATACGCTGCTCGTCGCCCTACCTCTAGGTATATCATAACTGAAAAACTTTGCTACCCCAGTCGTTGCCAGCCAAGGGATACCGATGAGTAACGCCAAAGATCTGAAAAGCACCGGGCTGAAGGCCACCTTGCCGCGTCTCAGAATCCTGTCGCTTTTCGAAAAGACGGCGGTCCGCCATCTTTCCGCCGAAGATGTCTATCGTCAGTTGTTGTCTGAAAACGTGGACATCGGTTTGGCGACGGTTTATCGCGTCCTGACCCAGTTCGAACAGGCCGGCATTCTCGAGCGGCATTTTTTCGAGTCGGGCAAGGCGGTATTCGAGCGCCGTGCCGGGCAACATCATGACCATATGGTTTGCCTCGATTGCGGTCGGGTCGAAGAATTCTTCGATGCCGAGATTGAACGCCGACAAGCGGCGGCGGCGGCCGAGCATGGCTTCGCCATTCGCGAACACGCCTTGTATCTTTATGTCGAGTGCATCAACAAAGAGTGCTGTCATCGTCCGGGCATGGCGCCTGAATTCGGCGTTGCCGACTGACTCGGCATCACCCGGTGGAACTTTTGTCGCGGAACAGCGGCTCCGAATCAGTGCTTTGACGAAGGAAGCGTCACAAACAATTCGGGGTCGACCATCGCCCCGTTGAGAATCACGCTCCAATGCAAATGCGGACCGGTCGCCCGGCCGGTCATTCCCGAGAGGCCCAGCACGTGCCATTTGTCGACCGGTTGTCCAACAGCCACATCGATGCGGTCGAGATGGCAATACATACTCAACAAACCGTTGCCGTGATCGACGAAAACGGTTTTGCCATTGAAAAAATATTCACCGACATCGAGAACAACGCCTCTGGCATTGGCCCGGACCGCCGAACCGCGAGGGACGGCGATATCGAAGCCGGCATGTGGCGCGCGAGCCTGACCATTGAAATAGCGCCGCAGGCCGAAGCGCCCGCTGAGCCTGCCCTCCGCCGGCAGGACGAATTGCGTATCGGTCTGCTCGGACTCCCGCCAGTGGCGTTTGAGACGTTGAATCCTGGTCATCTCGCCTTCGACACGGGCCAGGTCGTCGGCTGACAGCTGCACCTTGCTGCTGTCCTGGAGAGTGATACGTTGCGCCGGGTAGTGCTTGGCATTGACCACGAAGCTCGCCTGCCGTTTGTCTGGTGAACCGTCGATACGCAAATGGTAAGTGCCGGGTTGGCTATCCAGCGACAACCCGACCAGAGCGACCCACTGGCCATCTTCAGCCTTGACCAACACCCGCTGTTCGTCCAGCCAGGCTTGTGGCGGCTGGGCACCTTCCGACCAGGGAGCAAGAGGCACCCGGGCAACGCCACCCGGAACGCTGCTGGTTTTCGGTAAACCGGCGAAGACCAGCGCTGGCACGAGCAAAGCGGGCAACACCCCCGCCAAGCAGACCGACCAGGCAAAACGACGGCAGCCGGACATTGGATTATCAATAAACTAAAGCGCGTTTACGCTGAACGTGTCGCATTGGCGAATGTCGCCGGTTTCCATACCACGCTTGAACCAATGCACGCGCTGCGCCGAAGAACCATGAGTGAAGGACTCGGGAACGATCTGCCCTTGTGTTTGCCGCTGCAGGCGATCGTCACCAATCGCCGACGCCGCGGTCAACGCCTGTTCGATCTCGCCGGGTTCGAGGATTTTCTTCATGCTGTCAGCGCGATGCCCCCAGACGCCAGCGAAGCAGTCGGCCTGCAGTTCGAGGCGGACCGACAGGGCGTTGGCGTTGGCTTTGTTGGTGCGCTGTTGCGCGGCGTTGACCTTGTCGGAAATACCAAGCAGATTCTGCACATGATGCCCGACTTCATGAGCGATCACATACGCTTGCGCGAACTCGCCAGGCGCGTGAAAACGTTCGCGAAGATCACGATAGAACGCCAGATCGATGTATACCTTCTGATCGGCGGGGCAGTAGAACGGGCCCATTGCCGAACTTCCGGTTCCGCAAGCCGTCGGCGTCGCACCGGTGAACAAAACCAGTTTTGGGTCTTGATAGCGTCGCCCGGCTTCATTGAAGACCTGTTGCCAGGTTTGCTCGGTGCTGCCGAGCACCTTGGAGACAAAGGTCGCCATTTCGTCGCTCGCCGGCGGTTTTTGCGCCGGCTGATTGGCGGATGGACGGCTGTTGTTGGCAGAAAGACCCATGATCACCGACGGGTCGATACCAAAAAAATAACTTGCCGCCAGCGCCAGAACCACCGTTCCGACGCCAACGGTACCTCGACCGATCCCGCCGCCGCCCCGACGGTCTTCCACATTGCTGCTGGCATTCTGATCATCAAGACGCATCGCTCATTTCTCCAGTGACAGACTTCGTCATGGATGCTACCAGACGGTGCGGTAGATTGCCTACGACCTTGTTTATCCGCCGAGACAAAAATTTTCGCCGTGGCGTATTTCATGCCGATTACGACTGCCGGCGGCGCGGCGGAGTCGGCCGCCGATCAGGTTCAAGCCGAAACTGGCCACCGGTTTGTCCTCGCAGCCATTGCTCGAGAATAGTCAGAATCCAGACCATTTCGCCGTAATACGCCGGGTGCTCGGGAAGGTATTCCTTGATCAGCCGCGATACGAAATCCTCGCGGACGATGCCGCGTCCGGCCAACTGCCGCAGAGATTCCTCGGCCAGCGCTTTCAGCGCCGGATCTTGCGACGCCCAGACGCCGAACGGCAGGCCAAAGCCTTTTTTCTTCTTGGTGATGATTTCGTCAGGCAGAAAACCACGCAGCGCTTCCTTGAAAAACCAACGCAGCTTCATCCCTTTCAGCTTCCAGTCCGGCGACAGACGCATCGAGAAATCGGTGATCGCATCTGACAGCAGGGGGTAGGCCACCGCAATCCCGGCCATCTGTGTCGCACCGCGCACTTTGGGCAGGTCGCTGTCGGCCAAGGTGTACCGCCAGTCGTAGGCCAGCATGCGATTGATCAGACCGGCGCCCTGGGACTCTTCCCAGGTCCCGCGCATGTGCCGGCCCGGTTCCGTCAGATCGATCTGGGCGAGCAGACCTGGTGTCAGCACTTTCTCCGGATCTAGCTGGACGATCAGGTTGAAGCTCTGCATCCGGTCCGGCATCGGGATTCGCGAGTGGCGGACATACCCGGTCGCCTGTCTCAAGACGGGGATGCGACGCAGCGGACTGGTCTCGGTGCACAACGGCTCGATCAGGTGCCGCATGCCTTGCGGAACGATCTGGTAGTAATTCAACAGCTTTTGCGTCGCATAACGCGAGTTGCCACCGAACAGTTCGTCACCGCCATCGCCGGCGAGCATCTTGCTGCAGCCATCGGCGTGGGCAAGCTTAGCGCAATAATAGGCCGGCAACGCCGATGAATTGCCGAAGGGCTGATCGTGATGTTGCGCAACCGCCGGCAGGCTGGCGACCAGGTCGGCAGGCGTCACGTAATACTCATGGTGCTCGCAACCGAAATGCTTGGCGGCGATCCGGGCATACTCCATTTCGTCGTAGCCCTGCGCATCGAAACCGATGGAGTACACCGGCGCCGCGTTGCCGGTGATTCGGCAAAGCATGCCGGCAACCGTCGAACTGTCGGTTCCCCCGGAAAGAAACGCGCCCACTCGCGAGTGCTGGCCGATCTGTTCGGCGATGCTGTCGCCAATCAGGCGGCGGAAAGTCTCGCGGGCGTCGGAGAACGATTGTCGATGACCTTCGTCGAAACGCAAAGGCCAATGGCGACGCAACGCCGTTCCCTGCGCATCAACCAAAAGACTATAGGCGGCCGGCAGGCGCAGCACCTGCCGAAAAATTGTCCGCGGCGCGGGAATCATGTGGAAGTACAGATAATCGTAAATCGCTTGCGCGTCGAGGTCGTCACCCCGCCCGGGCACGCAATCGGCGCGATCGGAGAAGGCGAGCGTCCGGTCATCATGGCGATAGCACAGGGGCTCGACGGCGAAACGATCGACGGCAAGGAACACGCAGCGGCGCGAGTTGTCCACGATCGCCAGCGCATAGGTGCCACCGAGTCGATCGCCGATGGCCTGGCCGGAGCGTCGCCAGGCAGCAAGCAATTGCGCCGCGGAGGCGACTTGACGTGCCGACTGCGCATCCGCCGGCTCCCGCAACGAAGGCGAACCGATCGACACACAGGCGGCACTGTCGTCGCGGGCGAAGTCATCACCCCGCCAGGCCAACGAGGCCAGCGGCGGCGGGGCACTGTTGAGATCGAACAGTTTGCTCAGGTCGATCTGACCGGAAAGTCTTTCTTTCATGGAATCTCGGTTATCCGCGGAGGGTTGGCGGGATTGGGGACGGAAGGAACGGCGCGCGGTGTCGTCGGTGAAGAAGCTGGTTGACCAAAAATCACCACCCGGCGAAGCGATCGCCGATAAACAGCGACGATCGCCCAGACTGGCGAGATGACTCACTACGTCACAATTGCACCTGCCTGGGCTGTGAGCGGGCACTGACCGGCCATACGGCGGCGGAGCGAATCGTACGACAAAGTCTTGTCGCTTGTCGTGCCGGATTTCACTATCGGCGTGTGTGATGGCCTGACATCCGCCCGATTCGCCTCACGCCGAGAGATCGATTGCCAAGGGGTAACCGGTCGGGCCCTTGGAAACGTCGGAATAGGCGACACGCATCCGATCGCCCGCTGACTGGGAATGGGCCTGCCGATTGGCCACATCAGCGGTATTTTGCCGCTGCCGGACCAGATCGATGCTGGCCTGCATCGCCATCCGTGTCGCCAAGGCAGCGATTTGGCGGTCCTGCGCGGAAGGATCGGCAGGAGCAAGCGCGGCGGCCTTGATCCGCGCCGCTTTGCCGAGCGTCTCTTCAGGCGTTCGTCCAGGCGAGATATCGAGCGACACCTCACCGCCGATGGCATAGCGCTGACCGTCAGGGGCGCTTTCATAAGTAAAGCTGGCGCCACTGCGCACCAGATTGCCCCCGGCGGCGACATGCGCCATTTCATGGCTGCGCACCTCACGGTCGCGCTGCTGCAGCGCCCGCAGCCGCTGCAAGTCGTGGTCGGAGAGCAGTTTACCGGACTGACCCGCCCGCCGCTCGGCGCGATTGACATGACGCTCGGCGGAGTCACCACCCGGTACGCTTCCGGCACGACCGGCGGCGCTGTCGTTGTTTCCCGAGGCGCCGGATGTCGGGACAAATGCCGAAAACGAAGGCACCGCTCCATATGACCCGGCAATCATCTCGCGCCTCGATCAAACCCACCGCCCCCGCGCCGAAACAACGACACATCCGCCCGTTCGGGAACCCCCGAAGGCAGATCATCAAGCGGTGAGGCGAACCGCGAGCGTCGTCGGCTGTTTGACGCTATTGCCGGCATTGTCGTTGAACATGCTTAGCGCTTGTTGAGTGCGGGCCGACGATTCGTTGGTGGCTGCTCTTTCGGTCTGGGCGGGCCCGCCAGCCGCCGCCGCGGCGACCGGTTTGCCCAGCGGGCTGGCAGTGCCGCTGACGCTGCTCGTCTTAGCGGAAGTGGCGCTGGCCTGGTCGCTTGCAGCCGCCTCGCGAGCGGCAGCGCTGATGTCAACCTTGGCGCTCGGTGCTTCCTGACGCGCGGGGGCCGGATTGGCCGCTGGCGACTGCGCGGGTCGCGACAAACTCGTTGTTTGATGGGGTGTCACCGTCGGGTGAATTGTGACGGTGTTGCTCAGGTTCATCGTCGTTTCTCCTCCTGGGCGGACGGTCGATAAAGCGCCTGTCCGGAAAAATGCCACATGCGGCCGGCCGCCTAGCCCGCTTGGGGCGTTGAAAAGTCAGCCGGACCAACACGCTTCAAATTCAGTATAGATCCCGCTGACAGCACTGGCGAGTCTGTTTCAAGCGTTGCGCCAAGGACATTCAAGAAATGCCCCGATGCCGTGGATTCCGGACACGCCCAGTCGCAATCGTTTACCAGTGCTTAAACAATGTCCGGCCAGTTCCATGATTTTTAAAAAATAATTGCGTTCTCGCCGCGAAGAGCAACCGCCTTCATGGAATTCCCGCGCAAGAAGACCGAAACGGAGACGCGTTTTTCCGATTTCCGGCCACCCCTTTCGTCATCACGGCATGGCTTGTCAATAGCGGTTCGAAGCGTCAGACTCGCCACATCTCTTCCCCAGGAACGTGACCTGTGAACTTTTCGATCACCCATCACGGCGCCGTCGATGGCGTTACCGGTTCCTGTCATCGGTTGACACTGGTCGACGGCCGGTCGGTTTTGATTGATTGCGGTCTGTTTCAAGGCGCCGAAACGTCGCGGCAGGGCGCCGGCGCGGATCGGCTGACGATTGATTTTCCGATTGATGATGTTTGCGCGCTGGTGGTGACGCACGTGCATATCGATCATGTCGGACGGATCCCCTATCTACTGGAGGCCGGGTTCACCGGGCCGATCGTCTGTAGCCAGGCATCGGCGGTGTTGCTGCCGCTGGTCCTCGAAGATGCGATGAAAGTCGGTTTCACCCGCGACCGAGCGCTGATCGAGCGCTACCTGGCGCAAATCCGCCGGCAGGTGATCGCGGTGCCTTATCGGCAGTGGCGGCCGCTGGTCGATGGCGGCTGCCCGCTGCGGCTACGTTTGTCGCCCGCCGGACATATCCTCGGCTCGGCGTATGTCGAGTTCGAAATTGTCGACCGCGCGCTTCGACCCGCCGCTGCGGCCGAGGTGGTGGTCTTTTCCGGCGACTTGGGAGCGCCGCATACGCCGTTGCTGCCGGCGCCGCAATCACCGTATCGCGCCGAGGTGGTGGTCCTCGAAAGCACTTACGGCAACCGCCTGCATGAAAGCCGTCAGGACCGGCGGCAACGCTTACAGGCGGTTTGCGAACATGCTTTCGGCAATCTCGGCAGCGTGCTGATTCCGGCTTTCAGCATCGGCCGGACGCAGGAACTGCTTTACGAGCTCGAGGAGATCATTTTCCGCAACCAACGACGTCCGGCGGCGCCTGGCGTCAACTGGTCCGATCTGGAAATCATTCTCGATTCGCCGCTGGCCGCCGACTTCACCACCGGATACATGCAACTGCGCGAGCATTGGGATGCCGAAGCGCGTGGCAAGCTGGCGGCTGGCCGACATCCACTGGATTTTTCCCAATTGACGACCATCGACGACCACGCCAGTCATCTGCGGACAGTCGAACGGCTGGCGCGCAGCGGCCGACCGGCGGTGGTCATCGCCGCCAGTGGGATGTGCAGCGGCGGACGGATCGTCAATTATCTGAAAGCAATGCTTGGCGATCCGCGTCACGATGTACTGTTGATCGGCTACCAGGCCGCCGGCACACCGGGACGCGACATTCAGGAGTATGGGCCACGCGGCGGTTATGTGCAGCTCGATGGCCAACGGTACGACATCCGCGCCGGAGTGCATGTGCTGGGGGGATATTCAGCTCACGCCGACCAGAAGGATCTGCTCAATTTCATTGGTCGGATGCACGGCAAACCGCGACAGATTCGCTTGGTGCATGGTGACGCGGAGGCCAAGAACGTTCTGGCGGCCGCGCTGCGCGAGCGCCATCCACAAAGCGAGGTGTTGATTCCCTGATATTTTCTGTTAGGGAAACCTGCCGCAGCCTGGCAGCGGGATCTTGAAAGCGCTCGGTTCGCCGCCATCGACACCACGTTGATCAGGCGTTGAAACACCCCTCGGCTAACCATTCACATTTCCCAGGCGGGAGAGCTGCAGGAGGCATCCAGATGCCATGGACCGAGAATCGACCACCGCTTTGCACATGTCGTGGATGCTAGAATTTTGGGTACGAACAGCGGCGGCTTGGTCCAAGAAAGGGTTTGAATGAACCGTTGCTGGCTTTCAGGCGACGGGCCGGCAATCCTGCTGGAGCTCGCCGGCCGTGCCGAGACTGACCGGTAGCGCAACCGTCCGGCTTACAGCGAGGTTAGCCATTGCTGCACTCCATCAGCGTCACCATCTTGACCAAGAACTCCGAGAAGTATCTTGCCCGCTGCCTGGACGCGTTGGTCGGGTTCAACGAGGTGGTTGTCGTCGACAATGGCTCGACCGATTCGACGATGACCGTCGCTGCCGCCTACCCCAACGTCCGGTTGATCGAACATCCATTCATCGGCTTTGGGCCGCTGAAAAATCTCGCTGTCGCCGCCGCTCGGAACACCTGGATTCTATCGGTCGACAGTGATGAAATCGTCACCGAGTCCTTGCTTGCCGAACTCGCGGCGATCGATCTGTCAGACGATCGGACGGTATATTCGATCGCTCGCGACAACTACTACAACGGTCGACTGGTGCGCTGCTGTGGCTGGCGACCGGATCGGGTCTTACGGCTGTTTTGTCGAACGCATACCCGCTTCAATGACGCGCAGGTCCATGAAAGCCTGCTCCTGAAGCCGGAAACCCGTGTCCGCCCTCTGCGCGGCACCCTGCAGCACTTCCCCTATTCCAGCGCTGCCGAGTTGATCGAGAAAATGCAGAAATACTCCACCCTTTACGCCGAGCAGAACACCAAACGTTCGTCGCCGAGCAAGGCTTTTTTTCGAGCTTTGTTCGCTTTCGTCAGAAACTACATTTTCCAGAAAGGATTCCTATGCGGCTACGAAGGTTTGTTGATCAGCGTGTCGAACGCGGTCGGAGTCTTTTACAAGTACATCAAGCTTTACGAAAAGAACCGGCGCTGAGCGGCATGGCAAACAGCAAACCATTGATCGGCTTCAGTTTCCCGAAACACACACACGAAAAACCAGGCTTTAAGACCTCGGCCAGGTGATTTGATCGGCGCCTGGTCGGGCCGTCTTGAAAGCGTTTGAGTCAACAAACCTCATACTTTGCGTTAAAAAGCATCTTACGAACTTGAGAGATCCAACTCGGCGGCTAGCGGAACAGCGACCATGTGCCTGCGGTTTGAGAGACACGCGATGGCCAAAGGGTGCCTTCGAGATCTTCAAAAACGCGGCAGAAACGTCGGAGACCCCGGCACGACCAAGCAGCGCCCACCGTCAATAAAAAATTAAACAAATGCGTTGCAAGTTTCATTTGCCTGCCGCAGTCGGTTTGGCGGCGTACTGCTGCAAAAACTCGGTGGTCACCGGATGCTGATTACGCGTGGCAAAGAACAGCGGCGTATTGCCGTCCTTATCCTTGGCCTGGGGATCGGCACCGCGCTCAATCAGGCTGCGCGCCACTTTCGGTTGGCCGGTTGCCGCCGCCAGATGCAAAGGCGTTTGCCCGACATCGCTCTTGGCGTTGACCGCCGCCTTGTTGTCGAGCAGCAATTCGACCTCCTGGCGATTGACGGCGAGCACGGCGGCGTGCAGCGGCGTCATGCCAACCCGGTCTTTGGCTTCGATTGACGCCCCCTTGCTGAGCAGCAGTTCGGTTGCCTTGGTACGGCCGTAAAAAGCGGCCATATGCAACGGCGTTCTGCCCAGCGCGTCAGTCGCATTGACCTCCGCTCCCTCGTCGAGCAAGCGCTTGATCTCCGCCAAATCGCCACGCAACGCGGCATGCGCCAATGGCGAAGCGGCCGTCGGCACGTCGTTGACCACCACCTGGGTCCGGGCAGACTCGGTCTTTGCGGTATTGGAGAACGGTCCGCTATCGCAGCCGGCGAAAACCAGGAGCACCGCAATGAGCAGCCAAGGCGTCGCGTGAAGGCAGTGTTTTTTCATCGGCGACATTCTCCTGACCATAGATGGCAATGACTCACAGTCTCCACAGCAAAATTTCCAGGCGGCGGGGGTCTGTTCGCCGCCATCTCGAGCTTATCGGGATAACGCTCCGTCGCACACGGCGCGTACAGCACGCTTGGCGATCCGCGCTGCGGATATTACCATCGCTGTCGATTGGCCATGTTTTCCCGTCGGCGCCAATCGTCATTCTGTTTGAAGGAAATAAAGATGCTAATGCGTATTGATCGTTCCGTGCTGTTGCTGATCGATCTGCAGGAACGCTTGTACCCAGCCATCGAGGACGGCGCGCAGGTACTCGACACCAGCCTCTGGCTGACCCATGTCGCGCAGAAGTTGGACGTACCGGTAATCTGCACCGAACAATATCCTCGCGGACTGGGAACGACGATGCCCGCTTTGCGCAACCTGCTGCCGGAATCAGCGGTGGTCGAGAAAATCCACTTCTCGGCGGTTTCCGAGGGGCGGATTTTCCAGGTGCCCGGCGGTGACCGGGGACAATTCGTCGTCTCCGGCATCGAAAGCCACGTCTGCGTCCAACAAACGGTTCTCGATTTACTGGACGCAGGACGACAGGTATTCGTGGTTGACGAAGCGGTCGGCTCTCGGCGCGCCAACGATAAGGCGCTGGCCCTGTCCCGGATGCGCCAGAACGGAGCGTCGATTGTCTCCCGGGAAATGGTCGTTTTCGAATGGTTGCGTCAAGCCGGCAGCGATCTTTTCCGTGAAATTAGCCGCGATTACATCCGCTAGGCGGCTGACGGACTTGAACGATCGTTACCAGCCGAGTGTGAAAGCGATGGCCTTTTTCCAGATTTCGAGGCGCAGCCGATGTCACGAGAAATCGAGGAAAAATTATCCGCTCTTCCCAGCGGCACCGTAGACCAGGCGCCAGTCCGACTGCCCCCCGGCTAATCGCAACACGGCGATACGTACTCTGGCCTCTTTGGGCACAAGGGCATATTCGTCCAGCAACGCCATGCCATCTATTGGCTTCAGCTGCTCTGGCCCCACCCTGAACGGATGAATCACGACAGTCGTAGCAAGACAGACAACAGAAATGGACCTTGGCCGCGCGACCCCAAGCAGCCCGAGTTCAGAACAGTTCGATATTGTTTTTGTGATGACTGGTGACCAGCGTGGCGGCGTAGGCCCGTTCCGCTTCGGCGATGCTTTGATTGGTATGACCGCGTTTGCAATACGCATGGCCAGACAGCGGATCGAGAACCACCTTGCGCGACCATGGTCCAGCCAAATCGGCGGCGAGCAGGGGAATGCTTTCTCGATCCAGCCACTCGATGGCGAAATCGGCGTTTCGCTGACCGACACTCGTCCCGGTCAAAGTGGCAACGACGTTACCCCCCCCAAACGCTTTGGCCTGCAAGCGGGTTTTCTTGGCTCCCCGCGCCAGCATGCCATTTAGCAACGCCTCCATGTTGTAATCACCGCAGAGAAGCAAGTCGAAGTCACTGGTACGTGAGTTTTCGTAGGCTGGAAGCATGAAGTGGTTCAGCCCCCCTAAACACAGCTTCGGGTCCCACAAGCAGACGGCCACGCACGAGCCAAGCAGAGTGGCGATCGGCTTTTCATTCTCGACCGCCCAACCGCCAGGATTGACGTGTCGCGCAACCAATTCGAGTTGTCGTGGATTAGTCATCGCAGATTTAGCCAGGAAGTGCGGGAAGGCCGAATCGAGCGTCAAGCAACGAAGAGTCAACCGACTGGACAGAACGCAGGCCGACCTCCAAGCCTGTATACATTTAACTTCAAAAAACGATGGCTTGCTGGTGATCACGCCCTCCCGCAGCGCGTCTTTGGCCGATAGTCTTTTGACCAGCAGTCAACAGACAGGACAGATTTTTTCTTGACCGATGGCCGACACCTGCCCCCAACACCAGCAGCCCGACTTGGTCAGGCCGCCGTCACGGCCGGATCGTCGTCGTGAGTGGCTGCCTTTTCCGAATCCGCTGCCAGACGACTGAGAGTCGGCAAAACATTGGAATACGCCGTGGCCAAGGTCTTCGAGACATCCGCTGGAATGACGGCATTGCTGGTCCGAACCGCGTTCTCCAGTTCGGCGGCCACTTTGACCACTTCCAACAAGCCCAGCGCCGCCCCGTTCGACTTGATCTGCCGGGCGATCCGCGCCATCGCTTCAACATCCCCCACTTTTGCCGCGTGCTCGAGCGCGGCCAACTTTTCTGGCATCGTATCGATGAATAGCGCGATCACCCGAGCGACAAAAGCGGCGTTTCCTACCTCTCCCAGCGTACGCAACACCTGACGATCAATCAGCCGCCGTTCGCCAATGGCCGGCGGCAGAGTCTCCGGAATGGCCGCCTCGGGTGGCGCCCAGCGCCGAAGTATCGACAACAGCCCCTCGCGGTCGTACGGTTTGGCCAAATAATCATCCATGCCCGCTTGCAGACAGGCTTCACGATGGCCGGCGACGACATTGGCAGTCACCGCGATGATCGGCATACGGCGCGATAACGCATCGTGGTGCGCCGTATCCTTCTCGAGCATGCGAATCCGTCGCACCACGTCCTTGCCATCAAGGTCGGGAAGTTGACAATCGATCAACGCCAGATGGAAAAACTCTTGACTGAAGAGCTGCAAGGCTTCCTGGCCGCTGGTAACGGCGCGGGTCGTACAACCCAGCCATGCCAAGGTCGCCAAAGCGACCTCTCGGCTGACCACATCGTCCTCGACCAACAGGACGTGCATTCGGGAACTCCGCAAAGCCCCGTCGGCCGGATTTTGATAGTCGGCGTCCTCGACCAACATTCTGCCAAGGGCGCGGTGCAAGGCATGAAACAACCGTTTTTTGCGGATTGGCTGCTGCAGGCAAGCGTCCGCTCCGGCTTCCAGCGCCGCCGCGGCCTGCGTCGGGCGATTGAAAGCAGTCAGAACCATGATCCGTAAGCCCGTCAACTGTGGATCGCTGCGCAAGCTGCGGATCAGTGCCAGACAATCGACGTCGACCATCAGCATGTCGAGCACCACCACCGAGAACGGGCTGCCGTTGACTACCCCCTGGCGCAAAGCTTCGAGTGCCACACGTCCGTTGATGGCAATCCGGCAGCGTACGCCCCATTCGCGGAAATGCTGCGCCAATAGCGCACGACTGAGGACATTGGCATTGACGATCAGCAACCTGGCATTGCGCAATCCGTTGGCCGGGTATTCATTGACCGGTCGTCCGAATTGAATGGCGACCGGAACCTTGATCCAAAACGTGCTGCCTTGCCCAACGGCGCTGCTCACACCAACCTCGCCACCCATTAACTCGACCAGTTGCTGAACGAGGGGCAGTCCGATGCGGGCAACATTCCGACGTTCCGGAACCTGTTTGCCTTCATTTGCCGAGCGGTTGAAAAGCGTTCTTTGCCGACTGGCTTCGATTCCGACACCGGTATCGCTGACCTTGATCAACAGCCGCGCGGTACTGCCACTACGCGCATCGACGTCAACATCGACCCGCACCTCGCCATGAATGGTGAATTTGATGGCGTTACTCAACAGATTGCTCAGGATTTGCCGCAAACGCTGCGCATCGGCATAGACCCAGACCGGCGTATCCGGAGCCATCAGACCGCCGAGATGCAAACCTTTGCCTTGTGCCCCCTCCGCAAACTGATCAACGGTTTCTTCGATCAGTTCGCGGAGGTCGAATTCGCTGGGCTCCAAGGCGAGCTCTCCCACCTCGCTATTCGAGAAATCGACCAGGTCGTCGAATACACTCAGCAAGGTCCGGGCAGAATTGATCACCGTTTCGGCGTGTACGCGTTGCTCGTCGCTGAGCGGGGATTTCAACAGCAATTCGGTCATTCCCAGAATGCCGGTCATGGGCGTGCGGACATTGTGGCTGAGGGTGGCCAGCAGGGATGACATGGTGTGGCTGGCGTGCTCGGCGGCGTTCTGCGCTTCGCTGGCGTGGCGGGCCGCCACGGAAAGCTCACGATTGCTTTCGAGCAATTGGCTATTCCGTTCGGCGCGCCGGCCATCGTCCTCGGCCAGTTTGTACATCATTTCATCGAACGCCGAGACCAAGCCAGCCACTTCGGCAACCGCGGGCCTATCGGTCAATCGGGGACGAAGGGCAAAGTCCCGATGGTGTCCGACCTGTCTCATCGTCCCTTCAAGTTGCCGAAGTAGTGCCAACAACCGGTCCTGTTTTCGTTCGACCAGCCGCGCACCCACCCCACCGGCCAGCAAGACGACGCTCATCAGCAGTAACAAATCGATCAGCAAATGTTGGCAAAGCGGCCAAAGCGGCGCATGGGCGTAAAGATGGCCGATCAATCTGTTTTCCCGAATCAACGGCATGACCAGATCAATACCCTGCCAAGCCAACTCCTGAACCGGCCGGTCGATTGGTGCCCCTCTCTCCTGCAACCGTTTATACGCCACAACATAAGGCGCAAGGTCAACATTTCCAGCGTCCACACCACGGCGGAAAGCGGCCGCTACCCGGCGATCGGCAAGCAATAACATCGCCGCTTCAATATCGACGTCACCTTGGAACACGGCCAGCCATTTCGTCGCTTGTCGATGATCGGATAATTCACGCAAATCGGCGGTCACCGCCAGGACGGAGGCAATTCCGCTCAGACGTCCGGACAACGCCCGGGAATAAGCCAGCGTCTCCCAAACTGCCGTTGCCACCACCACCGCCATTACCATTGCCAGGGAAATCAGCAGCATCAATCGCCGGCTGAACTGCGCTTGGAAAGGGAGAGGGGGGTCGCGATCAACCCGGGTCACCTGCCAGTTCAACATTGCAGACCCTCGCCAGCGGTCCGCGAAGTACATTCCGCCGTCGCCACAACGAGCTGTGCACAGCCTAGTCCATCGACCACCGTGTGGCGATCGCCTCTTGGCAACCATGGAACCGCTTTTTTCATTCCCCACCTTTTCGGCCGTCGCCGATGGATTCATCCCGCCGAGTCTGGGCGATCGTGATTAGACGAACGGTGTCATTTATCGCAGATAATCGCATTTTCTACTGCGCAATAATTCACACAGTTTGGATAGTGATTGGCCACATAGTCGATCCACGAAAAACGACCAGATGATTAGCCAATTTCAGAATAGATATTGCCGGTACATGAACCGCCATTTTTCCGCACTTCTGGATCAAGTGCCGCGAATTCGTCCCATGGCGGCTTTGCGGACAGCGCCTCGGGCACATTGCAATTGCTGCGCTGATCATTGGACGCCGTTGTGTCGCTGGTGACAGGGGCGATTGGTTTCCGACCGATTTGCGTTTTCCAGGTACCCAAGATGACGGAGCGGGCAAATGGCGGCTGGCAGACCTTGTTCAGCGCATCGCAAAGGAATAGAGGCCGACGCAGTCCGGGTTAAATTCTTTCACGTCGGCGATCGACGATTTTCAGTCAGCCGCGTTTATAAGGTGACTGGTTCAACCTCTCCCGGAGACGACGATGAAGAAACTCCCCACCACCTTAGCGTTGCTTTTCACCGCCTTGCCAATAACCGCAAGTCTGCAATCGGCCCATGCCGGCACCTTGGTCGACCTCGAGGTCGTTGATCGCCAGAGCGGGCAAAAACTCGAGGTTTATCGACATCGCGGCCAGCAGTACGTCATCGGCACGCCGGGCCATCGTTACGCCGTAATGCTGCGCAACAAGACCGGCAGTCGGGTGATGACCGTACTGTCGGTGGACGGAATCAACGCCTTGAGCGGTCAAACCGCCGCCACCGGGCAAACAGGTTACGTCCTCGGGGCTTGGCAGAGGGCCGAAATCGACGGTTGGCGCAAAAGCCTCGATGATGTCGCCGCGTTTTATTTCACCAGTATTGCCGATAGCTATGCCGGACGGACCGACCGACCAAACCATGTCGGGGTGATCGGTGTGGCGGTGTACCGTGAAGCGCCGCCACCGGCGATCAGCGTTGCACCGCCTCACCGCGAAAAGTCGAACTCGGCCGAAGGCTCGACCGCCGGCGCACCACCAACCGGCGCTCCAGCCCCCTCTGCCGCTCCCACCGCCGCCGACCAAGGGCGCGCACGCCAGGAGTCCGCCGATTCGTCACCGGCGCGCCGACTTGGCACCGGCCACGGTGAACGCATTGTTTCGCCGACGCAATACACCGATTTCAGACGAGCCAGCGAATCTCCAGCCGAAATCGTCAGCATTCGCTACGACAGTCACGCCAATCTGCTGGCGCAAGGGATCATTCCGCGCAAAGCGCATCCGGCGCCCGCTCCCGATCCGTTCCCCGGCGGCTTCACTCCCGATCCACCACGCTGAGCGTCGCCGGCGCAAGCCGCATGGGCGGGTATAATCCTGAGTTCAGTCCACTTCTGGATCTCATACCCGCCATGCAGGAAAAGTATCAACCCGCGGCGATCGAAGTCGCCGCTCAGCAACTCTGGGAGCAAACCGGCGCGGCACGTGCCGTCGAGGAGCCGGCACGGCGCAAATATTACTGTTTGTCGATGTTCCCCTATCCTTCTGGCAAGTTGCACATGGGGCACGTGCGCAACTACACCATCGGCGACGTGTTGGCACGTTTCCACAAGATGCAAGGCTACAACGTCCTGCAACCGATGGGCTGGGACGCCTTCGGCATGCCAGCCGAGAACGCGGCGATCCAGAATCAGGTACCGCCGGCGCAATGGACTTACGCCAATATCGATTACATGAAAACCCAGTTGAAGCGCCTCGGTTTCGCCATCGACTGGCAACGCGAACTGGCCACCTGTACTCCACAATACTACCGATGGGAGCAGTGGCTCTTCACCCGCCTATACGAAAAAGGACTGATCTACCAACGGCTCGGCACCGTCAACTGGGATCCGGTCGACCAGACCGTGTTGGCCAACGAGCAGGTGATCGACGGCCGTGGCTGGCGTTCGGGCGCGCTGATCGAGAAGCGCGAAATTCCGATGTATTACATGAAGATCACTGCTTACGCCGACGAGTTGTTGTCCGATCTCGAGCGCCTTTCCGGCTGGCCGGAGCAGGTTCGCCTGATGCAGAAGAACTGGATCGGCAAGAGCACCGGCGTGCGTTTCGCCTTTCCTTACCGTCTGGACGGTGAACAGGGCCTGTTGTGGGTATTTACCACCCGGCCGGACACGATCATGGGCGTCACCTTCTGCGCCGTCGCCGCCGAGCACCCGTTGGCGAGTCACGCGGCAACGCGTGATCCGGTGGTCGCCGCGTTTGTCAACCAGTGCAAGCAAGGCGGCGTCGCCGAATCCGATCTGGCGACAATGGAAAAAAAGGGGGTGCCTACCGGTATTTTCGTCGATCACCCGCTGAACGGCGAGCAGATCGAGGTCTGGGTGGGCAATTATGTGTTGATGGGTTACGGTGACGGCGCAGTGATGGGTGTTCCGGCGCACGATGAAAGGGATTTCGCTTTCGCCAGGAAATACGATCTGCCGATCAAACAGGTGATCACCGTGGCCGGTGAATCCTTTTCCTTGGCCAACTGGCAGGAATGGTACGCCGACAAGCAGCGTGGTGTGTGCATCAACTCCGGCCCATATGACGGTCTTGATTACCCGTCGGCGCTGGAAGCGATCGCCGCCGACCTGGCGGCGAAAAACCTCGGCGGCAAGAAAGTGCAGTTCCGGCTGCGCGATTGGGGAATTTCCCGGCAACGATACTGGGGCTGTCCAATCCCGATTATCCACTGCGAACAGTGCGGCGCCGTGCCGGTACCGGACGATCAGCTGCCGGTGGTGCTACCGGAAACCGTCACCATTACCGGCGCCGGATCACCGTTAGCGCGACTAGCCGAGTTTTATTCCTGCGACTGCCCAACCTGTGGCCGGCCGGCACGACGCGAAACCGACACCCTGGATACCTTCGTCGAATCGTCATGGTATTTCCTGCGTTACTGCTGTCCGGATAACGACCAGGCGATGGTCGACCAGCGGGTCGCCTACTGGTGCGCCGGCGGCATCGACCAGTACATTGGCGGCATTGAACACGCCATCCTGCATCTGCTCTATTCGCGCTTCTGGACCAAACTGATGCGCGACCTCGGTCTGTTTGGCGAACAGCCGATCGACGAACCCTTCGCCAACCTGTTGACGCAGGGCATGGTCGTCGCACCGACCTTCTATCGTCAGGACGACAGTGGCAAAAAGCAGTGGATCAATCCGACCGACATCGACATCGTTCATGACGACCGCGGCCGCGCCGTCGGTGCCAGCCTGCGTGCCGACGGTCTGCCGGTAGGCATTGGCGGCATCGAAAAAATGTCCAAATCGAAGAACAACGGCGTCGACCCGCAAGCGCTGATCGATCAATTCGGCGCCGACACCGCCCGGCTGTTCATCATGTTCGCCAGCCCACCCGACCAATCGTTGGAGTGGTCGGATGCCGGCGTCGAAGGCGCGTACCGCTTCCTGAAGCGGCTGTGGCGTATCGTTTTCGAACATGTCTCGGCCGGCGTCGTCACGCCGGTCACCCACGGCGAGTTGAGCACCGAATTGACCGACCTGCGCCGGCAACTGCATCAGACGATTGGCAAGGTCGCCGACGATTACGGGCGCCGCAAGCAATTCAACACCGCCATCGCCGCGGTGATGGAACTGCTCAATGCCTATGGCAAGGTCTCTGACGCCTCACCCGCCGCCCGCGCGGTGAAGCAGGAAACGCTCGAAGCAGTGACGCTGTTGCTCAATCCGATCGTTCCTCATATCTGCGAAGCGTTGTACGCGGCACTCAAACCGGGAGCGCGCGCTTTTGAGCAGTCGTTTCCGACGGTCGACGATCGCGCGCTGGCGCGGGACGAAATCGAACTGGTCCTGCAGATCAACGGCAAACTGCGTGGCAGCGTGCGTGTCGCCAGCGACGCCGACCGCCCGGCCATCGAAGCCGCCGCGCTAGCCAGCGAACCAGCGCGCAAACACCTGGCCGGCGGCAGCCCGAAAAAAGTGGTGGTCGTTCCCGGCCGCCTGGTGAATATCGTCGTCTGAGCCGGCCGAGGAATCGCCATGCGTGTAAATCGTCCGCCCGTCCTGTCGTCTCGCCGCCATCCTTTGACATTTTGGCTACTGTTACTGATGGTCAGCATTCTGACCGGCTGCGGTTTTCAATTGCGCGGGGTTTATACCTTGCCATACGACAGTCTGTACCTGGACCTGCCCGATCATTCGGTGATCGGCGTCGGGTTGAAGCGCGCCATCCGCACCTCGTCGACCACGCGTCTGGCGCAAACGGCCGGCGAGGCGCAGGCGATTTTCCGGCCGGACGGAGAACTTCGCGACCGTGAGATTCTCTCGGTTTCCGGCACCGGACGGATCAGTGAATTACGTTTGTACTATCGCTACCACTACCGGGTCACCGACTCGCAGGGGCGGGAGCTGATCCCCCCCGGACGCATCGAAATGATCCGCGACATGACCTACGACGACTCGAACATTCTTGCCAAGCAACATAACGAAGAACTGCTGTGGCTGGACATGGAAAAAGATCTCGTCGACCAACTCGTCCGCCGCTTGGCCGCGGTCAAGCCAAAGCCCCCCCTGGCAGCCGAGTAGACCACGCACGACGACCGCGCGATGCAGTTGAAAGGCGAACAGCTCGCCGCCCATCTCGAACGCGACCTGTTGCCAGTCTACCTGGTGCATGGCGACGACCCGCTGCTGGTCATCGAAGCCGCTGACATGATCCGTCTTGCCGCCCGGCAACACGGTTTCGACGAACGCGAGTTGCTCGCTGTGAGCGCAAACTTCAACTGGAGCGACCTCTATCACACCGCGGCCAACCTCTCGCTGTTCGGTGGCCGGAAAGTGCTCGACTTACGTCTGCCAACCGGCAAGCCAGGCCGTGACGGCAGCACGGCGCTGCAGGCGTATTGCGCCCGCCGTTCCCCGGACTGTCTGCTGCTGGTTTCTGTGTTCCAGCTCGACTGGAAAGAGGAAAAAGCGGCCTGGGTCGGCGCCTTGGCCACCGCCGGTGCGGTGATCAAACTGTTCGCCCCAAAAATCGGCGAACTGCCGACATGGATCGCCGGCCGCTTGCGTCGTCAGCGACAAAGCGCCGACGCCGAAGGCCTGCGTTTTATCGCTGAACGAGTCGAAGGCAATCTGCTGGCCGCGCATCAGGAAATCTTGAAACTCGGCGTGTTGTATCCTCCCGGCGCGCTGCGTGTCGAGCAAATCCGCGAGGCGGTGCTCAATGTCGCCCGTTACGATCTCGATGGGCTGCGGGACGCCCTGCTCGTCGGCGACGTCTCGCGAATGATCCGTACTCTCGACGGGCTACAGCAAGAAGGCGAAGCACCACCGCTGGTGTTGTGGGCGATCTGCGAAGAAGCGCGAGCGCTGGCGCAGATCAACGACGGACTGGCCAGAAAACAGCCGCTCGAGAGTCTGTTCAAGGAAGCGCGGATTTGGGGCGCCCGTCAGGCGTTGCTCAAACGAGCCTTGCCCCGAGTCGATGGCCAACGAGCGAAAAACGCGTTGATTGAGGCCGCGCGCATCGACCGGATGATCAAGGGACTCGCTGACGGCGACGTGTGGAACGAATTCCGCCGCCTGGGGCTACTGATCGCTGGCAGCTGACCACCCGTCTCAGCGTTCGTTGGTGGGCAGATCCGGCGCCAGGTGCTCCCAGATGCAGTCGGCAGATCGGCGCAAGTCATTGAGCGCCATGCTCGGCTGCGCTTGCACCAAGCACTCACCCTGACAATCCTTCTCGACCACCACCAGCCGCCATTCGGAATCGACGCGACGTTCACCGTCCCAATAACTGCAAGTGGCGCAAATTTCCACTTCGGCGGGAATAATCAATTTTTTCATCATCGGCACAGGCCGGCGCACCGGCGACAATAAAAGCTCACGGCGTGCCACTTTCGAGAGAAGATGTCAAG
The DNA here is from genome assembly GCA_016789495.1 of Accumulibacter sp. Lineage (GTDB taxonomy): Bacteria > Pseudomonadota > Gammaproteobacteria > Burkholderiales > Rhodocyclaceae > Accumulibacter. Next base: position 9,966 of record JAEUOJ010000066.1, on the reverse strand, counting down.
CAAGCCGCAGCGGAGTGGCAGAGGGAAGCACGTTCGTGGAAAGCATTCGACGTCGCTTAGAGGGTAATGGAAAATAGGAGTTCCGTTGACGGTGACGCCACGGCACTGACTATAATCAAAGTCTGTTAGCCAGGAAAAAATCTGATGGATATCGCGCATTACATACAGACCGTCGGTCGTCAGGCGCGTCAGGCATCGCGGGCGATGGCCCGCGCCGATTCCAACGCCAAGAACCGGGCGTTACTGACCATTGCGGCGGCGATTCGCCGCGAAACCGACCGCCTGGTCGCCGCCAACCAGCAGGACTTGGCGGCAGCCCGCTCCGCCGGACTCGAACCGGCGATGCTCGACCGCTTGACCCTCTCCGCCAAAGGAGTCGCCTCGATGGCCGAAGGCGTCGATCAGGTCGCCGCGTTGCCCGATCCGGTCGGCGAAATCGACGAACTGAAGTTCCGCCCGAGCGGCATCCAGGTCGGGCGGATGCGTGTACCGATGGGAGTGATCGGCATCATCTACGAAGCGCGTCCCAATGTGACCGCCGATGCCGCCGCGCTTTGTCTGAAATCCGGCAATGCCGCCATCCTGCGCGGCGGTTCCGAGGCATTGCACTGCAACCAAGCGATTGCCGCGCTGGTGCACGAAGGGCTGGCGAGCGCCGGACTGCCGATTGACGCCGTGCAAGTCATCGAGACGACCGACCGCGCGGCCGTCGGCCATCTGATCACCCTGCGTGAGTATGTGGATGTAATCGTGCCGCGTGGTGGCAAAGGTCTGATCAGTCGTCTGCTGGCCGAATCACGGGTGCCGATGATCCAACATCTGGACGGCAATTGTCACGTCTATGTCGACGATCACGCCGATCCGCTAAAAGCGTTGCGGATCGTCGAAAACGCCAAAACGCAGCGCTACGGAACCTGCAATACGGCCGAATCGTTGCTGGTCGCCCGCCGGGTCGCTGCCGAGCTGCTGCCGCCGATCGCGGCGATGCTGTTGGCCAAAGGCGTCGAATTGCGTGGTTGCGCCGAAACTCAAGCCTTGATCGACCAGGCGACGCCGGCCAGCGAGGAAGATTACGCCACCGAATTCCTGGCGCCGATCCTCTCGATCAAAATCGTCGCCGGTGTCGACGAAGCCATCGAACACATCAACCGCTACAGTTCGCATCACACTGACAGCATCGTCACCGAAAATTATTCCGCGGCGATGCGCTTTCTGCGGGAGGTCGATTCATCTTCGGTCATGGTCAATGCCTCGACGCGTTTTGCCGACGGCTTCGAATACGGTCTCGGCGCCGAAATCGGCATTTCCACCGACAAGCTGCATGCCCGTGGCCCGGTGGGACTCGAAGGACTGACCACGCAGAAATGGGTGGTTCTCGGCAACGGCGAGGTCCGTGCCTGAAAGGGTGACGACCCATGTACACCGACTGTCCAGCCGCCAGGAGCCTGTCGGACTTGAAACTGATCCACGGCGCCGGTGGGAAGAACGGCTTATTTTTTCCCCGACTCTCGTGATGCAGGCCCAAGATGCGCCTCGAAATCGGGGAAATTGGCCTACATTCACCCACAAGGCTCACCACGATCGCTCGAGTTCGAAGGCTCCTGGCAAAGGCTTCAGAAAGTTCGCCTCAGCAACCTACCTCTTCGTTCAAACAAGCGCCCTCGAAGGCGTCACGTGACGCCGAGGGTCGCCTGGCCCTTTGAAAGGGAAAACAATGTTTGACGAAATAATATTTCAGTTGAGCAAGCGGCGCCTCATCCGGAGCAACGATCAATCACCCGCTGTCAAGGGTGGTTCCTCGACCGCGGCTTATGTCCAATGGCGCGATGACGCTCTGGAAAACGAATTCAGACGCTGCTTCGACATTAAACTCATTCAAGGCAAAGACATCCTCGATTTGGGCTGCGGCACGGGCGGTTTGACGTTCTTGCTCATCGAGCTAGGGGCCAAATCTTGTGTCGGTATCGATTTGAGTCATAAAGACATCGAAATCGCCAATAGCAAGCTGACCAATCAGCCCATCGTCTTTCAATGCGCCAGCAACACCGAAACCATCGACTTATCCGACCAGTCGGTCGACGTCGTTGCCTGCTTTGACGTCATGGAGCATATCATCGAGTATCGCTCGATCATCAACGAGTGGCGGCGCGTCCTGCGGCCAGGCGGTCGGGTATTGATTTCATGGCAACCATGGTTCCATCCCTACGGACATCATGCGCGTGGCTACATCCCCATCCCGTGGGCGCATGTCTTTCTAAAACATCGGCAGCGAATCGAAATCTGCGCCCGAATCGTCGACTTGCCTGAATTCGAGGCTCCCTGGTGGGATAGAGATGAAAATGGCAATACCATCAACCGCTTCCGGGATGCATTGAAAAACAGGCACCTGGCGGACAAAAGCAATTTTCTGAATGAGTTGACGATGTCCAGATTCGAGCGTATTTGCCAGGACTCGCGGTTGGCTGTCGAGCGTCGGATTTTTCAGCCGTTCAATGGCCCGGCAATTACCCGTTGGCTCAGTCATTTATTGAGTCAACTGCCTGGAATCCGTGAATTTTTCACCTCGAAAGCGATCTACATATTGAAAAAGGAGGAGTAAGCCGACTGTGACGCCCTCATCAACATCTGATCAACCTCGATCCCAGCACACCCTCCAGTCTGACTCGCGGGCAACGTAAAGGAGATTTTAATTCAATGAAACGTTCGATCATGATCATCGCCGCTCTGGCAGCGTTCAATCTGGCCGACGCCGCCGATGTCGGCGGCGTCAAGTTCGACGATAAAGTTCGGCTGGGCAGCACCGAACTGTCGCTCAACGGCGCCGGCATACGCAAGAAAGCGGTGTTCAAAGTGTATGCGATCGCGCTCTACCTGCCTGAGAAACGGAGCACAACGGATGCCACGCTGGCACTCAAAGGCCACAAACGGATCTCGATCCAGTTGTTACGCGACCTGTCCGCGCAACAATTCGTCGATGCCCTCCAGGAAGGCCTGACCAATAATCATGGCGAAGCCGAGATGGCTGCGTTGAAGGATCGCTTAAAGCAGTTCTCCGACACCTTGTTGGCGATCGGAGAAGCGCGCAGCGGCAGCGTGTTGAACATCGACTGGCTGCCGGAGAGTGGAACCCGCCTGCTGGTCAATGGTCAGATTAAAGGCAAGGATATCGCCGGCGAAGACTTCTACAAAGCGTTGCTAAAAATCTGGCTGGGCGGCAAGCCTGTTCAGGATGACCTGAAGCAAGCATTGCTGAGCAAATGATGAAGGGCAAAACCGTCAAGCCGACGGCGCCGATGCCGACCAACGCACCGACTTATCAGGCGATCGTCGCCGGCGAGCATTTTTCTCTCGGCGTACGTTGTGACGAACAATCGATCGAGCAAATCGTATTTCTTTCGCCGCACGCGCCCCAGGAACCGGCCAACGATCTGGCGGCAGAAGCCAGCCGGCAGCTTGCCGCGTATCTTGCCGACGCCGCGTATCGCTGCCAACTTCCCTTGCGTGCTTGTGGAACACCTTTTCAGCGTCGCGTCTGGCAACAGATTGCCGAGATTCCGCTGCACAGCACGCGGACCTACGGGGAAATCGCCCGTGCGCTGGCCAACGCCCCGCGCGCCGTCGGCCAGGCTTGCGGCGCCAATCCGTTTCCGGTGATCGTTCCCTGCCATCGGGTATTGGCCACCGGTGGCGGTCTGGGCGGTTTTGCCCGACAGGAAGGCGGTTTTCTGCTCGACGTCAAACGCTGGCTGTTGGCGCATGAAGGCGTCTGAAGCGTTCCAGAACGACGATGGGAGCGGCGACTTCGCTGAAATCGATTCCTTCTGCGACACTTTGTGGCTTGAGAACGGTCTGGCCAAAGCGTCGTTGGCCAGTTACCGCAGCGATCTGCTGCAATTCGTCGCTTGGCTGCGGGAAAATCGCCGCGGTAGCCTGCTGTCTGTAGACGAACCGACGTTGCTGCACTACATCGCCACGCTGTCATTGACATTGCGCGCATCGTCACAAGCGCGCTATCTATCGACCTTACGTCGCTTTTACAGCCATTTGGTGAACCACGGACGGCGACAGAGCAATCCGACGCTGAAAATCGCCATGCCGGCGCAACCATCACGACTGCCCAAAGTGCTGTCGGAGGAGCAAGTCGGTCGACTACTGGAGGCGCCACCGGTGGACAGCGGGCTGGGCCAGCGCGACCGGGCCATGCTGGAAACGCTTTACGCCACCGGTCTGCGCGTTTCCGAATTGGTCGGTTTGAAATTGCACGAAATCAATCTCGAGATGGGAGTGGTACGCGTGTTCGGCAAAGGCGGCAAGGAACGGCTGGTGCCACTCGGCGAGCAAGCCGTCGATCGTCTGCGTCATTATCTGGCCGAAGCGCGGCCGGCCTTGCTCGTCGCTCGGCAATCCGACGATCTTTTCGTCACCGGGCGCGGAGCAGCCATGACCCGCCAGGCGTTCTGGCAACTGATCAAGCGCTACGCCGTGGTCGCCGGGATCGACCCGGCACGACTCTCACCGCACGTGCTGCGCCACGCTTTCGCCACCCATTTGCTCAATCATGGCGCCGATTTGCGGGTCGTGCAGTTGATGCTCGGGCACGCCGATATCTCGACAACGCAGATTTACACCCACATCGCCCGCGAACGTCTGAAAAGCCTGCATGCCGCGCATCACCCGCGCGGCTGAGCAGGCGTCGCCAGTTCTCTTCGGCGGGCTCACCGATTGAGAAACAACAGTTCGCCGCTTGGCCTATCCATGTCGCCAATCTCCAGGCCGCTGAGGCTACCGAAATCGATCGGCAGCCGGCTCCATTCCGCGAAATCCAGGGTCAGATAATGACCGAGAATCAGCCGAATCACTCCAGCATGGGCGACGATCACCAGCCGCGGGTCGTGCTGACTGGCCAGGCAGGCCAGCACCCGCGCCTGCAGCGCGGCGACCGACTCGCCCCCTGGTGGGATGAATTGCAGCGGGTCGGCAGCCCAGGCGTCGAGCAAGGCTCGGTCGATCGCCTGCCAGGGCTGGCCCTCCCAGTCCCCGAACGACATCTCCATCAGTCGCGCATCGAACCGCGGTTGCCGATGCAAGGCTTCGGCCAGTTGGCGGGCCCGGCGTAAAGGACTGGCCAACACCGGGGTGGCGTCGCTGATCAGCGGCCGCAAACGGTCGGCGATCGGCCCGGGATCTTCGGCAGCCAGATCGAGTTGCCCGTAACAAAAACCCGCATCGACCAGCGGCCGCGGATGGCGAATCAGGAAAAGTTGCACAGCATGCCACCATAAAAAGCCACTTCGGCAAGTTGCTGAGTCGCGCCAAGGCAATCGCCGGTGTAGCCCCCGATCCGTCGCCGAAACAGTCGCGCCAGCCAGCCAGTGGCAATCACGGCAAACAGACAGCCGAGCAGGGCTTGCCGCGGATCGAGGAACAGCAACGGCAACAGCGCGGTGCCGCCGGCAAAAGCCAGTTCGCCGTCGGTAATCCGTGTAGCCAAAGGCTTGGCTTTACCCTCGTCGCGAACGTAAGACAGACCGCGCAGCAGAGTGGTCGCTGCGAAACGTGAAACGGTATGACCAGCGAGCAGCACCAGCGGCACTTCAAGCGTCTCAAACTCGAGCAAGGCGCAGAATTTGCTGAGCAGAATCATCGTCAGGGCAATGGCGCCAAAACTGCCAATCCGCGAATCCTTCATGATGGTCAGAATCTGCTCTTTTTGCCAACCTCCACCGAAACCATCGACGGTATCTGTCCACCCATCCTCATGAAACCCTCCGGTCACCCATAGTGAAGTGACCATCGCCACGATCACTGCCAGCGGCGGTGGCCAGACCAGCGCAGCGAGCAGAAAGGCCATCCCGGCCATCCCACCGACCAGCAAACCGACCATTGGAAAGTAACGCGTCGCGCGGTCGAGCGCTTCGGAACTGTGCCCCACCCACCCAGGAACCGGCAGACGGGTAAAAAATCGCAGGGCACCGAAGAAATAGGCGACTTCCCGTCGGATCAGTCCGAGCGGCTCAGTCACCGCCAGCCTCTGGCCTCGGTCCGTTAGCCATTGAAAAATCGAAAGGAAATTTCAGGTCCCGAGTCGTTCGAGGATCATTTGACACGATGCAGGCGGGCACGGCCGCTGGGCGGAGAAGCGCTCGGCGGATCGGGTTCATCTTCCGAGCCGTCCAAGGTCGTCTCCGATTCCTCGACGCTTTCATCGTCTGGATCGAAAGCCATCCCGGCGCCATTTTCCCGCGCGTAGATCGCCGACACACAACTGATCGGGATGGCGATATCGCGAGCAACGCCACCGAATCGGGCCTGAAAGGTTATCCCTTCATTGGCGATCGACAGATTCCCGGTCGCTTCGTAGCCGACATTGAGCACGATCTGCCCATCGCGGACGTACTCGCGCGGCACTCGCGTACGGGCATTGACCATCACCGACAGGTATGGAGTAAAGCCATGATCGCAGCACCATTGATGGATCGCGCGAATCAGATAAGGTTTGGTGGAAGGCAATGACACAAAGATTTCCTGACAGGGTTGACTGATTATCTAAACCGACCAGGTCACCGGCGGTTCCTACAGGAACGCGCCACCTACTTACGCATCGCCTTCTCGGAGGGCGTCAAGGCATCGATGAATCCCTGGCGACTGAAAATCCGCTCGCCGTACTTCATCAACGGCGCCGCCGACTTCGGCAATTCAACGCCATAATGATCGAGACGCCAAAGCAGCGGTGCGATGGCCACGTCGAGCATCGAAAATTCTTCACCGAGCATGTGCTTCTGCTTGACGAAAACCGGCGCCATCTCGGTCAGCCGGTCGCGAATCTGCTGACGCGAACGTTCGGCGTTTTTGCTGCCTTTCTCGAGCGCTTCGATATACGAGAAAACCTCGCGCTCCATGGTGATCAGCAACTGACGCGCACGGGCACGCATGATCGGATCGGCCGGCATCAGTTGCGGGTGCGGGAAACGCTCGTCGATGTATTCGTTGATGATGTTCGGTTCGTAGAGAATCAGGTCGCGTTCGACCAGCACCGGCACTCGACCATAGGGATTGATGATCGCAATGTCCTCCGGCTTGGCGAACAGATCGACATCAATCACCTGGAAATCCATCCCTTTCTCGTAAAGAACGATACGGCAGCGGTGGCTGAACGGGCAGGTGGTTCCCGAATAAAGATTCATCATAATCAATACCCTCAAAAAGGAATCGGCACCGCCACGGCCAGGAGCGCTAATGCGCTCTTGCCAGCGATGCCGTGGCCTTTGGACCCGGCGATCAGGTGCCGCTTACTTAACGTCTTTCCAGTAGCTTTTCTTCATTGGATAGGCGACGGCGAACAGCAGAACCAGAAAACCGATGACTCCCCAGCCGAGTTTCTTCCGGAAACCCGCGGTCGGTTCAGCCGCCCAAACCAGGAAGCCAACCAGATTCGCCACTTCCTTGTTGTATTCCTCCGCGGACAACTTGCCGGGCACGGCCAATTCGAAGTGGTGGTCCTTGTTCAACACTTGCTGACCTTGAAGTTCCCACAACGCATGCGGCATGCCGACGTTTTCAAAAACGGTATTGTTCCAGCCGGTCGGGCGCTTTTCGTCACGGTAGAACGAACGCAGATAGGTGTAGAGCCAATCGGCACCCGTCGCCTCCTCGGAGGCACGGGAACGGGCAATCAACGACAGATCCGGCGGTGAAGCGCCAAACCACTGTTTCTGCTCATCCGACCGCGCTGCGACACGCATCTGTTCGCCGATTTTGTCGGCGGTGAACATCAGGTGCTCCTTGACCTGCTGTTCGGACAGACCGAGTTCGGTCAGCCGGTTGTAACGAACGTAACTCAAGCCGTGGCAGTTCATGCAGTAATTGACGAAGGTGCGGGCGCCGCTTTGCAGCGCCGCCTTGTCACCCTGGACATCGGGCGCCTTGTCGAGATGAACGGCGGCGCCACTCGCCAACGCGAGAACCGGCGCGAAGAGCAATGCCAAAAGCAATTTTTTCATGGTCTGCATTCCTTTACATCGTCACGCGATCGGGTTCCGGCTTGTATTTGTCGATCTTCGACCACCACGGCATGGTCAGGAAGAACAAGAAATAGTAAGCGGTGAGCAGCTGCGCAACCGGTGCGCTGGGGATGACGTCGAAGAAAGCATACGACGGCGGCTTGGTTCCCAGGAATCCGAGCACGAAAAAGGCGATCACAAACAGCGTCAGCAAGGTCTTGAAAATCGGCCCACGATAACGAATCGATTTGACCGGGCTGCGATCGAGCCACGGAAGGAAAGCGAGAATCACTACCCCGGCCCCCATCGCTACGACGCCCCAGAACTTGGCATCGATACCGAACAACGGCCAGACCATGGCGCGCAGCAACGAGTAATACGGCGTGAAATACCACACTGGCGCAATATGCGGCGGCGTCTTCAACGGGTCGGCGGGAATGAAGTTGTTGTACTCAAGGAAATAGCCGCCGCCCTCCGGAGCGAAGAAGACGATCACCGAAAAAACGATCAGGAACACCACCACGCCGACGATATCCTTCACCGAGTAGTACGGATGGAAAGGAATGCCGTCGAGCGGAATGCCGTTGGCGTCTTTCTTCTTCTTGATCTCAACGCCGTCCGGGTTGTTCGAACCGACCTCGTGCAGCGCCAGAATGTGCGCGGCGACCAAGCCGAGTAGCACCAGCGGCACGGCGATGACGTGGAAAGAGAAAAAGCGGTTGAGCGTCGCATCACCGACGACATAATCGCCGCGGATCCAGATCGACAGCGGATCGCCGATCAGCGGGATGGCGGAGAAGAGATTGACGATCACCTGGGCACCCCAGAAGGACATTTGTCCCCACGGCAGGAGGTAACCCATGAACGCTTCGGCCATCAGACAGAGGAAAATCAGGCAGCCGAAAATCCAGATCAATTCTCGCGGCTGACGGTACGAGCCATACAGCATGCCGCGGAACATGTGCAGATAAACGACAATAAAGAACGCCGAGGCACCGGTCGAGTGCATGTAGCGGATCAGCCAGCCCCAAGACACGTCGCGCATGATGTACTCGACGCTGGCGAAAGCCACCGGAATGCCGTTGGCGTTTAGCGAGGCATCCGGCTTGTAGTGCATGACCAGAAAAATGCCGGTAACAATCTGGATCACCAGCACCAGCATCGCCAGTGAACCAAAGAAATACCAGAAATTGAAATTCTTCGGCGCGTAGTACTCCGAGAGGTGGCCACGCCACATCGAAGTGGCCGGGAACCGGGCGTCGAACCATTCCAGCAAGTTGCCTTGCAGGGACCCGTCCGATTTGTACTTTTCGAAATTGGTGTTCGCCGCCATTGCTTAAGCCCCCTTCTTGTCTTCACCGATGAGAATGCGCGTATCCGACAGGTACATGTGCGGCGGCACCTCAAGGTTGTCCGGTGCCGGCTTGCTTTTGAAAACACGTCCGGCAAAGTCGAAGGTCGAGCCATGGCATGGGCACAGGAAACCGCCCAGCCAAGCGCCGTCCATTCCCTCTTCGCTACCCTTCTTGAATTTCGACGATGGCGAACAACCGAGGTGCGTGCAGATGCCAACCGTCACCAGAATCGCCGGCTTGATCGAACGGGTCTCATTCTGACAATATTCCGGCTGCATTTTCTTTTCAGACTTCGGATCAGCGACCGCGTCGGTCAATTTCGACAACGATTCGAGCATGTCCTTGCTGCGATTGATGATCCAGACTGGTTTTCCGCGCCACTCGACGGTCATCATCTGCCCCGGCTCCAAATTGCCGATTTCGACTTCCACCGGCGCACCGGCCGCCTTGGCCCGCTCGGAAGGCAACATGCTGGACAGGAATGGCACAAGCGCAGCCACCGCCCCCACCCCGCTAACCGCCGCCGTCGCGACGACCAGTCGCCGCCTTCCGCCGTCCACTTTGCACTCATTGCTCATAGCGCTGATCCCTAGGACGTAATGAAAAGTTGG
>JAEUOJ010000060.1 GCA_016789495.1 Accumulibacter sp. | reverse complement strand
GAGGCTACCGACGTTGGCAAGTCTGAAGGTTTTCAAGGTTTTCATACACGAATTGCTGACATCCGAGCGCAGCCGACGCGTACCCGAACCGGATCTGGTGATGGATCGACCGGAACAGGTCGAGGCTTACTCCCGGGCCGGCGCGGAAGGGGGAACGATGGCACCGGTCTACCTGTTCCATACCGCCCAGATCTCACATGTCATCCGGCCGGGTGACCGGGTGGTTGACCTGGCCTGTGGATCCGCCAACCAGTTGGCACAGGTCGCCCGGCTCAATCCCGACAGTCACTTTCTGGGGGTTGACCTCTCGCCGCGGATGCTCGAGCGAGCGCGCTCACTGGTGACGGAGCAAGGGCTGCGCAACTGCGAATTCAAGCTCGCCGACATCACTGACCTCGGCTTCCTGGCCGATGGTCACGCGGATGCGGTCACTTCGACGCTGGCTTTCCATCACCTGCCCAACACGGAATTGCTGCAGGCCTCGTTCAGGGAAGCCGCACGCATTCTCAAACCGGGCGGCGGGGTGTACTTCGCCGATCTCGGTCATTTGCGCGCCGAATCGTCGATTGATTATTTCGGCCACCAATACGCCGATCGACAACCGGAAATTTTCACCGAGGATTATCTCAACTCGCTACGTGCGGCCTTCTCGATGCCGGATTTCAAGCGGGCGGCGCAAGCCTTCGGGACACAGGTCAAAGTACTGAGCACATTCCTGGTTCCCTACATGATGGTCGTCAAGAGTGCCAACCGACGGCCCCGTGATCAGCAGTTGAGCGAGGCATTGCGCGCGCTGCGACAAAGCATGCCGGCTTATCACCAGACCGATCTGCAAGATTTGATGCTCTTCTTTCGCGCAGGCGGCCTATCGACCCCCTATTTCAACTGATTAAGCCGACCGACAGCGTGGGATGACCGTCGGCAATACGACGCCTGTTCGTCTCCTCTCTCAAAAACAAGCCGGCAACGCCGTGAAAATGGACTAGGCTAGCAATCGGCAGCCTAGTCAGATTCGAAAAAATTACAAAAGAAGCCCTTGGAGCCACGAGCATGAGGTACGACCATAGCATAGCGCAAAGCGCCGAATTCCTGCGACTGGCCTTGAAACGGATGATGCAGCAACAGGCGGGCTTGCATCCTGCCAGTTACACCATCTGGTACCAGTATGTTTCGGGGGTCAATCGTCCCCTGCAGACCGTCATCGATGACCTTTTGGAAAGACAGGGTCCACTCGACGATGCAACGACTTACAACCTGTATGCGCAATACGTCGCCACCCTCGGAGAAAAGTCGGCGCTACGCATCGGTGACAGTGTCACGCAACTGGTCGACCAAGTGGCTGAATCCGCCACCGAAGCGGGGGACCACGCCTCGCGTTATGGCCACTCGCTGGAGCGCTGGTCCGATGCCTTGTTGCAACCCAATGCAGCCGGCAGTCATCAGTTGGCCACCGGGGTCACGGATATCCTGCGCGGCACGCGGGAAATGCAGGAAAGCATCCTCACGCTACAGGAACGTCTCGAAGCCAGCACCCGTGAAGCACAGCGTCTGCGTGATGAAGTGGCCCGCGCCCGCGAGGAGGCCTTGCTCGATTCCCTGACCGGACTGGTCAACCGCAAGGGATTTGACGATGCGTTGAAAAACTGCCTGGAAGGAGCCCCGACAAACTCGCCCGGTCCGTGCTTGTTGATGATCGACATCGACCATTTCAAGAAACTCAACGACGCCCGTGGCCATTTGTTTGGCGACAAAGTGCTGGCCAGCATCGGACATATCCTGCGGACCAACGTCAAAGGCAAGGACACTGCGGCCCGTTATGGCGGCGAAGAATTCGCCGTCATTCTGCCGCAGACACCACGTGGCGGCGCGCTCGGCCTGGCCGAGGCGTTGCGGGCGATCATCGCCGCCAACTGGAGCAAACGCTCCGAGGAGAATGAAGGGCAGCTCCATGGGGTAACCGTTTCGATCGGCGTCGCCGATTACGTTGCCGGAGAAACGGTCAACGAGTTCGTCGAACGTGCCGACCGGGCGCTGTACACCGCCAAACTCCAGGGCCGCAACCGGGTCACCATGGCGCAAAGCGCGGCGAGCGGCAAAGGCAAATAAAGCCCAGGCGAGTGGTTCTGGCGTCCACCAGGACAACAAAAACCCCGCCGTTCTTTGTGCGGCGGGGTTTTTTTAAACAGCCCGGAACCCAGTCCCGGGGTGAGCCGGACAATTACTTGCCAACCGCATCCTTGGCCTTATCGGCAGCGGCCTTGGTCGCATCGGCTGCTTTGGCGACGGCGTCCTTACCGGCTTCCTTGGCGGCGGAGGCAGCGTTGACGGCGGCATCCTTGGTCGCCACAGCGGCGTCCTTGGTGGCGGTAGCGGCGTTAACGGCGGCATCCTTGGTCGCGACGGCGGCGTCCTTGGCGACTTCCTTGGTCGCAGTGGCGGCATCCTTCACCGCTTCCTTGGTGGCGACCGCGGCATCCTTGGTCGCTTCTTTCGCGGCCGCTGCCGAATCCTTGGCCGCGTCTTTACTGGCTTCTGCCGCCGTACCGGCTTTTTGGGCCGATTCCTTGGCTTTGGCCGCGGCGTCTTCCTTCTGGCCGCAAGCGGCCATCGTCAAAGCAAGAAAAGCGGACAGGACGAGTAAACGGGTCTTCATTGGCTATGGCTCCAGTGTTAAGGTGCTCTTAAAAAAATAAAAATCAACGATTTCTCGGAGAGACTGCCGGCTTTACCGGTGGCAAAGTATGACCAGAGCCACCGCCCGTCCCCACGAATACCTTCTATCACACCACATTCAAACGCACGAGTAAATATCCTAAAACGCGGATCGGTGCCGAAACGATGACGTAAACAATGGCGGACGCCGGTGGCCCGTCACGAAAGCGGACTACACTGTCGATTTTTCGTGTTGATCACCGTGCGCCGAAGCAACTCTCATTTGCCGGCAACGCTTATTGAAGCCATCCGGCGGACTGTCGTCAGTGTCGAGGAACAAGCCCCCGAAATCACCTCCATCCGCGAAATCGGCGGAGGTTCGATCTCGCGCAGCTTCCTGTTCGGTCACCAACACGGTCATTGGTTCGTGAAAATCAACGCCGTTCCTTCAGCGGCGCTGTTCGCCGCCGAAGCCGATGGTCTGCGGTCCATCGCCGCCTGTCCGATCCTTTGCGTGCCTCGGGTGCTTGGCCGGGGTTGCCACGACCAGTACGCGTTTCTGATTCTTGAACATCTCAATTTGCGCCCCTGGCCAGAAGCCGCCCACAGTGCCATCGCCGGGCGCGCGCTGGCCGAATTGCATCGCCTCCTGGGCGAGCGCTTCGGCTGGCACTGCGACAATTTCATTGGTTCAACGCCGCAGCACAACGCGTTTGCCTCCAGCTGGCCGGAATTCTTCGCCACACGACGTCTGCTGCCGCAGATTGAACTGGCCGAACGGCACGGGGCGTCGGCGAAACTGATCGACCGCGGCCGAGGACTCGCCGAACGACTGGAACGCCTGTTCGACGATCATCAGCCCTCACCGAGTCTGCTGCACGGCGATCTATGGTACGGTAACGCCGCCGTGGATGTGTCCGGTCGGCTAGCGCTATTCGATCCTGCAGTCTATTTTGGCGACCGTGAAGCGGACCTGGCGATGTGCGAACTGTTTGGTGGCTTTCCCGAAGGTTTCTTTGTCGGCTACCGCCAGGCTTGGCCTTTGCCAGAGGGTTACGCTCGTCGCCGGACCCTGTACAACCTTTACCATGTGCTCAACCACTTCAACCTTTTCGGCGGCGGCTACCAACGCCAGGCGGAAAGTATGATCGACGAACTGCTGGCCGGCATCGGCGCCTGAAATCGGCCGCCCCGGCAATCTTCTGGAGGTGTTCATGGCAACGGAGCACGACGCGTCCGACCTGCGGGTCGACCACTTTCGTCAAATCCTGTTGTGGCCGCTGCAACTGATGCCTCTGCCGGCGGACAGTCCTTTGGACAATCACTATCAACTGCTCGAACAAACGGCTGACGACAACCCGTGGCGGGAACTGGTCGATGAGTTCTGCGGCGATCCGGGGCAATTCCAGGAACGGCACTACAGCGAGTTCGTCACCTTCCTGCCTTACGTGCAACGCTTTCTCTACGGAGAAGGAGGCAGTCGGCAATCATCGGTCGGTGGCAACGAGTCACCGATCCGAGTCTTTCGCCGCCATGACCTGGCGCAGGTCCGCATGACCTTCAAGGAAGACGCGCACGCCTTGACCTTCGAAGTCATTCATACCGATCTTTACTTTTTCTACGACATCGACGTGGTGATTCTGGTGTTCGAGATTGCCGCCGACAACCTGAGCTTGCGGCAAGTCCAGGACACGCTCTACCGATTCGGTCGCGCCTATCCACCGTACTGGGATGAGGACGGCACCGGCGGGCACTGCCTGAAAAAGACCGAATGGCTTGGCAAGCACGGGCAGGTGCTGGCGGTTTCCGATTACGAAAATCGCAGCAAATATCTCTCCTTCGTCTCTCGTTTCCGCGCGCCGTGCATCGCCTCGCACTGGGAATTTCTTCTGCGACCGCTGGTGTTGCACCATTCGGACGAAAGCGGCCTCGTTCGCTATCGTCAGGTCGAATACCATCGCATGCCGGTTCTGGCCTACTTGGCGATGGAAGATGCCGGCGCGATGATCCGCGGCGATTTCGCCCGACTGGTCCTGGTCACCGGGCCCGACAAGCGCGGTTCGGCGCCCTACTCCGATCAGCATCTGGACAACTTTGAAAGCCGCTACTGCCTGGACCGCTTTTGGCATCCGCAGGCCGAGCAACCAGGCACCCGGCTGCTGAGCTGCGGACACGCTTTCGTGATGGTCGGCAACGCCGACGACGATTATTACCGGGGCCTCGAGAACGGCCTGCTCGGGCAATTCCGCCACCAGTTTTTTCTGCTCTTCCTGATCCCGCACTTCCACAAAGCCGCCTTGCTGATGCTTTCCGATCGCTTGATCACCACGCTCAACCGTCTCGAGGTCGGCAAGGCGGAATCGGTGAAACGGTTCAAGCGCGGCATCCGGGAAATCCTGGAGATCTTTCTGCGCTTCAGTCATCGCTACTGGTTTCATGAAATTTCCGATCAGGCGCAGGCCCGCGCCTTGTTCATCCTGACACGGGAACATCTGGGCACCGAAAAGCTTTATGCCGAACTGCGCGAGGAAATTCAGGACATGAACCAGTACCTCGACAGCGACAGTTTGCGCCGGCAGAGCAATACGGTGGTCCGGCTGACGGTGGTCACCACGGCCGGTCTGGTGATGACGCTGACCACCGGTTTCCTGGGAATGAATCTGATCGACGCCGCGCAAAGCCCCTGGATCGAAAAATGGTGGCTTTTCGTCGCCGTGGCCATTCCCTCGCTGTTGGCGACCGGTTTTGCGGTCGCCAAGTCGAAGCCGTTGTCGGAATTCCTCGAAGCGCTGTCCGACGACCAACTGTCCGTCGCCCAAAAACTGTCGCCGCTGCGCGGAATCTGGCGGAAAAAACGCCCGACGGGGATTTCGTAACGCCGCTGATCCCCTGGCACGGCATTCTCGGTACGAACCGAGCATGAGCTGTCGCAGGGAGGGTGAATGCGGTCTCCAGGCGCCTAGCGGAACAACACCCCCCGCCAGTAACGCCTGGTGTCAGCGGCGCGCGATCGGTTTTCTCACATCGAGTGAAAGCCGATCATATTGCCTTCCGGGTCGCGAGCCAGGGCAATGAAGCCATGTTCGCCGATGGACATTTTTTCTTTGATCACCGTGCCGCCATTTGACGCAACGCGCCCAATTTCGACCGCGCAATCCTGGCAGCCGAAGTACACCATCGTGCCACCACCGGCCGAGGGAAAGCCGGCCATTTTGACCAGCATGCCACAAGCGCCATACGAGGTGTGCGCGGTCTCTTTGTCGGATGGAAATGCCCACATTTCCATGCTCATTTCTTCGGTTGGGGCCGGCATCGGCGCCAGCTTGATGTCGAGCACGGCCTCATAGAAGCTCCTGGCGCGTGACATGTCTTGCACGTAAATTTCAAACCAGACCACAGGATTGCTTTGCATGGCGTCTCTCCGTTGATGGACCCAGAATACGGCGGCGAACTCGATTCGACACCGCGCGGCAGAAATTGCTGACCGGCATCAGCATTGCCGATTGTATTCCTGTCGCTGGCAATCGCTGCTCGCCGCGCCCAGCCGCCGCGCTCGAGTTCAGTCGTTTTAGACAGGTGACAAGAGAAAGAAGTGCGGAAGGAAGAGCCCTATCCCCGCGGCAAGCCGGCAAAAAATTCTCCATCATTTGACGTTTTGCCGCCGACTCGTTCAAATCCGGCAGGCTGCTAAAATCACAACCGCTTTTTCCAGAAAACGGTGGGCGGCGGTGAAACTCTTCCATAGCGACCTCTTCGACCTGCCCTTGCCGGCCGGGCATCGTTTCCCGATCGACAAATACCGACGCCTGCGCGAACGTTTGCAGGCTGACGAAGAATTCGCCGGCGACGATTTCATCGTTCCGCCAGCGGCCAGCGACGAGCAACTCGCTCTGGCGCACCAGGCCAGCTACCTGGCGCGCGTCAGTCGCGGAGACTTGAGCCCGGCCGAAATCAAACGTCTCGGTTTTCCGTGGACGGCGGCGATGGTCGAACGCTCGCGGCGGAGCACCGGCGCGACGCTGGCCGCCTGCCGCGTGGCATTGCAAGAACGTGGCTGCGCGGCCAACCTCGCCGGCGGCACGCACCACGCGCATGCCGACCACGGCGAAGGCTTCTGCGTGTTCAACGATGCCGCAGTGGCGGCACGGGTGTTGTTGGCCGAAGGCGCCGTCAAACAGGTGGCGATCGTCGATTGCGACGTGCACCAGGGCAACGGCACGGCGTCGATCTGCGCCGACGATGAACGGATTTTCACTTTTTCGATCCACGGCGCGCACAATTTCCCATTCGACAAGGCGAACAGCAATCTGGACATCGATCTGCCGGACCGCACCGACGACGACGGTTATCTCGAACAACTGAGCGGTGGATTGCGCGAGGTCTTCCGGCGTTCCCGTCCGGAGCTGGTGATTTATCTGGCCGGCGCCGACCCTTACCACGACGATCGTCTTGGTCGGCTGTCGCTGACGTTCGCCGGTCTTGCCACACGCGACGCGCTCGTTTTCCAGACGTGCCGAACGCTGGCTGTGCCGGTGGCGGTGGTCATGGCCGGCGGTTACGCCCGAGAAATCGACGATACGGTCGCCATTCATCACCGCACGGTCGTCACCGCCCGGCGGACCTTTGCCAACGTTCACCACGGGACCCTGCCATGAACCGAGACCTGCACTCCCAAGCGCTCTATCAAGCCGCCGATCTGCGGCGCATTGAACAGCTCGCCGCCGATCAACCGCTGATGGAGCGCGCCGGACTGGCGGCAGCCGATCTCGCCGCCAGCCTGTGTGCCGAAGCCGGCGCGGCGGTGCTGGTTCTGGCCGGACCAGGCAACAACGGCGGCGATGCCTTCGTCGCCGCACGGCATTTGCGCCAGCGCCGTTTCGCGGTGCATCTGGTATTCGCCGGCGATGCCGGCCGCCTGCCGAAGGACGCGGCAACAGCGTATCAGCGCTTCATCGACGACGGCGGGCAGCTCGCCGACACTTTGCCAAGCGGACCGACCTGGGGTCTGATCATCGACGGGCTGTTCGGCATCGGCCTGCAGCGACCAATCAGCGGCGTACACGACGAGCTGATACACGCCGCCAATGCGCTGGCCACCCGGCTGGGCTGCCCACTGTTGGCGCTGGACTGCCCGAGCGGTCTCGACGCCGATCGGGGTCTTTGCCGCGGCGCGACGATACGCGCCAGTCACACCCTGACCTTCATCGCCGGCAAGCCGGGACTCTTCACCGGCGACGGACCGGATCACTGCGGCACGGTGTCGGTGGCGCCCCTCGCGCTTGACGCCGAGCAATGGGTCAGGCCGACGGCGCGCACCATCGGCGTCGATCTGTTTGCCGACTGGCTGCGGCCACGGGCACGCAACAGCCATAAAGGCAGCCACGGCAACGCCGGTATTCTCGGTGGCGCCGACAGCATGGTCGGTGCGGCGTTGCTGGCCGGCCGCGCCGCGCTCAAGCTCGGCAGCGGGCGCGTATACCTCGGATTGCTCGATCCGCAAGCGCCGGCGGCCGATTGGTTGCAACCGGAGTTGATGCTGCGTGATCCGGTGAACCTGCTCGCCACGCCGCTGGACGCGCTGGCTTGCGGCCCGGGAATGGGCGACGCCGCCGTGGCTCGAGACCTGCTCGACAGCGCTTGCGCGCTCGACCTGCCGTTGCTGCTCGATGCCGACGCGCTGAATCTGCTGGCGCGTACCCCGCAGCTCGAAGACACACTGCTTCGGCGGGCGACACCGGGCCGACCGCACGCGGCGACACTGCTGACACCGCACCCGAGCGAAGCGGCGCGACTGCTCGGCTGCTCGACCGCCGCGGTACAGGCCGACCGCGCCGCCGCCGCCTGCCAGCTGGCCCGCCGCTTCCGGGCGACGGCGGTGGTCAAAGGATGCGGCAGCATCGTCGCCACGGCCAACGGCGACTGGTTCGTCAACACCACCGGCAATCCGGGATTGGCCACCGCCGGCACCGGCGACGTGTTGAGCGGCCTGCTCATCGCGCTGCTGGCGCAGGGCTGGCCAGCGCCTCAGGCCCTGCAGGCCGCCGTGCATCTGCACGGCGCCGCCGCCGACGACCTCGTCGCCGGCGGCCACGGACCGATCGGACTGACCGCCGGCGAATTGATCGACAGCGCCCGTCACCGCTTCAACCGCTGGGTCGCCCCGCGTGCCGGGTGAGCATCGCCCGTCTTCACTGCCGATTGGCGCAGTGGTGTCTTGTTTGCTGGCGATGCTGCTTTTCGCCCTGCTCGACGCCACGGCCAAGCACCTGAGCGCTTTCCTGGACGTTCCACTGCTGGTCTGGGGACGCTATCTGGTGCATCTGCTGTTGATGGGGGTGACGGTCTTGCCGAGCAGCGGCCGCCAACTGCTGCTCACCGGCCAACCGGGATGGATGCTGCTGCGCGGTCTGTCGCTGGTCGCCGTCACCTTGCTGGGGCAGCTGGCCTTGCGCACCCTGCCGCTGGCCGAAACGACGGCGATGGTCTTCATCGCGCCGCTGCTGGTGGCGATCTTCGCCGGTCCGCTGCTCGGCGAACAGGTCCGGCCGTGGAACTGGCTGGCCTTGCTGACCGGTTTCGCCGGAGTATTGCTGATCGTCCGTCCGGGTGGCGCGTTGGTCGGCGCCGGCGTCGCTTACGCGCTCGCGGCCGGTTTTTGCTACGCCGCCTACCAGTTGCTGACCCGACGACTGGCGACCAGCGAACCACCACTGCGCCTGCTCTTCCATACCGCGCTGGTTGGCACGCTGGCGATGTCCATCCTGCTGCCGCTGAGCTGGGACGGCCGCTTGCCGACACCGGGCCAGACACTGCTGATTGTTTCATTGGGAATATACGGCGGCGTCGGCCACCTCCTGCTGATCCACGCCTTCCGCCAGTCGCCGGCGTCGCTGCTTTCGCCGCTACTGTATATGCAACTGGTTTGGGCGACCCTGCTCGGCTGGCGGGTTTTCGATCATTGGCCGGACGGGCCGACGGTGGCCGGCATGGCGCTGATCTGCGCGGCCGGGCTATCGTCGGCGTGGCGGAGAAACAGCCCAGCAAGCGGGCGGAAGACAGGCGACGGCTGATCCCCGGCATGAGCCGCCCTCGAGCGAGGCTTTCGATTTCCCAGATCGGACACGGCGTCTAAACGGCCCTGCCCCCCACCCGACATGCCAGTCCGCAGCGGTCGGTTCATGGACAGGACGCACACTACGTTCTTGAGTTGAAGTGACGCGTCTCCCGGCGAGGCGCGTCGTCCATCAGCCCCTGTCGCGCCTCGCAAACTCAACTCTTTTATGGCACGCCTTTTGCGCAGTTGACCAACCAGGCGCATTTGCCGCAGACGCCACTGGAACCGGACGCAATGTCCCGAGCGGTGATTTCGCTGGGCAGGCGCTCCGTGCCATAAATCGACAACACTGCCCGCCGCAGCGGCAGCTCAGTCTCAGCACCTCCTTGAAAGGAAACCACCTCACGCTGCGCGCCTGATTCCGTGGGGCAGTGGAAAGCCGCCCTTCGACCGCGAGGTGGCTGAGAAACGCCGCCACCTCGCGCGCACCCATTTCGCGCGGATGGCGATGGCCATGAAAAAGGATGAAACGCCTTACCCAGTCCCCATAAGCCTGCTCCGCCCGCAGGCTATAGCGCTTGAAACGAATGCGGTCGCAGGGTTGGTCAAGCCGCTTCTTTGGCGGCCGCGCCGCGACATCGGCCTGACGTAATTCCCGGAATCTTTAGTGAACGCATTCACTGTCTATGTCATTGTTTCATTAGGAATCACACGCTGAATTTATGCAAAATCAGCGTAATTGACGCAAAGCTTTGCGTCAATTAGGATGTCTACTTCACGTTAGGCCTCACCATGTCTACTGACCGAAATCCCTATAACGCGCCGGAAGCGAGGCTCGCCGATTCAATTCCAGAGGCAGTCCCAATCGAGACTCATCGTCCGCTGTTTGTATGGATTCTTTATTGCCTACATCTTTGCCTTATCCCGTGGGCAGTTTGGTATGTCGCCTCTGTCTTCAATCTGATACCCGTTGACGAAAGATTGGCGAGTGCATTGGCTCAGCACTCCTGGCAGACAAAGCTGTCCTCAGTGCTGGTTTGCGGTGCTCTCGTCGCAGGTGTGCATCGGCTGTTTTTTCGTCAGCCGCGCGCTGTAGCCATTTATGTCGTTGGCCCAGGAATCTATGTTCTGCAGAACATCTTGATCTTTGGGCAATACTGCCTTCACTACACATGCCCACCGTCTACGTTCTTTGTGCCGGTCGGTACCAACGCGGCTGCAATGTTGATCATGGCAGGACTAATCTCCCTTGCTGTAAAGCGATGGCCGCCGCTGGCTACCCCAAGCCGTGCGGCCTAACCTCTCGTTCCAGGGGACCGTCGAGAAGCTACGCTTCTCGATCCCCTCGGCCCTGTGGGCCTCGGCGGCCCCTGAACTCAAACGTTGGGCGTCTTGAAGCCATGCCAATGCCGCGACCGCTGAAATGGATTCTTTGGATTGTTGGCGGCCTTGTTTCGTTTGCAGTTGGCACGGTGCTGCTGTTGGCTTGGTTTTTCTCCGGGCTAATTGGTGAGCCGAGCAAAGACGAAGTTGCTCGCGTCGTGTCACCATCCGGAAACATTGACGCTGTACTTTTTGAGACCAACGGTGGAGCTACTACTTCATTCGGGTATGAGGTTACGTCGTGGCGCACGGCGTCCAACCTTCAGGCACGCCGGCAGTTTCGCTATATGGTGCTGTTCGAAATCAGCACGCGTATGGCGCCAACCTTCACTGGCCATCGTCTAATTCACTGGTCGTCGAATATCTGAGCGCAAAGTCCGCCAAGGTCAATGCGCACACTCAGTCTGTCGGAACGCAATCCATCCAAGTCTCCGTGCGAGAGGGGGCAACTGACAACGCCGCTCCGCCAGGAGGCATGCTTTACAACCTGCGGGGTCGCCAATGACGATCCGCCCAACCATTCATTCCACCGGACCTGCGCGAAAAGCCGCGCAGTCCTGTGAATTCAAACGTTCGGCCGCATAGGGGAGACACCGTGCACTTACCGCCTGGCTTCAACACTGTCACCGCCTACTTCTTTGTCCGCGGCGCAGACAAATTCCTTGCGTTCCTCGTGCACGGGCTGGGTGGCGTCGAGATCCTCCGTCACATGGACGGGTCGCGCGTGGCCAACGCACAGATCCGCATAGGCACCTCGACTGTCATGGTCAGTGAAGCGTCCGAGTCGTTTCCTGCCATGCCCTGCTCGCACTACCTGTACGTCGAAGACGCCCGTGCGGCCATGGCTACGGCGCTTTCGGTTGGCGCGGCCTGCATCATGGAGGTGGTCGACATGCCGTACAACGACAGGCAAGGCGGCGTACGAGATCCATGGGGCAACATATGGTGGCTATCGCAGCGCCTTGTTGAAGGCCCTTACTGAACTTGGCATGGCAAGCAATGCGGCCTAACCAGGCGCTGCAGCCGACACGCAACGGCGTGGCACCACTCCCGGCCGGCAATGACCTACGGCCATTTTGTGCCGGCCGCTCGCGACGCCGCGCCGCTGCGTGCGGCTGAGCTCTACGTTAGGATCCAACCATGAGGTTCCTCTCTTGCATTGCCCTTGTGCTGTTTTCCTTTCATGCCTCAGCTGGGTGTGACGAATTCGCCTTCCTACGCACACCACATCTATATCTTGAAATTACAGATGGGGGCTGCGGACCAGAAACAGTTATTCGTTTTACAAAAAACATTCTGAAAAATGGCTCTCCTGATTGGGAGACCATGCAGACCCTCTCCTTTTATCAAGAATGTTCATTAACTGAAAAAACTATAGGTTTTCATTGTAAGAAAGAAGGTCGCTCTCCTTTAGCCGGAGCCACTTACGAAGTAATGAAAAGGGGGAAGTCCCGGTGTCCGGACGAAAAAAATGAGCCTAGGTATCTGTACGTTTGCACTCGGGGTTGTACAAAAGGGGTTCCCAAGCACCTCAATTTCCTCAACGAATGCTCCTAACCTCCCTTTCCTGCATCAAGGTCCTAACATTCCAATGCACCGGACCGGCTGCAATCGGCGCTTCGCGCCGCTCGCAGCCGTCCTGCACGTAATAGGGGACCACGTAATAGGGGACACACGTAATAGGGGACAGACCACGTTTTCTGAACGAGGGTTGAAGTCATGAAGCGCAAGGTATACGTTGAAACCTCGGTCATCAGCTACCTGACGGCTCGTCCCAGCAAGACTATTCTCGGGGCAGCTCATCAGCAAATTACTCTTGCTTGGTGGGAAACCCGCAACCAGTACGAACTGCTGGTGTCGGAGGCGGTATTGCGTGAGTGTGGCGCTGGTGTGTCAGTGACCGGCCCATAGGATCCACTTGATGATCGGCCTATAGGATCCAGGTCATGATCGGCGTAATGGAGCCAGTCTGTGATCGGCCTATAGGATCCACGCGCTGATCGGCGTATTGGTTCCACTGCTGTTGAA